>CAVSAI010000020.1:0-166148 GCA_963725825.1 Candidatus Aminicenantota bacterium
CCGGCGGGTGAGTTGTTGCAAGGCAAGGGCATCACGCAGATTCTGGAAGGGGGTCCGGTTTTCGAGCGGGCCGGTTGCGGATTCTCCAAAGTGAGCGGCCCCCAGTTGCCGCCTTCGGCTACACAGCATCGCCCCGAACTGGCGGGTGCGCCGTTTGACGCGATGGGCGTGTCGCTGGTGTTCCATCCGCGCAATCCTTATGTGCCCACCGTGCACATGAACGTGCGCATGCTGGCGGCAAAAGCGGCTGACGGTACGCAGGTGTGCTGGTTTGGCGGCGGCATGGACCTGACGCCATACTACGGGTTTGAAGAAGACGTGCGGCATTTCCACACCACGTGCAAGGCCACGTTGGCACCGTTTGGTGATGATAAATACCCGCGCTTCAAGACCTGGTGTGACGACTACTTTTACCTGAAGCACCGCGCCGAGCCGCGCGGCGTGGGGGGCATTTTCTTTGATGACTTTTCCGAGCTGGGGTTTGAGGGCAGTCTGGCCATGATGCAGGCAGTCGGCGATTCGTTTTTGAAGGCCTACTTGCCGATCGTCGAGCGTCGCAAGAACATGGCTTACGGCGAACGCGAGCGCGAATTTCAGCTTTATCGGCGCGGTCGCTATGTCGAGTTCAACCTGGTGTGGGACCGTGGCACGCACTTTGGCTTGCAGTCGGGCGGTCGCACTGAATCCATTTTGCTGTCGATGCCGCCGCTGGCAAGCTGGTCGTATCAGAACGTGCCTGCAACGGGTTCACCGGAGGCCGAGTTGTACACCCGCTTCCTGGTGCGCCGGGATTGGGTTTGAGGTGAGACGCATCGGTGTCTTTGGCGGTGCGTTTGACCCCCCGCATGTGGCCCATGTGGCGCTGGTCAAGGCGGCGCTGGCCGAGTTGCAACTTGATGAGTTGCGTGTGGTGCCGACCGGCGAAGCCTGGCACAAGACGCGGGCCCTGAGCCCGGCGCCACACCGCCTGGCCATGGCGCAACTGGCGTTTGCCGAGCTGCCCCACGTGGTGGTTGATGCGCGAGAACTCGAGCGCGTCGGCCCGAGCTACACGGTGGATACTTTGCGTGAGTTCAAGGCGCTGTGGCCGACGGCCGAGTTCTTTTTGATTCTGGGCGAAGACCAGGCGCAAGCGTTGCCAAGTTGGCATGATTGGCAGGAGATTTTGCAACTTGCTATAATTTGCGTAGCTACTCGCGCTTATTCGACGGGGGCTAGAGCCAAATTTGATCTAGAAACTACGCATAAATCGAGATTCCGGCGACTCCTCATGCCCGCCTGGATGTCAGCGCAACCGACATTCGGGCCCGAATTGCCGCACATCTAAGCGTTGCCGATATGGTTTTTGAGCCTGTTGCACGTTATATTGCCCACCACCACCTTTACCAGACTGCTTGATGACTACCACTACCTCCCCCACCATCGTCAAAAAAGACATCCAAAAACTCCAGCGCGCCATTGTTGATGGCCTCGAAGACGTCAAAGCCCAGGACATTGTGGTGTTTGATACCGAGCACCTGTCCGCCTTGTTTGAGCGGGTCATCATTGCCTCGGGCACGTCGAACCGGCAGACCAAGGCGCTAGCCGCCAGCGTGCGCGATGCGGTGCGGGATGCCGGCTTTGCCAAACCACGCATGGAAGGCGAGACCAATGGCGAGTGGATCATTGTGGATTGCGGCCAGGCTGTGGTGCATATCATGCAGCCCAATTTTCGGCAGTACTACAACCTGGAAGAATTGTGGGGCGACAAGCCGGTGCGACTCAAGTTTGGCGCGGTCAAGCCGGTCGTGAAAGAAGCCGCCAAGCCGGTCAAAGAGGTGAAGGCCGTTAAAGCCGTTAAAGCAGTCGCTCAACCGATAGCGGATATCAGGCGCTCCAACGCCGCCAAGAAAGGTGTGGCCGAGGCTTTCCCCTCCAAAGCGCAACTGCAAAAGGCGGCGCTGGCGGCCAAGTCGGCGGCGGCAAAAGTACCGGCTAAAAAAGTCGCTGCCAAGAAGGCGCCAGCCAAAGTGAGCGCTGCAGTGATCGAGCCGAGAGCCGCTCCCAAAGCCCGCTGCCAAGGCGGTGGCGAAGGTGGCTGTGAAGAAAGTCATCGTCAACGATCCGGCCAAAAAAGTGGCTGCGAAGAAGGTGGTGGCCAAAGCCGTCAGTCGCCAAAAAAGCACCCGCCAAGAAGACGGCTGTGCGCAAAGCCTGACGGATTCTTGTGCGGTTGGTGATTGTTGCGGTCGGCCAACGGGTGCCGGACTGGGCGCAGACAGCGTGGGACGATTACGCCAAACGCTTTCCCTTCGAGCTCAAAGTTGAACTCAAAGCCGTCAAGACTGAGCCGCGCGGCTCCAAGACGGTAGAGGCCTTGGTCGCGGCAGAGCGGGGGCGCATAGAGGCGGCATTGCCCAAAGGCTGCCGTATCGTGGCGCTGGACGAACGCGGCACCCCTTTGACCACGGTGGCTCTGGCCGCCAAGCTGCAAAACTGGCAGCTGGAAAGCGACGACGTGGCGCTGGTCATTGGCGGGCCCGATGGGCTTGACCCGGCGTTCAAACAGGCAGCGCATGAGCGCATTCGCCTGTCCGACCTGACGCTGCCGCACGCCATGGTCCGGGTGTTGTTGATTGAGCAGCTGTACCGTGCCTGGTCGATCAATGCCAACCATCCCTATCATCGTGAGTGATATTTCAAGGTCTTTGCCGTGAGTAGTTTCAGTGAGTAAGTTCATTTACCTCGCCTCGCAAAGCCCACGGCGCAGCCAGTTGCTGGCGCTGCTGGGCGTGCGCCATGAGCTGCTATTGCCTGATGCCGATGAAGACGCAGAAGCGCTGGAAGCAGTGTTACCCAACGAGGCTCCGGCCGCTTACGTCAAACGGGTGACGCAGCTGAAGCTGGACGCGGCGTTGAAGCGACTCAAACGTCGGGGTTTGCCGGCGGCGCCGGTGCTTTGCTCGGATACCACGGTGGCCCTGGGGCGCAAGATTTTTGGCAAACCCACTGATGCCGCTGACGCCACGCGCATGTTGAAGGAGCTTTCCAGCACCACGCACCGTGTCTTGACTGCAGTGGCGCTCGGCACCGCACGCAAACGTGAGCAGGTACTGTGTGAGTCGCGCGTGACTTTTTCTGCCATGAGCTCGCGCCAGATTCAAGCTTATGTCGCATCGGGTGAGCCCTTGGGCAAGGCGGGTGCCTACGCCGTGCAGGGCAGGGCGGCGGCGTTTATTTCGCACATGAGTGGGAGCTACTCTGGCATCATGGGGCTACCGATGTTTGAGACGGCGCAGTTGCTGCAGTCATTCGGTATAGATTTAACCTTGCGGGACAGCCCGAACGAAGCGTAGCTCTGTCCTCAACGAATTAGGCCTCATGCAAGAAGACATTTTGATCAACTGGTCGCCGCAGGAAACCCGGGTTGCGATTGTTGAAAACGGCGCGCTGCAGGAACTGCATGTCGAGCGCACGCTGGAGCGTGGGCTGGTCGGTAATGTCTATCTGGGCAAGGTCGTTCGCGTGCTGCCGGGCATGCAGTCGGCGTTTATCGACATCGGACTGGAGCGGGCAGCGTTTTTGCATGTGGCCGATGTCTGGCACCGCCAGCCCGAGGGTGAGCCCCCGAGCATGGTGCGCAACACCGCAGCCGCAGATCCCGATTGAAAAGCAGGTGTTTGAGGGCCAGGTGCTGCTGGTGCAGGTCATCAAGGATCCGATTGGCACCAAAGGCGCGCGGCTGTCCACGCAGATCAGCATCGCCGGGCGCATGCTGGTTTTTTTGCCACAGGATGACCATGTCGGGGTGTCGCAAAAAATCCCGCAAAACCAGCGCGACGAACTGCGCACGCGCCTGCAGCAGCTGGTGGGCACCGAAGGTGGCGGATTCATTTTGCGCACCAATGGAGAAGACGCCTCTGACCTGGAGCTGTCGGACGACATCGGGTTATTTGCGTAAAGCCTGGGCCCGCATCAAGGGCGCCTCGGTGCGACTGCCGCCTTTGTCGTTGTTGCACCAGGACTTGAATTTGCTGCAACGGGTGTTGCGGGATCTGGCCGGTAATTCTCTGGTCGCATTCTTCTCCAGTACGAACCCGTACTCCACGGTCATGCCCCAAGCCTGATGTTGTTCCGGGTCGTCCTTCTCATTTTCTGAAGAAGAGCGCTTGAATCCTGGAACAGATCTATTATGAGTGTTGCGCGTTGTCCTTCTAAAAAAGCGCTGGCGTGAAATCCATTTTTTTCTAGTACATCTATGGCGTCGCAATCGCAGGCAG
This sequence comes from Candidatus Aminicenantota bacterium, assembly GCA_963725825.1. GTDB lineage: Bacteria > Acidobacteriota > Aminicenantia > Aminicenantales > Saccharicenantaceae > RBG-16-66-30. The sequence continues at coordinate 4,260 of CAVSAI010000020.1, forward strand.
ACAGCACAGCGAGATAGCTAATTTTGTAGGTCCGGACTACTCTTGACCAGCTGTTGTAGCACAGTTTCTAAAAGCCCTGAAGCATTGCTCGAGAGAACGGGCCCTTGAATGACGTGCGCGACTTTCAGAACGCCGAGCAATTGCCGAACACGGAATTGAACTCCTGCGACAGTATGGCCGGTCTCTCTTATTATTATTCGGATTGGGGACCAGCCGTAGGAGGCTTTGAAGACCGCCCAAACGCCGGATTGAAGATGATCTGCTCCGGAGAGCGCCGTCGACGAATGGATCCCAATCGGGATCGATGAGCTTATGGGATATTTCGCATGTCAGCCCCTCTTTGCCAGTCGAGCTTGGTATGGACTTATCGACAAACAGTTGCGGGCCGACGTGGTTATTTCCCAAGTTAACGCCCCATCTATTAGCATACGTTCAATTCCGTCTTTAAATAGAGATCCCGAAGGTGGTTCCCGTTCTCCAATATTATGTAGGCCAGCTGCTGTATAAGAGGAGGCTGATCGGGGTTTGCCCTCTTGGGATTCTGCGTTCTGCCAGCTTATGATTTCGGCGGTGACGACATCATTCCCGATAGTTCCCGTCGCATTCCGGCCCGTCGTGCCCGTCAGAATCCCGTTGTAGGTGCCTTTGAAGCGCCGCGTGACCCGGCTTGCAGTGAAGCTGATGTCGTCGCGCCAAAGCCCCAGGTATAGCCCTCGGGTGTCGTCCCGCCTGTCGCTTGTATATTCCGGGCCCACATGAACCCTGGATACGCAACTCGGACTAGAACTCTCCCCTCACGAATTGGCGACATCGGGGGCGGCAAACCGTAGTCAAGAGCATTGGGACAAATGGAGGGTAGCGTGAATACTTCCGCTTCTGTCACAAACTGGATCCCCTTTAGAGAAGATCTTCCAGTTCTGGGCCGAATTCCTTCCGGGAGCACCTTCGGTTCAGCTCATCATATTCCATAACGAATCCGCCAGACAAATAGGAGCATAAGAGCTCGAATTCCTTTCTTGTCGATAGGCACAGGGTTAAATACGACATCATTTCCGTAACCGGTCCCCGACGAGTTCGTCGCGTACGCCCGGACATGATAAATCGTGCCTGGGGTCAGCCCCGTCAGGCTGCTCGTGTAGCTCCCCGTCCCCGACCCGGCGTGCGTGTGCGAACCGGAGATCGTCGGGTTCGCCGTCAGCCCCCAGCACACGCCCCGCTCCGTCACCGTCGCCCCGCCGTCCGAGGTCACGTTCCCGCCGGCCGCTGCGCTCGTCGAGGTGATCGAGCCTCACCGCCGAGGTCGTCACGGTGGGAAGATTGATCTGCTCTGTGGTGGTAAACGTGACGTCGCTCCCGTAGGCCGTGCCCGACGAGTTCGTCGCGTAGGCCCGGACATGATAGGTCGTGTCCGGCGGTCAGCCCCGTCAGGCTGCTCGTGTAGCTCCCCGTCCCCGACCCGTCCTGCGTATGCGAACCGGAGATCGTCGGGTTCGCCGTCAACCCCCAGCACACGCCCCGCTCCGTCACCGTCGCCCCGCCGTCCGAGGTGACATTCCGCCGCCCCTTGCGCCCGTCGAGCGTGATCGAAGTCATCGCCGAGGTCGTCGCGACAGGCAGCGTAATCTCCTGCGAGGTCGTGAAAGTGACGTCGTTCCCATAACCGGTCCCCGACGAGTTTGTCGCGTACGCCCGGGCGTGATAAATCGTGCCTGGGGTCAGGCCCGTCAGGCTGCTCGTGTAGCTCCCCATCCCCGATCCGTCATTCGTATGCGAACCGGGAATCGTCGGATTCGCTGTCAACCCCCAACACACGCCCCGCTCCGTTACGGTCGCCCCACCGTACGAGGTGATATCCCCTCCGCCCGCTGCGCCCGTAGATTGAATTACCGAAGGAACGATCGTAATTACCGTTGGCGGAGTTGTTATAGTCGGTGTTCCTGATTCATATGCCCCGATGTCCGGTGCGCCCCCTTTTGGGATGGTGCTTCGCTCATAATCCTCGGTCAGCCCAATATCCGTCCCGGCGTTGACGCAAGGGGAGTCGGCGGCCAGTCTGAAGTCGTTGGTGTCAGCGGATATGAAGAGGGGGGCGGCGTTTATTGAATTATCATCTTGGCTTGACGCGGTTTTCCAATCCTTGCTGGTCGCGTATTCAGTCCCCCGACCTTTGCGATGTTGCCGATCGGTTGATGCGTACAATGTTAATCCATCCCATAGGCGTCGGTAATATCCACGGCCCTGCGAACATATACGATCCATTTCGTAGCCGCAGAAAAGATATTGTTTCTGATGTGGAAATTGGTGAGAGGCACGCGGTTCGTGCTCAACATAAGGTGATTTCCGATGGCGTTTTCGCCCGTCCTCTGGCCATGTCCCCATTCGTGTCCGGCGCTATAACAGGTGTTATTATCGAACGTAATATCATCTGTGCTGGACAATGTGCCCATCATCATGCCGCCCTCCATTCCAGTACTCAAAAACTCCAACAGCAGTTTGAAATGACGTTGTTGCGGAAGTATTGATGTGCCTTTATGCTATTGATGCCGCCTTGCGTAGTTACAGCCGCATCATAGATATTGTCAAGCCGGCAACGTTGAACTAGCGTATTGGATGCCGACCCGTAGAACTCGATGCCATTCCCATATCGTGTGGTGTAATCTCCATACAAGTCAGACCCGCCGCACCAGGAAACATCGCAATCCTGAACCGTAACGTGGTCAGACCCCATGGCGAAACCGAAGCCATGACCGCCACCATATCGAACGTCAAGATTCTCGAACGTGACATAGTGGCGGTCTCCTCCGATTATCGACGTCCTTAGGCAGCACTCGATACTTGTATAAAAATTGGCTGGGTTTCCTACTGAATACAGTTTAATCAAATGATTCTTGAAGTCATACCAGAAATTTCCCTGATGGTCCAGCCCGGGAGATGGCGTCATTTGTTTGATGCCGACACCGGCCCGTAGTTAAAAACGAGGTTGCCCACATCGACAATAAAAGCAGCGTCGTTGTTACTCCAAATGTTACTCCCAAGGCTCGTCCAATCCCCTGGCGAGTTGGCCATCCGAGAGCCGAGCAACAAGGGTTTCTTTCCTGACCCATAGGCTCCGTACGTAATATAGCCATCAGATGAGCCATCATCGGGCCTGAGTTCTTCCCGCCAAACGCATCCCCGTTTGAATAGGATCGAATCGCCTGGAATTATTGACTTTGTTAATGGTTTTCCAGGGCTTATCCAGGGCGAGTCCGCTGTTTGAGTCATTCCCTCCCGTGGCGTCCACATAATATGTAGGGCCTGAGGCCATGGTTTTGATTCCGCCGGATACGGTAGAAACGATATTTCCGCTGCCGGACGCTTGAATCACTGGAGTCTGCTGAGGGGAAGAAGGATTTAGTGTATCGACTGAGAAAGATTGGACCTGGCCGGACGGCCCGATCCCATTAATCGAAGGACCCGAGATGGCCGCCAAGAGAGAAGAATCAAGCTTCAGGAGTTTGTCGGCGGTTACAGAATTATTGCTCCGAAAATGTCCATCGCCGGCGACCCGGGCATCCACGTGCCAGATCCGCAATCCATCGTTGGGCAAATAAAAATCATTCTCGGCCCGGAACCGGTTCTGGACCAGGAAAAAATCATCAACCGGATCGGCGGGAGAGGACTCCGGAACAACGAGGAGGACATCTTGGGAATTGCCGGAAGCCCTCAGGGCGAATTCTCTCGTTCCAAGACCAAAAACCTGGGGCGATACCCAACCCAGGAGCATTTTGCTGAAGGGATTATGGTCGCCGCGCTCGCCGTCCATCATGTCCAGACCGCCGACGCCGCCCCGAGGACCGGTCTCGTCGGCATAGTCATAATAATCGGGAAGGCCGAGAGCGTGGCCGGTTTCGTGGATGGCGCCCTTGGGGCTGAAGGCCGACTCATTGGGTTTGGAATCCCCCAGCCACGCGTATCGGGACTTGATGAGTTTTTTTCCGCCTACCGAGAAGTATGGATCTGAAAGTGAAGTCTGATATCCCCACCAAAAACCGCCCCAGCCGTTGTCCGGTCCGGTCCAAATGACCATGAAGTAGTCGATGCTGCCGTCGCCGTTATTGTCGTACTGAGAAAAGTCATGACCTTGAAGCTGGTAGAACAGGAGGGCCTCTTTAATGAGGTTTTCCCGCGCTTCCGCTGTCTGGGGCATTCCGGCCCGGGTGTAGGGCGCCGTGTACCAACCCAGAACATTCCCCTCGATATCGAGCGTGTTATAGGATGAGCGGCGGTAGTAATTTCGGAGGCTTTCATAGGGCCAGCCGGCATCGCCCTCGCCGAAGAGTTTTGAGGCAATGGACTCCGGGCTCTGACTCGCCGGATAGTCCGGAAAAGAGATCAACAAAGCGAAGAGCTTGACCGTCCCCCTGCTCTGCAAAACGTTTCTTGGGATGAGCGCAACACCAGAGCCTTGATCTATCCCGGCGGTTGTCTGTCCCGCCTGCATCAGGCGGATACGTTCGATTTGCGCCTGAAAGTCCCGCACGAGCTCTGGGGCCACGACGTGATTTTCCAAGGCCAGGGCGTTTCGCACTCTCGAATTGAGAGAGCCGTCTTTGGCATAGGATTGAAGCTGACTTAGTGTGGGCTTCTCCATGGCCAACATAAGGGACAGATTAAGCAGGATTATGAGGAACAAACCTGTCAACTTCCCAAAGGACCGTATATGAGATCGAAAGGGCGAAAAAGCCCCGAGTTTCCCGTCATGTTTATTCATTATAGTCGCTACTTGCTTCCTTTTCACTGTAAGTTTATTTATGCCAGCAATTAAGAGCATAGGAAATCCCCTGAAAAGACTAGAATAGGGGTGAGATTGGGGGGAGGTTGGCTAGTCGCTCGGAATAGCGGAGCCCCGAAGAGCTTATGGGGCTACTGGAATTTTCCGACCAGGGACTGATACTCGTCCTCGCCGATCTTCTTATAGAGCCTGAGCTTCTCCAGGATCATGCGGCATCGCCAGTTGAGCCACTTCGTTGATCCGAGAGGGTCGGCCGTGACGGGGCGCGGGATGACGGCCGTCAGGCGTACGATCTCCTCCGTGGAAAGCTCGGAAACGTCCCTGTCGAAATAATGGCGAGAGGCGGCTTGGACTCCGAAGATCCCCGGGCCGAGCTCGATGAGATTGAGGTAGAGGGTGAAGATCCGGTCCTTGCTCAGCGCTTTTTCCAGGCGCCGGGCGATGAAATACTCCCGGACTTTGCGGAGCGGATTTTTTCCCGGGGACAGGAAAAGGTTCTTGGCGAGCTGCTGGGTGATGGTGCTCCCGCCCCGGACGAACCGTTTCTCGCGGAGATCGCGCTTGAGGGATTCCTTGATCTCATCGAAGTCGATCCCCTTGTGCCAATAGAACGAGGCGTCCTCCGTGATCCGGACGGCCTCCTTGAGGAGCTCCGGGATCCTGGCGAAATCCACCCATTCCGCTGTGATGGCGAGGGTCCGGCCTTGCCTGCGGGCTTCCTCCTGGCGAGATCTCATGAAGGCCGTCGAGGTCGGGTTCTCTGTCCTGAGGCCGGAGACATCGGGGAGGGTCAGGAGGATGTAGGCTGTCAGGGCGGCGGGCGTCAGGACGGCGATCAGAAGCAGCCAGCGCCAGAGTCTTCTCCGCTTTTTATGCCCCATTTTTCTAGGGCTTTTTATCATTATCCGGAGCCTCGGGCCCCATGTCCTTCGCCTCCGGAGTTTCGATGCTCTCTTCCGCCGGCTTGTGCTTCTTCAATTCCTGGCTCTTCTTCGCCGTTAGCTTCGCCGTCTTCTGCCATTTTTCGTCCCTGGCGATCTCCGACTTCCTTCTCGCCACCCTGTAGGCCGAGCCTGTCGTGTTTATTCTGGCCATGATACCGGCACCTCTCTACTGAAGATCATAATGCCCTTGCCACCCCTGGTTCAATCCATTTCTCTAACATATCGAGGTCATGGGGCGGTTATTTCAATATTTATTTTTTGAGCGCCTGTAAAAACGAGGGTCCGGGTGGTCTTTATCATTGATGGGAATGAAAGGCGGGGGCTCTCCAGCCGCCTGCCGGCGGTCACTGGTCAGGCCGCGTTGATGTCGTTGACCATGAGGCGGAGGAGGCCGGCGTCCTTGCGGCTGTAGGCGAGCGACAGGCGCGGGAGCTCGGGGAATTCGGCCTCCTCCCCCTCGCCCTCGAGGGGCACGAGCTGCTGCTCGATGCGGCCCTCGGTCAGGATCGAGGCGTAGGAGTCGTTAAGCCGCTCGATCACGTCGGGGGGCAGGGGCGAGGAGAGGCGCAGGACGAGGAGCGGCCCGACGTAGCGCATCGAGTGATAGCGGCGGTAGAAGCCCATGATCTCCTCGACCGCCTCCTCGACGGAGTCGGTCAACTTGAACAGGTTCATGTCCTGCTCTGCGATCATGCCGTTGTGGAGGAGCTCGGCCTTGAGGTAGGTCCGCCAGTGCTGCCAGTAGGTGCCGCCGGGCGCGTCGAGCATGACGACCGGGATGAGGTTGTTCTTGCCCGTCTGGATCATGGTCATCGATTCGAAGCCCTCGTCCTGGGTGCCGAAGCCGCCGGGGAAGAGGGCGATGGCCGAGGCTTCCTTGAGGAAGAGGATCTTGCGGGTGAAGAAGTACTTGAAGTTGATCAGCTTGGCGTCGTCGGCGATGACGACGTTGGTCCTCTGCTCGTGGGGCAGGCGGATGGCCACGCCGAACGAGGCGGCGCGGCCGGCGCCGCGCTGGCCGGCGCCCATGATGCCGTCGCCGGCGCCGGTGATGATCATCCAGTGGCGCTCGCGCATGCGGCGGGCGAAATCGACGGCCTGGAGGAAGTCGGGGTGGCCGGCGGGGGTGCGGCTCGAGCCGAAGATCGAGACCTTGCGGATGCTTTGATAGGGGGCGAAGACCTTGAAGGCGTAGCGCAGCTCCTTGAACGAGCTGGTCAGGAGCTTGAGGTCGCCGCGGTCGGCGCCGTCGCGGGCGAGGCGGGTGATGGCCACCATGAGGTCGGCCAGGACGTCGCGGTCGGGGCAGTCGGTCGCGAAGCGGTTGAGGAAATCGTCGATCGCGGCGTCGCGGGCGGCGGCCCAGTCGGTGGGCGCGATCGGCCCGGGCACGGCGCAGGATGGGGAGGGCGGGTCGGTCTTGTCAGCTGGGTCTCTGCTCATGGGATGATTTTACCACACCTCTCTGGAGAGCCCCAAAAGGGCTAGATCGGGCATTTTTGCCGCCAAAAACGCGGTCCCTCGGCGGGAACCCGGACCGGTGTCGGCGGCCGGGAGGATGATACAGTCGGCAAAGACGAGGGAGTTGACATGATATCACTTATAGATATATAATCGATATATAATTAGGAGTCGATCATGGCCCGTATGATCCGGACGATCATTTCGCTTCCGGCGGAAGAAAAAAGAGTGGCTCGATGCCTATGGCGAGCGGCACGCGATCTCGAGCGCCCAAGTCGTTCGTCTGGCGATTAGGGATCTCCAAGGCCGGAGGGGGGAAGGGACTCCGACGCTGTCCGGCGCCAAAGGCGTTCGGGAAGGAAGCGCGGCTTACGGGCCTCCCGTTCCTCCGAACCTTGTCGACATGGCCGAGGTGAAGCGGAGAGCCGCTGCCGCGGCGGGGCGCTTCGCCTCCGGGGTACCCGATCTCTCAATCGACCACGACCGGTATCTCACAGGCGAGAAGCCGGAGATGAGGCCGGGGCCCGCGGAAAAGGACAAGGGATCGAAGGCCCGACGGGCCATTCGCAAAGGCGGGAGGGCCGGATGAACGTCTTCGTGGATACGAGCGCGTTCCTGGCCGTTCTCGATAAGAGCGACGAGCGGCACGAAGCGGCCAAGAGAATCTGGCTGTCGACCCTGGGGGGAGACAACGCCCTGGTCTGTCACAACTACGTACTCGTCGAGACCTCGGCCGTCCTGACCCGGCGGATCGGGCTCGAAGCCGTGCGCGCATTCGAGCGGGACATCGTGCCCATCCTGAGGCTCGTTTGGGTGTCGAGGGACATCCACGAGGCCGCGGTTGGCGCGCATTTGGCCGCCGGACGCCGCGGCCTGAGCCTCGTCGATTGCGCCAGCTTCGAGATCATGCGGCGGACAGGGATCGCGACCGCGTTCGCCTTTGACCCGCATTTCAGCGAATTCGGGTACGATGCCGTCCGCGCATAGACGTTGATCGTGGGCTCCGGACCGGCCGGCGCGAGAAGACTTCACGCCAGCCAGTTCTCAACCGAAAGGCCGGGGATTGCCGAGAAGTGGCGGAGGTTCCCGGTAACGATGGTTAGCCCGTGTCGGAGGGCGATCGAGGCTATTCGCAGGTCGGGTTCGCTTTGCGGACGGCCGCGCGCCTCCAGAGAGGCCTTCAGGCGGCCAAAAACGCGAGCGCTCTCCAGATCGAAGGGGAGAACGGTCAGGCGGGACAGGACGAGCTCCTCGAACGCCCGGATGAGCTCGTCGCGGCGGCCGATCCGGTAGGCGCCATAGTAGACTTCCGCGGCATTGATCGAGGTGGTGAATTGGAGCGCGAGGGGGACCGTCGACAGGCGGACGATCAATGAATCCGGCGGGTTCGCCTTGACGACCCGGCTGATAACGTCGGTATCGAACAGATACATCAGATGGGAACGTCCCGGTCCTGAGCTTTCGTCCGGGCGGCATATATGGCGTCGACCATGGCGTCGATTTCGGCATCGAAGTCAGCGAGCGCTCCGGCGGCAGCCGCAAGTCCTGCTTTCTCGGAGGCTTCTTTCTTCGCCCATTCCTCGTACGGGACGAGGGCTGCGACGGGGATCTTCTTCCGGGTAATCACGATGGCCTCCCTTCGATGAATAAGACGAGCGACGATCTCGGAAAATCTCGCTTTCGCCCGGGTCAACGGTATGATTTCCATCGTCTCGGCTTTTGACAATAGTATGGTCTAATAGACTATATCTGTCAAGAATTATTGGCCTGAAGAGCGGAGTCTAGCCTGGGGACGGATCATCGAGCGATCAGCCGATGGCGTCGATCTCGGCGATCTTGCGGGCCAAACGGACGGCGGAGATCGGGAAGGCGGTCTTGATCTCGGGAGCGAAGAGCGCCAGCTTGAACTCCTCGATCATCCAGCGGAGCTCGTCGACGGCCGCGCGCTTTTCCGCGGAAACGGAAATCGGGGACACAATACCATGTCCCTCTTTTCTCGCTGGAGGCGACTGCGGCCGATCCGGTCTGGAATTCGGAAATTGGTATTGTGTCCCCGATTTGCGTGCCCCCGATTTGAGGGCAGAGTCGAGACGCATGAGCTCGAAGGCGAACGGCTCGAGCTGCGCGACTTTGGCCTTGTCCTTATCGGGCGCCAGGCGCGCCCTCTCGAGGCGGATCATGAGCCCTTCGAGGTAGCGCGGGACTCGGGCGAGGCGCGTGATCGAGTAGATCTCGAGAAAGTCCTTCGGCACAAGGTGGTCGAGGTCGGCGGCAACGGCGTCGAGGTACTCGGGTTTGATCCTCTCTTTGAGCTTGCTGAGCTCGTAAAGGCTGAGCGACCTGGCGCCCGCCCTTCCCCCTTCGCTCCCTGCTCTCACTGCGCCGCCCCCTCCCCCGCTCCCGCCTCCCCCTCTCCCGCTCCCGCTTCCGCTCCCCTTCGCCAGCTCGGCCCGCAGCTTGGCGTGGAGCTCGACGATCCTGACGACCGTCTGAGTCAGGGCGTGCCCTTTCTCGAAGAGCGTCCGCGCGACCTCGGCGTCGTAGGTCCGGTATTCGGCTTCGGTGCGGATGTTGCGCTCGAAGACGTCCCGGGCCAGGGCCTCCTCGATGGCCCGCTCGAGCGCCTCGCGCCCGCCGAAATAGAGCGCCGCCCGGTCGAGCTCGGCCGGGATCTTGTGGTAGCGGCGGACGAAAGCCAGGTCCTTGGCGAACTTGCGCATCAGGAGCCAGCGGACGCCTTGCTCGTGGGAAGCCTCCGCCTCGGCGCGATTCGGGAAAAGGCGGATATCGACCGTCCCTGCGGAAGCTTCGATTTCGAGCGCGGGGTAAGCCGTGAGCGACGTGCCGACCGCGATCTTTTCGGGCAGGTCGCCGAAGCTCCACTCGGTCAGACCCGACTTTTCCCAGACGCGCCGGGCCTCCTGCCAGGCCGGGGATTCGACCTTGGACGGGGCCTGGTCGGCCGCGCCGAGCTTTTTCCGCAGCAGCTCGACGTCGCGCCCCGCGTCGATCGTGCGCCCCGTCGCCGGGTCGACGACGGCCACCCTCATCCGCAGGTGCTTCGGAACGTCCGCCAGGGCCCACTCGCGCGCCGGGACGTCGACGCCGAACCTCCGCTTGACGAACTCGGCCACCGCCTTGAAGAGCGGCACTTCCTCGGGCGCCTGGGGCATCTCGCGGGCGATCGTCTCGGCCTTCTCCCCGACCGGCACGAGGAGCTTGCGGTAGCGCTTCGGCAGCCCCTTGATGAGCGCGGCGATCTTGTCCTGGTACTGGCCGGCGACGCCCCACTCGAGTCGTTCGACCGGGATGGCGCTCAGCAGCTCCGGCGGAACGGTCAGGGTGACCCCGTCGTCCTCTTCTCCCGGCGCGAACTTGTAGACGGCGCGGAAGGGCCGGCCGGCGATCTCGACGCTGTCGGGAAAGGCCCCGACGGCCGCGTCCTCGGGTCGATGGTTGAGAAGGTCGTCCTCCCCGAGGCGCAGGAACGAGTCGTCGCCTCCCCGGTCGCGGACGTCCTTGAGCAGCTTGCGCAGGCTCCGCACGTCGTGGATGCCGGGGAGCTTTTCCGAATAGAACTTGGCGATCTCTCCCTCGGCGACAAGGATGTCGCGGCGGCGGAGCTTCTGCTCCATGGCCTCGACCCGGCGCTGCAGGGCGAGGTTGTGCGCGAGGAAAGGCGGCGGGTCTTCGATCTCGCCTTCGACGAGCCCGTTCATGACGAAGATCTCGTGGGCCTCGGCCGGGTTGACGCGGCCGTAGGAGACGCGGCGCTCGCGGACGATCTCGAGCCCGAAGAGCGTCACCCGCTCCTTGGCCGTGACTTCGCCGCGCGCCCGGTCCCACGAGGCGTCGGAATAGGAGCGCTTGCAGAGGGGGCCGCCGAGCTTCTCGAGCCAGGCGGGGTCGATCTTCGCCGCCGTCCGGGCGAAGAGGCGCGACGTCCTCACGACCTCGGTCGAGACGATCCAGCCGGCGCCCTTGGCGAAGAGGACGGAGCCGGGCCAAAGCGTGACCTCGCGGTTCTTCGCCGCCGCGTAGACGTTCTTCTCCTTGTGCGTGGCGATGTTCGAAAGATAGCCGCTGAGGACCGACCTGTGGATGGCGCCGTAGAGCGCCGGCGAGATGTCCGTATGCAAGAATCGGGGACACGCGCCGGTTGTGCGAGTCCCCGGTCCTGTCCGGGGGCACAATACCAATTCCCCAATTCTTTTCTTTATCGGCGAGGGCGCTCTCGATCTCGGCGCGGAGGTAGACCCACTCGCGCATGCGCGGGAAGGAGAGGAAGTTCTCATGGCAGAAGCGCCGCTTCTGGACGAGCGATCCGAGCTTCTCGAAATCGCCGTGATAACGGTTCCAGATGTTGAGGAGAACGAGGAAGTCCGAGTCGGGGTGGCGGAAGACGGCGTGGACGGCGTCGGCCTGCTGGGCCTTGTCCGGCGGGCGCTCGCGCGGGTCGCGCGTGCTCAGGGCCGCGGCCAGCACGGACACCTCGGGCAGGCAGTTCTCGGCGCGGGCCTCGATGAGCATGCGCGAGACGCGCGGGTCGAGCTGCATCCGGGCCATCGCCCGCCCCGTCTCCGTCAGCTCCCAGCGGGAATTCGGAAAATGGTATTGTGTCCCCGATTTACGGATGGCGCCGAGCTCGGCCAGAGTGTCGTAGCCGTCGTGGACGGCCTTGGACGCGGGCCGGTCGACGAACGGGAACTGGAGCGGGTCGCCGAGCCCCAGGTCGGTCATGCGCAGGATGACCTCGGCCAGGTCCGATCTCAGGATCTCGGGCTGGGTGAACTCGTCGCGCGACTCGTACTCGACCTGGCTGTAGAGGCGCACGCACAGCCCTTCCCGGACCCGGCCGCAGCGGCCCTTGCGCTGGTCGGCCGAGGCCCTCGAGACCGGCGAGATGGGCAGGCTGTTGATGCGCGTCCCCGGCTGGTACTGGGCGATCCGGGCGACGCCCGTGTCCACGACATAGCGGATGCCGGGGATGGTCAGCGACGTCTCGGCGACGTTCGTGGCCACGACGATCTTGGGCAAGGTCACGGTGTAGACGAGACGCTGCTGGCCGGCCGGCAGGCGCGAAAAGAGCGGCAGGACCTTGACGGCGGGCCACTTCCGCCCCTCGAGCATCCGGCAGGTCTCGAGGATGTCCTGCTCGGTCGGCATGAAGACCAGGACGTCGCCCGGCGGCTTCTCGCGCCGCAGGTACTCGACCGCCTCGACGGCCTGATCGACGTAGTCCTTGTCCTCGGCTTCCTCCCGGTCGGGCAGGCGATACTCGACCTCGACCGGGTAGAGGCGCCCGCTGACCTCGATGACCGGCGCGTTGCGGAAGGCCTTGGAGAACTTCTCCGTGTCGAGCGTCGCCGAGGTGATGACGAGCTTGAGGTCGGGCCGCTCGTCGAGGAGCCGGCGCATGATGCCGAGAAGGAAGTCGATGTTGAGCGAGCGCTCGTGGGCCTCGTCGATGATGATCGTGTCGTACTCGTGGAGGCCGTGGTCGCCCTGCGTCTCGGCGAGGAGGATGCCGTCGGTCATGACCTTGATGTAGCCGTCGCGCGAGGTCCGGTCCTGGAAGCGGATCTTGTAGCCGACCGACCGGCCGAGCGGCTCGCCCATCTCTTCGGCGATGCGGGCGGCGATGGTCATGGCCGCGAGGCGGCGCGGCTGGGTGACGCCGATGCGCCCGGCGACGCCCCTCCCCGCCTCGAGGCACATCTTCGGGATCTGGGTGCTCTTGCCGCAGCCCGTCTCGCCCGAGATGATGACGACGCGGCGGCGCGGCGAGCGCAGGGCGGCGACGATCTCGTCGGCGCGCGGCGTGATCGGCAGCTCGGGCGGGTAGGAAACGCGCGGCACGTTGCGGGCGCGGGCCGCCAGCCAGGCCTCGAAGCGGGCGCCGGAGCGGGCGCGCGACGATCCGGCACGGGATCTCTGTTCCACGCCGCCTATTTTACCCGAGTACTCGGGCTGATGCTAACTGCCGATCGTCAAGAGTATCGGTGACACGTCCTCGTCGCGGTTAGAATTATTGAGGGACGGAGAGGGAAAGTCAAATAGCGGTCTTATTTCATGCGCCGGGGCCCGACCCCGAACGGAGGCAGGGCCTTCCTCCCGGGATAGGCCAGCACCGGAAATCCCAGGGAGTAGGGAAAGAAAAAGCCGGCCACGGAGATGCTCTCGACGCGGGAAGGGCCGCGCTTCATCAGCGCCGTGGCCAGCTGGGTGATCGCCGACGCTCCGGGCCTCACGGCGATCCGGAGCGTCTTTATCCTCGAAGCACTGTGCGTTCTGTCGCTCATCTTTGTATCTCCATATCAATAGACGAGCGGTGCCCCTCAAAAGTTGCATTCTCGGGATTCTACGGCCGATTTTTTCGCTCCTGGTCTTTGGGCCTCCGCTCCCTGCCGGTCCGGGCCAACTGGTAGAGCGCCCCGAGGGCGACGACGGCGGCGCCGACGATCCAGGACATCTTGGGCAGGCTGGCCATCAGGACGAGGCAGGACACGAAGCCGAGGCCGGTCACGACCCGCATGCCCCCTTTGAGGACCTTGAGCCCGCTCAGGTTCAAGGCCGCGTAATAAAGGAGCAGCGAGAAGCTGCTGATGTAGGCGATGTGCGGCAGGTCCGCCGCGAACGCCAGCGCGAGCATGGCCGCGCCGCCGATAAGGACGGCGTTGCGGGGGACTCCCCTCGTCCCGCCGGTCCGGCCCACGAATACCGGCAGCTCGCCCTCGCGGGCCATGACCTGGGCCAGCCTGGAGATGCCCAGGACCGAGGCCAGGGCCACGGTGCCTGTCGCGGCGAGCCCGCCCAGGGCCACGAGGCGCGCGCCGAAGCCCATGCCCATGTTCCCGATCGCGTCCGCGAGCGGCGAGCCGGAGCCGGCCAGGAGCTTGGCGCCGGCGACGCCGACCGCCGCCGTGGCGACGACGATGTAGATCACCGTCGAGATGACGATCGAGATCAGGGTCGCCCGCGCCACGTTCCTCCTCGGGTCCTCGATCTCGTCGGCGACGACGGCCACCCTGGCGAAACCCGCGTAGGCGAAGAAGATGGTCGCCGCTCCGGCCCAGACCCCGGTCAGCCCGAAGGGCATGAAGGGGCGGAAGTTGGCCGTCCGGAAATGGATGAAGGCCGCGGCCGCGAAGAAGAGAAGCACGGCGATCTTGACGCCGACGAGAACATTGTTGAAGCGGCTCGACTGCTTGGCCCCCCGGAGATGGATGAGGACCGTCGCGACCGCCACGACGACGATGCCCACGGCCGTCGGAAGCCCGGGGAAGAAGAAGGACAGATAGTGGCCGAAGCCGACGGCCACCGTGGCCCCGCCGACGATGTTCGAGAACAGCCACACCCAGCCGACGAGGAAGCTCGAGAAATCGGAGAAGGCCTCCCGGGTGTAAAGGTATACGCCCCCGCTTCGCGGATACTTCCGGCTCAGCGCGGCCGTCGAGAATCCGGTCAGGAGCGAGACGGCGGCGGCGATCAGGACCGAGAGGACGAGCCCCGGGCCGGCGACGGCCGCGGCCGCCCCGAGGATGACGAAGATCCCGGCGCCGATGATCGAGCCGAGGGAGATGTTGACCGCGTCGAAAAGAGATAGCCGGTTGCGCGGCGGAGCTTGAGGAATACCCATCCGTCCTTTTTCCAATGACAACTATACAGGCGGAGCCGTCAAAATTAAAGATGCCCCCGATGCTCCTAGAACCTGAAGAGATAGCTGACCTTGAAGAAGAAGCCGCGCTTCATCTCGTGAAAGCGGCTGCTCGGGGCAAAGCCGGCCAGGCTCTCGTCCCACGCCTGCTTCTCCAGGGCGGAACCGTAGCCCACGAACACGACCGTGCCCGGGATGTAGGTGAACGAGACGAGCCCGTCGAGGGTCATCCGCTTGTAGAAATCGTTGTACTCGACGATGCCCCGGACGAACAGGTACTTGTTGAGCTGGAAGGTGTTGCGACTCCGGAGGATCAGGTATTCGTAGATCTTGGCCCGGTCGAGCTTTCTGTAAAAATCGACGAAGCTCAGGCTCAAGGTGAAATCGAGCTGGGAGACGGGCTGGTACGTGAGGCCGCCCATGATGTTCGTCCCGTACCCCTGGTAGGGGGCCGCGGGATCGTAGAAGGTGCTGCCCGTGTGCCGGACGCGCGATTGGATATAGACCGATTTCGCGAGCTGGGATTCCATCTGGAACCCGAAGCCGCTCTGGTCGAACCTCTGCCCCAGATAGACCTCGTTGACGAGCAGGCCGTCGAAGCGGACCATCGTGTTCCTCGGCAGATAGAAGCGCAGGACGAAGACGTTGGCCGTCTCCCACATCTTGTAGATGGTGTCGTAGAGCTGGTAGCTCCAGTAGAAGGGCTGGATCCTCTGGAAGAATTTCGATTTCGGATAGAGGGTGTACATCGTGAACGCCGAAATGCGCCGCAGCCCTGTCCTGTAGAGGAAGCCCGAGTCGACCTGGAAGCCCTTCGAGATATCCTGATAGCCGAGGTCGACGACCCACTTCCGGTTGGAGAAGCTGTAGTCCAGGCCCAGGGCGTGGTCGGCGGCCGTCGTCTCGGCGCCCGGGTCGCGGGTCAGCGAGCCGAACAGATGGAACGAGGCCGTCTGGGCCTGGCTCAGGCGGAAACGCCCGTCGAAGCCGCCGACGCGGTTGTAGCCCGAGCCGTTCTCGCGGCCGGTATAGAAGGCGCCCAGGAAGGCGTCGTCCTTGAGCGAGTGCTTGTAGCGGGCGATCATGAAGTCCGGGTGAAGATCGACGACGTCCGGGCCGCTGGGAACGCTGTCTTTGGCGTAGATCGCGGCCACGGTATCGCGCGGCGTGACCTTGCCGGTCAGCTTGAAACCGAACGTCGGATCGACGATCGTCCGGGTATAGACAAGGGACTGGAGCGGGGCCTCCTCGACCGCGCCGCCGAACTGCCACAGGTCGCTGCCCTCGAGGAAGAACGGCCGTTTCTCCTCATAATAAAGAGAATAGCGCTGGTTGAAATCGATCTGGCCGGCGTCGGCCTCGACCTGGCTGAAATCGGGATTGACCGTCCCGTCGAGCGTCAGGTCCGAAGTGAGGCCGAATTTGGCGGTCAGGCTGAGGTCGTCGATGTCGAGCTCCTTGTTCCGCACGAGCCGGCCCTGCGTGTCCGGGGTCGCTTCCTGGGTCCGCCCGAACGTGAAGGCGGGCAGCAGCTCGACGACCCTTTTGTATTTGAGCCCGGAGAGCTGGAGCGGCTGGGCCTGGCCCAGGAGGGAGCCGTAGTTCGGGTCGAGGGGCGGGAAGCTGACCTGCTCCGAGGTCCGGGTGAAGAAGCGGATGAACATGACGCGCCAGGTCTGGGGATCGCGACTCGGGAAACGCAGGCTCTTGAGCGGGATCCGGGCCTCGGTCGTCCAGCCCTGATCGTCGACCTGGCCGGCGCTGTACCAAACGGCGTCGAAGGTCAGCTCGAGGTTTCCGTTGACGTTGACCATCCCGTCGCCCTGGATGCCGCAGGGGTTGACGGCGAAGCAGAAGCCGCTCTGCCGGTCGTTGAACGTGTCGACCATGATGAAGACGAGATCGTCCTGGAACACCAAATCGCGTTTGCAGACGGCGCCTTTGACCTTGGCCGGATCGGAGTCGTAGCAGCGGAAGGCGAAATAGAAGTTCTCGGCGTCATAGGTGACGTAGGCCTCGGTCTTCTGGCTGGCGTCCTTGCCGTAGTCGGGCTTGAGGGTCTTGAAGCCGTCGAACTTGAGCGCGGAGGCCCAGGCGGGATCGTCGAGGACGCCGTCGATGACGGGGGGCTTTTCGGCCTTGGGCAGGACGGGCACGACCTCTTCGGTCCGGCCGGAGGGGGCGGCGGCACTCCCGGCCATGAGGAGCGAAGGCGCGGCGGCGAGAACGCCGAGCGCGAGGACCGTCGCGATCCGGATCTTCGTCATTACGCCCTCCAGGCCGAATTCGGGCACGCGCCTCGCGTCTCCCCTATCTACGGAGCGCCCTGTGGAAAGGTTCGCCGGGAACTTGAATAATTTGCTATTTATCTTTAAGTTATGCTCGCCCAGGCAAGAAAAGTAGGCCTGGGGCGTCTAAAGAGGCGGGAGGACCGATATCATGAGACATCCCCAAACCAGAGACTCCAAGCACGTTGCGGCGCCCGCCGCGCCGTTCATTCTGGCCGCCGTGGCCGGACTGGCCCTGTTCGGGCTTCTCTCCGGCTGCAAGTCCGCTCCTCCCGCAGACGTCCCGGGCGAGTTCACGTTCCAAGGGAAGGCCATCCATCCGGCGGCGGTCAGCGCTCTCTACAATTCCCCGGTGGGGCAGATCGATCTGACCGCTTTCAAGACCGGTCTCGAGGCCCGCGAGTGGGAGGATCAGCCCGGCTGGTGGGCGACGGATTTCGAGGCGGACCCGACCAGCGGCCGGTCGCCGTTCTTCGCCTACGTCGCCTTCGCCGGGCCGATCAGCGGCGGAGCGGAGACGTACATCCTCTCGGTCATCTTCAACCAGGGCGAGACGGCCGACGTCGACAACATCGTGCTGCTCCAAAAGAACGGCAACTGGCTCAGCCTGATCCGCTCCTGGAACGAGGGCAGCGCCTGCAGCGGCGGCATCAGCAACCAGCGCATGAACAACGACAACTTCCTTTATTCGCGGGAGCTCAGCCCCCCCGACCTCCTCGGCCTCGCGCTTGGAGCCGGGCTCACGATCACCCCCAACGAAGACCTCGAGGCGACGAACGAGAGCTGCTTCGCCTCGGCGAACTATGTCTACAGCCTCACCCTGGACCGCGAGGACCTCGTCTCCGTCCGGCTTTACGACGAGCCCGTCCAGGACGAGAAGGGCCGGACCGAGAAGTTCCGCTATCAGTCCTGCTTCAACCGCATCTTCAACGATTACATCGCCCGGGGCAAGACGGCGCTCACGCCCAAGGAAGTCGACGAGTTCGCCCTCCGGTTCAAGGACGAATGCGTCAAGCCGGAGGCGCCGGCGTCTTAGGGCATCTCCCCCGAGAGAAGGTCCGCGGCCGAGGCGTTCTCCGCGACCTGCTCGGGGCTCTTGGCGCCGGGGATGACGGCGGTCACGACGGGATCTCGGAGGCACCAGGCCAGCGCCCAGCGGACCTTCGAGGCGCCGGGCGGCAGCTCTTCTTCGGCCAGCTTTTCCGCAAGCCTCACCCGGCGGGCGATCTCGGCCGGCGCGAGCGTCGACCGGTAGTCGCTCGGCCCGAACGTGTCCCCCGCGCTGTATTTTCCGCTGAGAAGCCCGCTCGCCAGCGGCACCCGGGCGAGAACGCCCAGGTTATAGCGCCGGGCGGCCGGGAAGACCTCGGATTCGGCGCGGGCGTCGAGGCGGTTGTAGATGACCTGCAGGACGCTGTAGCCCCGGGCGAAGGCCTCGCGCGTCTGGACCTCGCTCCCGGAGCCGCGGATGGACACGCCGAGGTTCCGGACCATGCCGGAGCGCCTGGCCTCGTCGAGGAAGGCCCGCAGGCCGTCGTCGAGAAAGGACCCGTCCGGGCCCGAATGGAATTGGTAGATGTCGATCCGGTCGGTCCGCAGGGCCTGGAGCGAGGCGATGAGCTGCGCCCGGACGTCCTCCGCGCCGAAGCCGTCGGTCCGCCCCATGAAGCCGGTGAAATAGTGGCCGAACTTGGTGGCCAGGACCCAGCGGTCGCGTTCGTGCCGGGACAGGTAATCGCCGATCAGCCGCTCGGACAAGTGGTCGCCGTAGCACTCGGCCGTATCGATGAGATTGATCCCGTCCTCGGCGGCCCGGTCGAGAATGGCATCGACCTCGGGCTGGGTGAAGGTCTTGCCCCACTCCCCGCCGAACTGCCAGGCGCCGACGCCGACGACCGAGACTTTGAGGCCGGTCCGGCCCAGGGTGCGGTACTTCATCGCCGCCTCAGGCGGTCCGGCTCTTGGAATTCCCTTCCGGTCACTGGGGGGGCCTCCTTTTCTTTATATTAGGCGACAGACGGGACGGGGTCAAGAACGGGAGATTTCATCTCGCGATACGGATGCAACCGCGGGCCGGGAGCCGCCGTTTGAAGATGCGTGGATGTTAAAATTTTAGCAGAAGGACTTGACAAGGCGTTTCGCAGGTGCTAATAATTTAGCATGCTAATTCTTTAGCATAACGATCCAGACGGGCCCGGGAGCCCGAGGAGCCGCATATGAAAAGCGACAAGAGCCTGAGCCGCCGGGAGCGGGAGATCATGGACATCGTCTATGAGATGAAGGAAGCCTCGGCCCTGCAGGTCCTGGAACGGTTGCCGTCGCCCCCGAGCTATTCGGCCGTTCGGGCCCTTCTCCGCGTTCTCGAGCAGAAAGGCCATCTCGTCCACCGGCAGGACGGTCCCCGCTATGTCTTCGTGCCCCGGCTGGCCAAGGACAAGGCCCGCCGCAGCGCGCTGGCCCATCTCAGGCAGACGTTCTTCGACGGCTCGACGGCGGATGTCGTCGCGGCGCTCCTCGACATCTCCGGGGACGACATCTCGGAGGATGAGTACCGCCGGCTCTCGGAGCTCATCGACAAGGCGCGGAAGGAAGGACGCTGATATGCCCGGTTTTCCCGGCGGACTGCCCGGCCTCATGGCCGGCTATCTTCTCAAGACGTCCGTCGTCCTGATCGCGGCCCTGCTGGCCGCGGCGGCCGCGAAGAAGCGCCCGGCGGCGTTCCGGCACTTCATTCTCACGTCCGCCCTGACCGGCCTGCTTCTGCTTCCGCTCCTCACGCTCGCGCCGGCCGGATGGAGGTCCCCGCTCATGCCGGCATGGATGGGGGTTCCGGAGTCGCGCCCCGCGGATGCGCCGAAAAGGGTCGTCGTGGATCTGTCGGCCGGGGTCTCAGAAAATGGCGGGTCCCCCGGAGTCCTTCAGAAAGGCCGGACGTACGCTCTGGCCCGGGTCTCGCCCGGGCCCGATCGCCTGTCCGCGGAAGCGCCCCGTTCCCTGCGCCCGGGCCCGGTGACGACCGGATCGCCCGACCGGGCCGCGGCGATCGGACTCATTCTCGCTCTTCTTTGGGCGGCAGGCCTGGCCGTACTCCTCTTGAGACTCGCATTCGGCCTGTCCGGCGCGGCCCGTTGGACCGCCGAGGGAAAGCCTCTCGATGACGCGTCGTGGCGCGTTCTCGTCGAACGCTTCCTGGCTTTCGTCTCGCTCAGGCGCGAAGTCCGCCTCAAGAGCCATCCGGAGGTCCTGGTGCCCCTGACTTGGGGCTTCCGGAGACCGGTCGTTCTCTTCCCCGACGGGGCCGGCGACTGGACCGAGGACGAGCGCTCATCGGCCCTCTACCACGAGCTCTCGCATATCAAGCGGGCGGATTTCCTGGCCATGCTCCTGGTCCGGGCGGGCCTGGCCCTTTTCTGGTGGAACCCTCTGTGTTGGATCGTCTACCGCGAGATCCTGAAGGAACAGGAGATCGCTTGCGACGAGCTGGTCCTTCGCGCGGGGATCAGGCCGTCGATCTACGCCGCCAGCCTGCTGGCCTTCCGGCGTTCGGCCGGGCTCCGCTGGAACCCTTCGGCGGCCCTGCTCGGGATGCTGGGAAAGTCGTCTTTCCAGGAGCGCCTGGCGGCCATCCTCAAACAAAAGCTCACGTCCATGGAGGTCAAGATGAAAACCAAGATCACGCTGGCCCTGGCCCTAATCGCGGTTGTGGCCCTCGTCGGGACGGCCCGGCCGGCCGTCGGCATCGAGAAGAGCGCCGCCGCGGCGAGCCTCGTTGCAGCCGCCGCTCCGGCGGCCGCGACTCAGGAGGCCGTCCAGGCGTCGCCCGTTTCGCCGGCGGTCCAGGCAGCCCAGGCGACCGCTCAGGAGAAACAAAAGGAACAGGAAAAAGCGAAGGCGGCCGAAAAGGCCAAAGAAGCGGAGAAGGCGGCCAAGGACAAGGCCATGAAGGCCAAGACGATCGTCATCAAGCAAGTGGGCGAAGAGGGCGAGCCGATCGAGGTCACGATCACCGAAGGAGACACGACCAAGACTCTCGTCCTGGAGAAGTCCCTGACCATCACCAAGGACAAGGACGGCAAAGTCCTCGTGCTCACGCCCGAAGGCAAGGAACCCATCGTCCTCAAGGGCGAGCCTCTTCGTCTGGAGATCAAGGGCGGCGGCATCGAAGTCATGAGAGAGGGCAAGCCTCTGACCGTCGGCGAAGGCGGCGTCTACAGGATCGTCGAAAAAGCGGAGGCCGGAGAGGCAGCCCCCGAGGTCATCGTCAAGAGGATCAAGGAGCTCAAGCCGGGCGAAAAATGGGTGGCTGTGGAACCCGGCCAGGGAGGGCGGAAGGTCAAGATCGTCAAGAGGGGCGAGGCCGGGACGGCCTGGACGATCGAAGAGCCGGAAAAGGGCGAGGCCGTCTGGGTGTCCGGGGAAGTTGCCGGCAAGGAGATGCTGGAGAAGATCCAGGCTTTGCAGGAACAGGTCCAGGCCATCAAGGCCAAGAGGATGGACCTGTCCGCGCTCGAGGAATCGCTGAAGAAGCTCGAGGCCGAGCTCAAGGCGAAGGAGGACAAGCTCAAGACCTTCTCCTACGAGTTTGACAAAGAACCGGGCGAGTATGTCTTCTCCAAGAGGAGCGGCGACGAAGCCAAGAGCTACTCCTGGGTGATGGAGGACAGCAAGGCGGTCAAGGACGCCAAGGGGGCGAAGGCCATTATCGGAATCGGCGAGAAGGAAGGCGAGATCAGCCTGCTTTTCACCGGCTATGACGGCGAGGCCGGCAAAGCGGCGTTTGAGCGGGCCATCGTTCAGCTGAAGAAGGATCTGCCTGAGGGCTACAAGCTCGCCGAACAGAAATACGACGCTGAAAGCGGCGTGATGACCTTTAAGATCGCCAGCCCCGAAGGCCAAAAGATCGACAAGGCGCTCGTCAGAAAGCTCATCGACGGCCTCAAGGCCGAGATCGACAAGAAGTAGATCTCGCCTATTTCTTCACCCTGATCGGATAGGCCGGCCTCTTCGGGTGGGCCGGAGGGTTGGCTTTAAGCTCTTCCATGGCTATCTGGATGGCCCGCTCGAGCTGCGGGTCGCGGCCTTCGATGACGTCGCGGGGGGTCTGCTCGACCTCGACGTCGGGCGAGATGCCGACGTTCTCGATGCCGAAGCCCTCCCCGACGTCCCAGAACGCCAGGTTGGGCGCCGTCACCCCGCCGCCGTCCATGAGCTGCGGGAAGCCGAGGGTGCCGACAAGGCCGCCCCAGGTCGTCGTGCCGACGAGCTTGCCCATGCCGAACTTCCGCCACATGTAGGGCAGGAGGTCGCCGCCCGAGCCGGCCGCCTCGTTGATGATCATGACCTTGGGGCCCTGGATCGAGGCGCTCGGGGTCTTCAGGTCGGCCCCGTAGCGCATGGCCCAGTAGGCGGAGACGGGTTTTCTCAGCCAGTCGAGGTAGTAGTCGGCGACCGACCCCCCCCCGTTGAAGCGCTCGTCCACGATGATGGCCTCCTTGTCGGCCTGGGGGAAGAAATAGCGCTTGAAGTAGATCTGGCCGAGCGTCGACGTGTTCGGGACGTAGACGTAGGCCACGCGGCCGTTCGTGGCCGCGTCGACCTTGCGGATGTTGCCCTCGACCCAGTCGCGGTTGCGAAGGGCGCTCTCGTCGGCGATGGGCACGACCTTGATCGTCCGAGAGCCCGCGCCGTCCGGGTTGGGCCCGACGGAGATCTCGACGAGCTTGCCGGCGGTCGCTTCGAACCGGGCGAAGAGATCGCCGGGCGGGACGAGGTCCTTTCCCTCGACGGCCAGAAGATACTCGCCGGCTGCGACCTCGGCGCCCGGCTCGGCGAGCGGGGCGCGGAGCTCGGGCGTCCAGTTGAGCCCGCCGTAGATCTTCTTGAAGCGGTAGCGGCCGTTCTCGACGGCGTAGTCCGCGCCGAGGAGACCGCCGGGGACGCGGGCCGGCTGGCCGAGGAAATCGCCGCCGCCGACGCGGTGGTGGCCGACCGAGAGCTCCGAGCACATCCACTGGATGAGCCGGTTGAGGTCGGCCCGGCAGGCCAGGTGCGGCAGGAAGGCCGCGTACTTCGCCTTCATCGCCTTCCAGTCGACGCCGTGGAAATTCGGGTCGTAGAAGAAGTCGCGGTTGATGCGCCAGGCCTCGTCGAAGATCTCCGGCCATTCGGCAAGGGGCACGACGCGGACCTCGATCGAGTCGGTGGCCAGCTTGCCTTTGCCCGGCTCGGGCTTGCCGCTCGTCGGCAAGATCGTCCATGCCCCGCGCGAGGCGACGAGCAGCTTCTTCCGGTCGGCGGTCATCTGGAAGCCGTCGTTGGCCGGGCCGAAGGCCTCGTCCTTGCGGCTGGTGAGATCGAAGACGCGGATCGACGAATCGCCGGGGCCGCCTGAGGTGGGCGTCGGCGGCGGGTCCTCCTTGCGGAAGAAGATCTTGCCTCCCTCGCCGGCCTGGAGGTTGCTGTAGACGCCGGCGGGGATCGGCGCGGCGACGATGCGGTCGTCGAGGCCGTCGAAGTCGATGCGGAGCGCTTCGGCGGTCTTCACCGGCTCGGCCGGCTTGGCCGCGGCCGCAGCAGGGGCCGCCTTTTCATCCTTGGGCTTCTCCTCGTCGCTCTCTTTGGCCAGCGGGTTGGGCAGGTCCTTCCGCAGGACGGCCAGGTACAGGGCCGACGTCCGCCGCATGTCGGCGTTGGACATGTCGAACCACTGGCGGACGGGCCCGGCGTCGGTCGAAGCCAGGAACCAGAGGTACTTGCCTTCGGCGTCGAACGCCGGCTCGTCGACATCGCTCAGGCCGTCGGTGACCGGATAGGACTTGCCCTGGTCGAGGGAATGGACATAGACGCGACGGAAGAAGGTCGGCGTGCCGAGGGTGTAGGCGATCCACTTGGAGTCCGGGCTCCAGGAGGTGCCCATCGCGGACTGTCCGCCGGGCTGGTAGAGATATTCCGAGGCGATTCTCTTGACCGCGCCGGTCTTGACGTCGAGCCAATAGAGCGTGAGCGAATTGTCGGCGAAGGCGATCTTGGCGCTGTCGGGAGACCAGTTCGGCGAGCCGTAGAAGCCCGAGCCGCCGAGCTTGAATTTCTTAGGCTCGCCTTTGCCGTCCTGGGCCCGGATGTGGAGCTCGTATTCGCCGGAGGCGTCGGAGAAGTAGGCGATCGACTTGCCGTCCGGGGACCAGGCGGGCGTGCGCTCGTGGACGCCGGGCGTCTGGGTCAGGTCGCGCGGGTCGCCCTTTTCGGCGGGGACGGTCACGATGTCGCCGCGGAACTCGAAGACGGCCCGGGCCCCGGTCGGCGAGACCCCGTCGGCGGCGATCCACTGCGATCCTTTGGCGAAGCGCTCGCGCAGCTCGGGCAGGTCGGTGGCGACGCCGACGGTCAGGCGACGGCTCCGGCCCTGGGCGACGTCATAGAGGTGGAGCGAGCCGGCCTGCTCGAAGACGATCCGGCCGGCCCCGGCCGAGGCCGAGGCCGAGGCCGAGAGGACGGGGAAGTCCTTGAACTCGGTCAGCTGCTTGACCTCCTTGGAACCCGTATCATAAGAAAAGAGGTTGAACTCCCCGTTGCGGTCCGAGCGGAAGTAGACCGTCCGGCCGATCCACATCGGGTCGACGTCGTTCGACCGGCCCGCGGGCTGGGGCAGCTTCTCAACGCCGAAGTCCAGGCCGTTGAAGATCCAGATCCGCGAGAACGTCCCGCCGCGATAGTTCTTCCACTCGTTGAAGGCTTCGGGGAAAGGGTTGTAGGCGATGAAGCGGCCGTCGGGCGAGATGTCGGCGTCGGAGGCGTAGGGGATCTTCAGCATCCCGGCTTCGCCGCCGGCGACCGGCACGGTGAAGAGCTGGGTGTAGGCGCGGTTGTTCGAGAACCGGCCCGAGGAGAAGAGGACGGACTTGCCGTCCGGGGTGAAGCCGAGCACGGTATCGGGCGACGGGTGCCAGGTCAGCCGCTTCGGCACGCCGCCGCCGGCCGGGACGATGTAGACGTCGGTATTGCCGTCGTATTGGCCGCTGAAGGCGACGAGGCTTCCGTCGGGCGAGAAAGCGGGATTGGATTCCGCGCCGGGGTCCGAGGTCAACCGCCGGACGTTCCGGCCCTCGAGGTCGGCGGTCCAGAGGTCGTTGGCGTAGACGAAGACGATCCGCTCGGCCGACACCGCCGGGCGGGTCAACATTTTCGTGTCGAGCGTGTCGACGGCGCCCAGTCGTCCGGCTCCGACGGCCAGAACGACCAGGGACGCCGCGGCGGCAATTCTCAACATCGAAGCTGTGCGGGTTCTTCTCATAAGGGCCTCCTCGAAGTCGGATGGTCTCCTCATCATACGATTCGCCCGCCGTCACGTCAAAGCACTTATATCCTTCAGCGGCCTTCTCCCCAGACTCTTCGTTCTGTCTGCCGTCATTGACCGGGCGGCGGGGATTCCGCTATGATGGGCCGGAAACATGGTGACCAGGCCGCGCGATTTCTACGAGATCCAGGAGCGTCAGCGCCGCAGGAGCCTGCTCCTCTTCGCCGCCGTCCTCGTCTTCCACTTCGCCGCGCTGGGGCTCATCGGCCTGGCCTTCCTGGCCACATTCGGCCTGCTCTTCGGCCCGGGCCTCGCCGCCTCGCCCGGCTTCTGGCCGCGTTACCTTCTCGCCGACCTCGCCGTCGCCCTGGTCGTCGCGTTCTTCCATTTCAAAGACGCCCGAAAGAACGGCCCGCGGGTCATTCTGCGGCGCCTCCAGGCGGCGACGCCCGACGCCTCGGACCGCTATCACGTCCAGTTCCTCAATATCGTCGACGAGATCCGCATCGCCGCCGGCCTGCCGCGGGTGAACGCCTATGTCCTGCCCTCGTTCGCCGTCAACTCCCTGGCCCTCATCGAGGAGGACGGCACGCCGGCCGTGGCGGTCACGGAGGGGCTGTTGGCCGAAGGGACGCGCGACGAGCTCCAGGCCGTGGCCGCCCACGAGCTGGCCCACATCGCCCGCGGCGACGCCTTCTACCTGACGCTCGTCTGCTCTTTGGCCAACCTCTTCGAGAGGTTCAAGGACGCGCTCGGGTCGGCGGCGGAAGACCCGTCGTGCGGCGATGAAGGCCGCCGGGGCGGCGGCTTCCCGCCGGTGTTCTTCTACGCCGCGGTGGCCATGTCGGCGCTGGTCATGCGCCTTCTGAGCATGCTCGTCAGCCGGGAGCGGGAGCTCCTGGCCGACGGCGCGGCCGTCGAGCTCTGCCGGTCCCCCGAAGCGCTGGCCCGCATCGTCTATAAGGCCCACATCAAGAATTCGTTCGTCGGCGATTTCAGCTTGAGCTACGCGCCGCTCTTTATCGTCCGTCCGGACGCCCGGGACACGCCGGACACCCTCGCCGGCCGGGTCTTCAGCTCCCACCCGCCGCTCATGAAAAGGCTCGCCGCCCTCGGGGCGATGGTCCGGAAAAGCCCTGAGGCTCTCATCGAGAGCGTCTGGGCCGAGGAGCGGGCCCGCGAGGCGGCGCGCGGCGTCCTTCAATCCTATGAAGAGCTGCGGAGGCCGCAGCTGGAGCTTTTTCCCGGCCTGGAGAGATCGCCAGAGGGGCCCGCCGCCGGGACCGACTCCCGCGTCTGGATGCTGGCCGGGGCCGGCGAAAAAGCATGGGAAGGTCCGTTCTCCGTGGCGGAGCTG
Source organism: Candidatus Aminicenantota bacterium (assembly GCA_963725825.1). GTDB lineage: Bacteria > Acidobacteriota > Aminicenantia > Aminicenantales > Saccharicenantaceae > RBG-16-66-30. The sequence continues at coordinate 31,034 of CAVSAI010000020.1, forward strand.
CTCTGCCGGCCGCGTTTTTCAGCCATCATGCGGGTCCGGAACACCCAGGAGGGCGTCGAGGCCCGGGCCCGCGAGTTCCCTCAGGTCCGGCTGGCCCTGCACAACCTGGCCCGGAAGAGGCCCCTGGCCCCGGGGCGGCAGAACCTCTGCCCGCGCTGCCGGATCCCCCTCTCCGAAGCGTTCTACGAAGGTGTCGGCATCCGCGTCTGCGGGCGATGCGCCGGCCGCCTGGTCGACGCGGCGGCCGTCGATCGGGTCGTCGCCCGCCGCGAAGTCGCGTTCTCGGACGCCCTGCGCGAGAAAGCCCGGCGATTCCGCGAGGCGGCCGTCAGGAACCCGCTCCGGCGCCAGAAGATCGAATCGGCCCTGGCCGCGGATGTCCCCTGCCCGGGCTGCGGCTACCGCATGGCAGCCCGGCCGTACAACTACCAGTATTTCGTGCCGGTCGACAAGTGCCTGTCGTGCGGAAAGATCTGGTTCGACGCGGACGAGCTCGAGACGCTGCAGATCCTCATCGAGGAACGGACGGCGAAGTAGCCGCCCGGCCTCAGTCGAATATCTTTTCCAGGTCCTGGTAGCGGCTGTGGAGCGTCTGGACGGACTCCGCGACGGCCGCGCCGTCGGCCTTGGGGTCGAGCCCGGCGAGGGCCGTCGCGGCCTTGACCAGCTCGCTCGAGGCCTTGGCGAACGCGTCGGCCTTGGCCTCCAGGCGCTTCGGGAGCTTGGCCGCGGTCACCGCCTCGGCCTTGGCCTTGAGGTCGGGCGCGGCGGCCCGGACGGCCCCCCAGTTCTTGGCCGGCAGGTCGGTGTGGTAGACGACGTAAAGGACCTTGTGAAAGTCCTCCATTTCCTTGAGCACGGGCTGGAGGGTGCGGACGAGCTTCTCATACTTGGCGTGAAGGAGCTCGGCGGCGTCGAGCATGGCCTTGTCGTCCGAGCCCTTGGCGGCGGCGTTGTAGGCTTCGACGGAGGCGCGGAACTCGGCCAGGCCGGCGTCGTACTTGGCCTGCTTGTCGCGCAGGATGCCGGGGAGCTTGGCCGTGAAGACCTTTCCGGCCAGCTCGTTCACCTGCGGCACCAGGCTCTTCAGCATGGCGATGTCTTTGTCCGGGTAGGCCGTATGCCAGATGGGATAGATGACCTCGTGGAAGGCGGTCAGCTCGGGAACGGTGCCCTCGGTTTCCTGGGCCAGGACGGGCCCGGCGGCCACGGCGAACAGGACGAACGCTATCGTCCAAGAGTGGTTCAACTTCATCGGATCCTCCTCGGGATAGGGTCGGAAAGGGGATTATAACCGAACGGCTTCAGATTTTAAACTCACCGGTATCGACCCATTCCTTTTTCAGCACCGACCAGAAATCCTCGGCCAGGCCTTTTTGGACATAGGCATAGGGCAGCCAGCCGTATCCTTTCTCGCCCCAACCCGGGCCCCACGAATTGCGGATGAGCAGGGCGCCCCGGGACGGCTCTCCGCCGGACGTGTTGGCGACGGGCATGGCGTCGTCGAAGCCCATGGCCACGACCGCGTGCCCTCCTTCGATCCGCTCGCGGCCGAACGGCACCGGGATGCGGCCGGTCGTCTCGGCCTGGGCGATCGAGCTGTAGACCGTGAAGCCGAACATGGCCGGGTGCCCGGCGGCGAGATAGGTTTTCAGCTTTTCGAGGACGGAGGCCCGGGTCGCGCCGGCCGGGTCGTGGCGGTAATAAAGGAGCGTCTTGAAGTTCTGGGCGAAGGAGTAGCAGAAGGCCGGCGGCTCCCTGTCGAACCCGTCCTCGTCGTCGGTGTACGGCCAATAGGGCTCCGGCGGCGCGCCGAAGAGGACCATGGCGCCCATCGTCATGCGCAGGTAAGCCCCCGAATCGCCTTTCGACTTCATGAGGTTGCGGGTCGCCTTATAAAGGAAAAGCCGCGACGACTCGACGTGGTGCCCGAACGATTTCTTCTCGTAGTACTCGATGACCCCGGCCCCGGCCTGGGCCGTGCAGGATCCGAGGGCGCCCTGGTCCTCGACCGGCGAGGCCCAAGCACGCAGGTCGACCTCGGCCGGAAGCCGCGGACGCCGTCGGCCGCCCGCGGCGACGGACGTCACGCCGGTCGGCGCCAGGATCGCGCGGATGTCATGCGTCTCTTCGGTGTAGTCCCGGAAATCCGGAAGATCCGGGATCCAGCCCATGCCGCGCATTTTCGTTTCGTTCATTTGTCCCCTCCTTTCTCGAGGTTCTTACTTGCATTTACGCAAACCGCCCGCACCAGTTTTAAGGCCGATAGGCTGGAACTTCAAAAACGAGCTGACTCTTGGACTCCCTAAGACATTTCCCGCCGGAGGATGGATGGGGGGTGACGCCGGGGGAGGAACCGTCCAGAGGCGAATGAGGGACTTGTCCGGGCCCGAGATATCCGTGAAAAGCGAGGACACGGTCGAGGCCTTTCCCGGGGCGTCCCCCCGAGTGCGAGGGGGAAATCATCCCTGGAATCATCTAAAGGGGTGATTGACCCTGTCCAGGGGTGAGAAAAGAATAGTGTTATGCGAAAGCGATCGCTGTCCGAACGTGTGTCCGGCGGGCCCGCGAGGGGCTTCGGCCGGAAGTGCGGCAGCGGAACGCCGTAGGATACGGGCATGAAAAAGATCCTTATCATCGATTACGACCAGAATTCCCTGGCTTCCCTGCAGGGGATCCTTGCCGGGCAAGGCTACCAGGTCGTGACCGCGGCCGACGGCCAGAGCGGGTGGGACAAGTACAACAAGGAATCCCCCGACCTCGTCCTCATGGAGGCCATGCTGCCCAAGGTCCACGGTTTCGAGCTCTGCCAGAGGATCACGTCCGAACGAAATTCGCAGGCGACGGTCTTTATCATGACCGGGGTCTACAAGGACCGCGTCTATCGGACCGAGGCCCTGCGGACCTACGGGGCCTCGGAGTATTTCGACAAGCCCCTCAAGATGACCGAGCTCCTGGCTTCGGTCGAGGCCGTCCTCGGCAAGCCCGAGCCCCGGCCAATCGCCGAAAAGGCGGCCCCCGAGCCTTCGGTCCAGGCCCCCCCCGTCCGCGAGATCCGTCCGGAGCCCGCCCCGGCCGAACCGCGGAAGCGCGAAAGGCCGAAGTCCGACGACAGCATCTTTTCCCTCCCGGACGACCTCGACCGCATAAGCCGGGAGATGCCCAAGCCCCGCAAGCCCGTCCCGGCGCGCCGCGAGCCGGCCACCGAGTCGAGGCTCGACGCGAAGGCCGATGAGCTTCTCAGGACGGTCCTCATCGAAGCGGCGGCGCCCCGGACGGTCCATGCAAAGCCCGGGAAAGGGAACGGGAACGGGAACGGCAACGGCAGCGCCGATATCGACCAGTTCCTGAAGTCCGCCCTGGCCGGCCTCGACCTCAACAAGGAAAAGGTCAAGGTCCCCAAGACGGCGCCCCTGCCCCCGCCTCCGCCTCCGGCGCCCGAAAAGAAGCCCGTTCCGACGGCCTCGCGGGCCGCGATCCCGGATCTGAAGCCGGCCCCCGATCCCCAGCCGCGATCCGCCGCGTCCTTCCCGGACCCGGCGATGCGGGACATGAAGAACACCCTGACGCCGGGAGATCCCGGGTCCGACATCTCGCCCTTCTTCACCCCCGAAAAGCCGAAGGCGGCCAGGCCGGAGGAGAAGAAGGCGGCGCCCGCGGCCGAACCCGTCCGCCCCGAGCCCGTCCGCGCGAGCCGGCGCCAGCGCGAGCCGGTGCGGCACGAGCCGACGAAGCACGAGACTGTCCCGCGCGAATCGAAGGACCGCGAAGCCGGCATCATCGCGGCGGCCGAAATGTTCCAGGGCATCACCGAACAGAAAGAAAAGAAGAGCTTCCCCAAGCTCATCGTGGTCGGCCTCATTATCGCGGCCCTGGCCGCCGCCGGGTTCTTCCTCCTCCGGCCCAAGCGTCCCGCCGCGGTCCAAGCAGCCCCCCAGGAAACCTCGCAGGACTTGAGCCCGGCGAACGAGCCTGCCCCGAAGGTCGAGGAAGCCCCCCGGACCCAGGTCAAACCCGCGCCGGCCAAGCAGAAAGCCCAGCCCCTGGCCAAGCCGGCCGATCCCGGCCAGGCCGCGGCCGACGCGATCCTCCCGGCCGGGCCTCCGGCCGCGGCTCTGCCGATGCCGGGGACCCCGCTCGGATCGGGGTCGGGCAACGACCAGACGGTCTCCGGGACGAGCCCGCAAGGAGCCGACACGGCCGCGGGAAAAGCCGTAGAGACGGCCCCTCCGGCGGCGAAACCGGAGGCGAACCCGCCCCTGACCGCGGCCGCCGGATCCGGAACGGTTTCGGACCCGGGGATCAAGACCTCCGGACCGGCGCCGACCCCGGTCAATGAGGGCGATCTCATCGAGCTCGGCGCGGTCACCGAGCCGCCCAAGGTCGTCAAGACCGTCGACCCGGTCTACCCGCAAACGGCCCGGCGGCTGGGCCGGGAGGGCCAGATCACGGTCAACGCCCTGATCGACGAGAAAGGGAACGTCATCGACACGGGCATTCTCAAGGGCATCCAGGACGACAAGGGACTCGGCCGCGCCGCCGAGATCGCCGTCCGGAAGTGGAAATTCCAGCCGGCCCGCAAGGACGGCGTCGCGGTCAAGGTCTGGAAATCGTTCGTCATCGCATTCAAGGCCGACACGAACCCGGCCAGCAAGATGGAATAAAGGAGCGGCAAATGGGTCTCAGCAAAGAACAAGAAGAACTCTACAAGAAGACGATGGCCGAGGTGAAGCACCAGCTGGAACATCTCGACGAGGAAGTCGAGAAGGAGCTCCAGAAGGTCCGCAAGCGCCTGGCCGAGCTCCAGGATTCCAAGAAATCGCTCAAGATGGTCTACGAGGGCACGGCCAAGCTCCTCGGCATCGAGCTGGAGTTCGAGGACGGATCCGCCGACGAGACCGCCTCGATACCCAACAAGATGTGAGCCGCCGGCCCGCCCGGACCGTCGACGGCCGGGTCAGGCCCCTCTTTCCCGACAGGCGATTGACTGCCCCCCCGGGTCTTGGTGTAAACTCCCGTCGCCATGTTCGTTCTTCTGGGGATCTTCTTCGGCCTGCTGGCGTCCGTGCCCCTCGGGCCGGTCAACTTCTTCGTCGTTTCCCAGGCGCTCAAGCGGGATTCCCTTCACGGTCTCATGGCCGGCCTGACGGCCGCCTTCTTTGACGGGAGCTTTTGCTTCATCGCCCTGGCGGGCTTTTTCAAGGTCAAGCTGCACCTGCCCCCCTACTCCATGTCGGTGCTGAAGGCCGTCGCGGCGGTCATCATCTTCCTGCTCGCGCGCAGGCTCATCAAGGACTCGCGGACGTTCGATATCCCTCAGGACCGCGACAAGGTCCCTTCGGCCTCGCCCAAGCCGATCCTCGGCGTCGCTCTCCTCTATGTCACCAATCCGACCCTCTACATGTACTGGATCTTCGTGGCCGGGACGGTGACCGGCCACAACCTCCTCGGCCAGAACATCGTCCGCTACGGCACCTGGACCGCGGTCGGCTTCGCCTTCGTCGTCGGGATGACCTCGCTCGCCTGGTACTTCGGGCTCGTCCGCTTCGTCTGTTATCATCAGCGCCGCATCCGGCAGGAAACGTTCCGCAAGATCCTGCTCTACCTGGGACTGGCCCTGGCCGCCGTCGCCCTTTACACTCTGGTCAGGGTTTTCATCTGACCCTCCATGACCAAGCGTGAGCGGGTCGAGCGAACGTATGCCTTCGAGCCGGCCGACAAGCCGCCGTTCGTCCCCGCGATCTACGAGCACAAAGCCCGCCTGATCGGCCGGTCGCCCTCGGAGGTCTGCCGCAGCCTCGACCTGCTCCTCGAAGCGCTGGACAAGGAGCTCGAGGTCTACGACGCCGACGTCCTGACGGTCGGCGTCGATGTCTACAACGTCGAAGCGGAGGCCGTCGGCTGCGAGGTCCGTTACTTCGGGCGGGCGCCTGACGTCCCGGCCGTGGCGGCGCCGATCCTTCGAGGCCCGGGCGGGCTTGGCGGGCTCCGCCGTCCCGACCCCGGGCACGACGCCCGGATGCCCATTCTCGTCGAGGCGGCGGCCCGGCTCGAGCGGGCGATAGGGAGCGACATCGTCATCCGCGGCGCGGTGACCGGCCCCTTTTCGCTCGCCTGCGCCCTGGCCGGGACCGAGGCGGTCCTGGTCGCCAGCCTCGAGGACCCCGGTTTCGTCCGTGACCTAGTCGCTTTCGCGGCCCAGGTCACGATCGATTTCGGAACGGCGTTCCTGGCCAAGGGCGTCGAGCCCGTCCTGTTCGACTCCAAGGCTTCGCCGGGCGCGGCCTCGCCGCGCGTTTTCCGCGAGTTCGTCCTGCCGGCCTATCGCGACCGCGTCGTCCCCGAGCTGCGGCGGGCGGGAGCGCGGACCCTGCCGCTCATCATCGGCGGCGACACCACGCCCATCCTCGAGGACCTTCTCCAGACCGGCGCCGGCCAGCTGCTCTGCGACGCGGGGGCCGACCTGGCCCTTTTCGCCCTGAGGTGCCGGGAAGAGAAACGGGCCTTCAGGGCCAGCGTCGACGCGAGGCTCGTCCACACCGGGCGGCCGGGCAAGATCCGGGAAGAGGCGCGGGGCATCCTCCATCAGATGGTGGGCCAGCCCGGGTTTCTCTTCGGCTGCGGCGTCGTCGCCTATGATTGCGACCCGAGGAACGTCATCGCGCTGCGCGAAGCCCGCGACGAGTTCGCCCGGTCCTAGCCGCGGGCCGCGACCGTCGCCGCCCCTTTCCCCGGCCCCTAGGCGAAATGGAGCTTGAGCTGGCCGATCCTCCGGCCGATGTCGATCCGGCCGCGGCATCGGGCGACACAGGACGCGCACGAGGCGCAGCCGTCGAGCCCCCGGCCGGCCGGCAGGCCCTCGAGCGCCGCCCGGGCCTGGAAAACATTGGGATAGCGAAGATACATGTGGGCCCGCATCAGCGTCGGGGTTTCCACCCCGGCGGGACAGGTGCCGAGGCAGCCGCCGCACTGGACGCAATGGGCCATGGCCGTCCGGATATTGCGGTCGGCGAGGAAGGCCTTCTCCTCCCCGGTCAGGGCCAGGTCGCGGGCCACGCCGATGTCTTCGTCGAGCTCGCCGAAGTTCGTGAAGCCGGGCACGGCGCAGGCGAAGGCCTTGTTGCGAAGGGCCCACTTGAGGACGGCCGTCTGGACGATGGAGCCGCCGTAGTAGGCCTTCTGGTCGGCGGGCAGCTCGTCCCTGTACCAGGACTGCATGCACTGGGTCTTCATGGCCACGAGCCCGATGCCCTTGGCCGCCGCGGCCTCGATGGACTTCGCCAGCCGGTCGTCGTCCTGCATGGCGTAGTTGTAGGCGACGAGAAGGACGTCGTAAGCGCCGGAGCTCACGGCCTCGTCGATGCAGGCGGCCATGTTCTGGTGGCAGGAGAAGCCGACGAAGCGCGCCTTTTTCTGATCCTTGAGCTCGGCCAAGGCCTCGAGGAAGCCGGGACGCTTGGCGTCGTCGACGATGCTGACATCGTGGATATAGATGATATCGACGTAGTCGGTCTTGAGCCGCTTCAGGCTCCCCTCGAAGACCTTGATGAACGCGTCCTTGAGGGCCGACGGCGAAAGGTTCTCCCGCTGGGCGGGGGGGATGGCCACCTTCGTCGCGATGACGGCCTTCGAACGGGCGCCGAGCTCGCCAAGGACCTTGCCGACCATCTCCTCGTTCTTGCCGCGCCAATAGCCGGCCGCCGTGTCGAAATGGCGCATGCCCAGCTCATAGGCCCGCCGGACGAGATCGGGATTGTCGGCGTTCATGACGCCCATGTTGACGACCGGGAGAACGATCCCGGTCTTGCCGAGGGTCCGTGTGATCAGGGGCGCGGCCGCCTTCGGGACCGCGGCCGTCGCCTGCCCGGCCTCGCCGACGCGGCCCAAGAGGGTCGCCGCTCCGGCGCCGGCCAGGGTCTTCGCGAGAAAATCTCTGCGCTTGAGCGTTCTTTGCGCTGGCGTCATGTCCGGCTCCTTTCCCTGAGAATCGGGGGACGTCCCCTTGCGGATCCGTCTCGATCCAGAGTATTTTATCCGAGTACGGCCCGGAAGCCAACCTGTTCGGGTGAACCTTCCGCGGCCGCCGGCCGTATACACAGGCGAGGAGACGAAGAGATGACCAAGTTCTTTCTGTGGCTGATCCTTCTCGTGATCTGCTGGCCGCTGGCCCTGGTCGCCCTGCTGCTGTTCCCGATCGTCTGGCTCCTGCTCCTCCCCTTCCGTCTTCTGGGCATCACCGTGACCGCCGTTTTCGAACTGTTCAAAGCCGTGATCTTCCTTCCGGCCCGCCTGCTCCGCGGCCCGGGCCGGACCTGAGCGGCCCCGTTCCGGGAGCGTTTGCTTTCCGCCCCGCCAACTCCCTATAATCGTGCCGATGGAAGTCCAGGAACACTTCTACGCCGACGACCCGGCCCGCGGCCCGGCGGACGGGAAGACGACCCTCCGGGACGTCGAGTATTTTTTCCTCGGCAACGGTCTTATCCAGGCGGCCGTCCAGGTCGCTCCGGCGGGGAACGCGACGCCTGTCGGCCTGCTCATCATGGATCCCGATCGCCTCGGGCCCAAGCGGGCCGCCTTGAGCTTTGACCGGGACGCCGGCATCGCGGCGACGGCGCTGTCGATCACGGACCGGGGCGCGGTCCACGCCGCCCGGGCCGGTTCGGCGCGGGCCCGCTGGCTTCGGGGGTCGCGCGACCCCCGGGTCGAGGTCGTCTGGCGGAGCGGGCGCTATCATGTCACCGAGCTCTTCTTCTGCCCGGACATGAAAAAGGCGAGGCTCCTGCGCCTGGTCACGGTGACGAGGTCGGGAGGCGGGGCCTCGAAGGTCCGCTTGAAGACCGGACTCAAGGGACGGACGATCGATGCCGAATTGACCTTCAGGGGGCCGACCTCGGCTCCCGTCGTCTTCGAGTATCGGCTCGCCAAAAGGGACGGGCGCGCCGAAGTCCGTGTCGGGCTCGGATCCGACCCCGGCGCCCGGACCCCGGCCGCGGCCTACTGGGAGACGACCGCGGCCTGCAGCTTTCATGATCCCCTTCTCGACCGCTTCTTCGAAGCGTCCAAGTTCCAGCTCCGGGCGGCCGTGGCGGCGTCGGGGCGCCTCGACGGCGGCATCTGGCAGTACAATCTCGAATGGGTCCGCGACCAGGCGCTCATCGCCGTGGCCCTGGCGATGTCGGGCCAGCCGGGGCCGGCCCGGACGATCCTGGCCCGCCTTCTCGCCGATTTCGTCAGCGAGGAAGGCGCCACCCTGGACTCGAGCCGCCTCCGGCCGCTCGAGGAGAGCGAGGTCGACCAGAACGGCGTCCTTCTCTTCGCCCTGGAGTCCTACCTCGATTGGACCGGGGACGAGGATCTCATCCGGACGTGCTGGGACAGGATCGAGAAAGTGGCCGCCTTTCCGCTCCGGCGGGAATTCCGTCATGTCCCGTCCGGTCTTCTGATCAATCGCCGCGAGTTCTGGGAACGCCACAGCGCCTACGGCATCCGCACCGGCATGGAGCTGGCCCACCAGCTTTTCGTCGCCATGGGCCTCCGCGCGGCGGGGCGCCTGGCCGGGCGTCTCGGCCACGACCTTCAGGCTGTCGAATGGACCGAAGCCGGCACGGACCTGCGCCGGGCCATGCTTATGGACCCGGAATTTTCGCTCGTCGAAGCGGGGGCGTTCATCAAGCGCCGGGGCATCGACGGCAAGGTCCAGCGGGACATCCGGCCGGATCCCGGCTCCACCCTGCCTCACGACGCCCCTCTCTTCGGGCCCGGCCGCCATCTCCTCGACCCTGACACCTCGGCCGTGCTCCCGGTCGCCTGGGAGTTCGTCGACCCGGAAGGCCGTCTGGCCGCGAAGACCCTCGCCTCGATGGACGTTCTTTGGAACCAGAGATGGACCGGGGGCGGCTACGGCCGCTACCACGTGAGCTCCGAGCCCGACTCGCCCGGCCCCTGGCCTTTCGCCTCCCTCTTCGTCGCCCGGGCCGCGCTCGAAGCGGGCCAGCCGCGGACGGCGCGCCGAGTCCTGGACTGGCTGGGCCGGCTCCCCGGCTCGCGTCCCGCGTCCTGGTTCGAGTTCTACGGGCCTCGGCCCGTGCCGCCCTATCCCCAAGTCGGGGTCATCCCCTGGACCTGGGCCGAGCTCGTCTTTCTCTTCGTTCACCACATGCTCGGCGTGAGGCCCGGGGAGGATCTCCTCAGCCTCCGGCCCAGGCTCATCCCCGGGATCGACCGGATGGAGGGCGACCTGCCGCTGCGGGGCGGGCGGCTCGAGATCGGCGTCCGCCGGGCCCGCCGCGGGGAGGAGCCCGGCTTCAAGCTCGGCAGCCGCCGGATCCCTTACCATCGCTACGGCCTCGCTGTCGCGCTTCCCCACAAGTTCGACCGCATCGCCGTCCGCGCCGTCATTCCCTGAGAAAGGACTCCCATGCCCGCAAGAAGGATCCACCTCATTTCGAACGCCCACCTCGATCCCGTCTGGCTCTGGGAATGGCAGGAGGGCGCCGGCGAAGCCCTGTCCACCTTCCGCCAGGCGGCCGAGTTCTGCGAAAAGCGCCGGGGCTTCGTCTTCTGCCACAACGAGGCCGTGCTCTACGAATGGGTCGAGGAGTTCGAGCCGGCTCTGTTCCGCCGCATCCGCAGGCTCGTCCGGGAGAAGAAATGGCACGTCATGGGCGGCTGGTACGTCCAGCCGGACTGCAACATGCCGAGCGGCGAATCTTTCGTCCGCCAGGCCCTCCTCGGCCGGCGCTACTTCGCCGAAAAGTTCGGCGTCGAGCCCCGCACGGCGGTCAACCTCGACCCCTTCGGCCACACCCGGGGCCTGGTCCAGATCCTGGCCAAGAGCGGCTACAGCGCCTATCTCTGCTGCCGCCCGGGCAACCGCGAGTGCCCCCTTCCGAGCGACGAATTCGTCTGGGTCGGCTACGACGGCTCGGAGGTCCTGGCCAACCGGGCCTCCGCGCATTACTGTTCGGTCGGCGGCAAGGAGCGGGAGCGGCTCGAGAAGTGGCTGGCCGACAATCCCGTGGGCGATCTGGTCATCCATCTCTGGGGCATCGGCAACCACGGCGGGGGCCCGTCGCGGAAGGACCTCGACGACCTGGCCGCCATGTCCAAGGAGCGCCCCGATCTCGAGCTCGTCCACTCGACGCCGGACGCGTATTTCGAAGAGCTCGAGGGACGGCGGGCCGACCTGCCGCGCCGGGCAAAGGACCTCAATCCCTGGGCCGTCGGCTGCTACACGTCCATGTCCAGGGTCAAGCAGGGCCACCGGCGTCTCGAGAACGAGCTGTACGCGGCCGAGAAGATGGTGACGACCGCATGGCTTCAGGGCCTCATGCCCTATCCGCAGGCGGCGCTCGCGGAGGTCCAGCGCGACCTGGCCTTCGTCGAGTTCCACGACATTCTGCCCGGCTCGGCCATCCCGGCCGGCGAGGAGGGGGCGGTGCGGCTGATCGGCCACGGCCTGGAGACGCTTTCACGGCTCGAGGCCCGGGCCTTTTTCGCTCTGGCCGCGGGCGAGCCCCGGGCGGCGGCGGACGAGATCCCCATCTTCGTCTTCAACCATCAGGCCTATCCGGTCCGCGCGCTCGTCGAATGCGAATTCGAGCCCTGGGAACCCAACTTCGAGAAGACCCCGTGGGCGCCAGGGTCTACGCCCGGGGCCGAGCGCTCCCTTCGCAGGCCGAGAAGGAAGAGAGCAACCTCAGCATCGAATGGCGCAAGCGCGTCGTCTTCGAGGCCGATCTCGCCCCGGGGCGCCTGAACAGGTTCTCCTGCAGGCTCGAGAGGGCGGCCGGGAAGCCCGCGGCGCGGGCCGTCGAGAAGGACGGCCTCGTCACCGTGTCGACGGCCGATCTCACGGCCGCGGTCAACGCCCGGACGGGGCTCCTCGACGTCTACAAGGCCGGCGGGATCGATCTTCTGGAGCCGGGGGCCTTCTCGCCTCTCGTCATCCGCGACAACGCCGACCCGTGGGGGATGAAGGTCCGCAGCTTCCGGGCCGTGGCCGGGAGATTCGCCGCGGCGACGCCCGAACAGGCGGCCCGTTTTTCCGGCATCCGGGAAGGCGGCCTCGAGCCTGTGCGGGTGATCGAGGACGGCGAGGTCCGGACCGTGGTCGAGGCCGTCCTCTCCCACGGCGACTCGCGCCTCGTCCTTCGCTACAAGATCCCGAAACGCGGCGCCGAGATCGAGATCGACGTCCGGGTGTTCTGGGCCGAGCGCGACACGATGCTCAAGCTCGGCCTCGCGCCCCGGCTCCGGGCCGCCCGCTTCCGGGGCCAGGTCGCCTACGGCGCCGACGAGCTGCCGTCGAACGGCGACGAAGCCGTCGCCCAGAAATGGCTGGCCCTCGTGTCGGAGACGGACGGGGCGGCGCTGACCCTCGTGAACGACGGCGTCTACGGCTCGGACTGGGACGGCGTGGAGCTTCGGCAGTCGCTGCTGAGGTCGCCGGCCTACGCCGCGGACACCTGGGAAGACAAGCTCGCCGTGGCCCAGGACCGGTTCATTCCCCGGCAGGACATCGGAGAGCGGTCGTTCCGCTTCTGGCTCCGGGGCGGGCCGCTCGAGGAGCGAATGGAGGCGATCGACCGGGAGGCCCTCGCCCATAACGAAGGACCCTACGTTCTCGCCTACTTCCCGCCCGGGGGCGGAAAGCGGACGCAGGCCGGGGTCGTCGTCGACGGGCCGGCCGTCGAGGTCACGGCGCTCAAGAGGTCGGAGGACGGCAAGGACATCGTCATCCGCCTTTTCGAGCCGACGGGCCGGGCGCGGCGGGCCGTCGTCAGGCTCCCGGCTCTTGGCGCGCGAACCACGGTCCGTCTCAAAGGGTTCGAGATCAAGACCCTGCGCTACAACAAGAGGACGGGAAAGTTCGCCGAGACCGACCTCCTCGAAAGGAAGCTGCGAAAGGCATGACCTCGAAGGAGCGGGTCTACGCCGCCCTCGAGGGCAGGATCCCCGACCGCGTCCCCTACGCGGAGTTCGCGGTCGACTTCGACACGGTCGAGCGGCTGCTCGGCCACGAGACGTTCCTCAGGGCCAAGGCCAGGTCCCAGATCGCCTTCTGGGAGGGCCGGCACGACGAGGTCGCCCAGAGCTGGCTCGAGGACCACGTCGCGCTCCAGAAAAAGCTGCCTCTCGACATCGTCACGTTCCCCATGGCCACGTGGGAGATGCCGCCGGAGACGGAGGAGCCGCCGCCGCGGCGCGTCGACCCCACGACGTGGGAGGACCGCGAGGGCCGCATCTACAGGCTGTCGGAAGCGACGCAGGACATCACCTGCGTCCACGATCCGGTGCGCGACGCGAAGGTCTTCACGGCGGCCGAGTTCGAGAAGGACGACGCGCCGGTCCGCCGCGACGAGCGGTCCTGGAGGATCCTCGACGCGGTCATCCAGGAATTCAAGCGCGAGAAGTTCATCTGCGGGCCGTCGGGCGGCTCGGTCGGCATCGTCCTTCTCGGCGGCATGGAGCGGGGGCTCCTCGAGCTCGCGGCCAACCCGGACGCCGTCCGGGCGGCCACGAAGTCCTTCGTCCGCCGGCAGAACGAGGCCGACGCGATCCTCATCCATCCCGATTCCGACGCCGTGATGTGGGCCGAGGACCTGGGCCACAAGACCGGGCCGCTCATCGGGCCGGCCATGTTCCGGGACTTCTTCCTCGAGGCCAGCAAGGAGCGGGCCCGGAACGTCAAAGAGAAGTACGGCAAGAAGATCCTCGAGCATTGCTGCGGCAACATCAACCTGCTCCTGGATTTCTTTATCGAGATCGGCTTCGACGCCTATCAGTCGATCCAGCCGACGGCCGGCATGGACATCTGCCGCTTGAAGAAGGACTACGGCGGCCGGATCACGCTCTGGGGCGGCGTCGCCGTCGAGAATCTCGTCGGAGGGACGCCCGAGGAGGTCCGGGCCGACGTCCGGCGGGCCATGGCCTGCGCCAAGCCGGGCGGCCGGTTCATCCTCGGCGCGAGCCACAGCGTCGCCGTCGGCACGAAATACGACAACTACATGGCCCTGCTGGACGAGCACTCCAAACTGTGTCAGTATTAGCCCGGAGGACTTGATGATGGCAGAGCCCGTATCGCTGGTCATGGTCGGCGTCGGCGGCATGGGCGCGGTCTACCTCGAGGCGCTGCTCGCGAGATCGGACGAAGGCCTTTTCCGGATCGCCGGGGCCGTCGACCCCCAGCCCAACCGCTGCAAGCAATACGTCGAGATGCGGGCCATGGGCGTGCCGTGCTTCGTCAGCCTCGAGGATTTCTACAGGAACAGGAAGGCCGAGCTGGCCGTCATCTCATCGCCCATTCAAGTGCACATGCGGCAGACGGCCTTCGCCCTGGCCAAGGGCAGTCACGTCCTCTGCGAGAAGCCCGCGGCCGGCACGATCCAGGAGGTCCGGGCGGCGATCGAGGCGGAGAAGGCCGCGGCCCGCTGGGTGGCCGTCGGCTACCAGTGGTCGTTCAGCCCGGCCGTGCAGGCGCTCAAGGACGATATCCGCTCCGGGCTCTTCGGCGCGGCCCGCAAGCTCAAGTGCCTTTACCTCTGGCCGCGCGACGAGGGCTACTACGCCAGGAACGACTGGGCCGGAAAGCGGAAGGACGCCGAGGGAGCCTGGGTGCTGGACAGTCCCGTCCAGAACGCCATGGCCCACGACCTCCACAACATGTTCTATGTCCTGGGCAAGACCGGAGAGACGAGCGCCCGGCCGGCCGAGGTCGAGGCCGAGCTCTACCGGGCCAATGCCATCGAGAACTTCGACACCGCGGCGGCCCGCATCAGGACCGAGGAGGGCGTCGAGATCCTCTTCTTCGTGAGCCACGCCTCGGAGAATGATCGCGGTCCGGTCGCGCGCTACGAGTTCGATAAGGCCGTCGTCCGCTGCGACAGCCGGACCTCGGGCCTCTGGGCCGAATTCCCCGACGGGAGCCGCAAGGATTACGGCGTGCCGGACGCCGAGCCCATGAACAAGCTCTGGCAGTCGATCGCCGGATGCCGCGAGGAGGGCGCCCGGCCGGTCTGCGGGCTCGAGGCGGCGGCCAGCCAGACCCTGTGCGTGAACGGCATCCAGGACTCGATGCCGGACATCCGCGATTTTCCGGCCGGGCTCGTCCGGACCGTCGAGGGGCCGGGGGCGCGGCGGCTCGACGTCGAGACCCCGGGCGCGCGGCGCCGCGTCGTGGACGGGCTCGACGAGGCGCTCACGGCCTGCTATGAGGCCGAGAAGCTCCCGTCGGAGATCGGCCTGCCGTGGGGCGCCAAAGGGGCCAAGGTCGACTTGAGGGCGTACACGTCATTTCCTTCGCGCTGAGGGGCGCGGTTAAGGTTGGAAGACATGCTGATCCGCATCGAAAAGATCGTCTATCCCGGGAGGCGGCTGGGCCTCAGGGAAGGCAAGGTCGTCTTCACGGACCGCGGGCTTCCGGGCGAGACCGTCGAGGTCGAGGTCTTCAAGGACCGCCGGAGCTACGCCGAGGCGCGGACGGTCCGGATCGTCGAGCCGTCCCCGGCGCGGGTCGAGCCGCGATGCGCCCACTACCTGGCCTGCTCGCCCTACCAGGACATGGACTACGGCCTCGAGATCGAGGTGAAGCGGACGCAGGTCGTGGAGATCCTGACGCGCGAGCTCAGGAGGCCGGTCAAGCACTTCGAGATGACGCCGTCGCCGCAGGTCTGGGGCTATAGGAACAAGATCGGACTGCGGGTCCTAAGGGAGGACGGCCAGGCCAAGTTCGTTTACCACGAACCCGGGGAGCAGGAGTCGTTCGTCGCCGTCGACCGGTGCTATCTCGCCGCGGACCGGGTGAACGATCTCATGACGGGCCTTCTCCGGGCGATCAACGAGGTCCCGCTGCCGACCGTGGAGGGCGTCGAGATCAGGACGAGCGCGTCGAGCGGCGAGTCGCTCGTCCTCTGCCACCTGGATTCGGAGACGGGGACGGCGGCCGTGTCCGAGGCGTTCGGCGGGCTCAAGCGCGAGTTCGGCCTGGTCGGGGCGATGGCGTCGATCTTCGACGGGAAGCACTTCCGGGACGAGAAGCTCTTCGGGCGGGACTTCATCGAAGAGAGGACGGGCGGCCTCGTCTTCCGCGTCGGGGCGCGGTCCTTCTTCCAGACGAACGTCGGCATCCTCGAGCGCGTCTTCGAGGATGTGGCCCACGCGGCCGGACCGGTGAGCGAGGGGGTCATCGCCGATCTCTATTGCGGGGTGGGGACGTTCGGCCTGTTCCTGGCGAAACGGTCCCGGGAGGTGTTCGGCGTCGAGCCGGAGGCCGGGAACGTCGCTTTCCTGAAGAAGAACCTGGCCCTCAACGGCATCGGCAACTTCGCCGTCTGCGAAGGGACGGCCGAGGAGTGGCTGCCGGAGATCCTGCAGCGCGAGCCGGCCGTCGTCGTCCTCGACCCGCCGCGCCGGGGCGTCGATCCGGGGATCGTGAGCGAGCTCGTCGACGATCCGGTGCCGCGGATCATCTACCTGTCCTGCAACCCGACGACGCTGGCCAGGGACCTCAAGGGGTTCCTCGCGGGCTACGACCTCGTCGATGTCCGGGTCTACGATTTCTTCCCGCACACCCCGCACATCGAGACCCTGGCCGTCCTCGACCGGCGCAAGCCCGAGATCATCGCCATATGAGGACGTCGGCGGGCCGGAGGGGATTTGACCCGAGGACGATCCTGGCGCCCGGCTCGGTCGGGACGGCGAAGGGCCGCGACGAATAGTTGACGGCGACGAAGAAGCCGTCGCGCCACTCGACATAGACGCCCGGCGGATAGGATGCGGGCCCGGCGCCGGCCCGCTCATAGACGAGGTGCACAACCTCCCGTTCGAGCGATCCGTCGATGGTGTCGGCCCCGATGTAGGTCACGGTGCCGCGGCCGAGCCTGCGGGTCACGACGGCCGGCTTGCCGGCATAGAATTGATCGGCGTAGACGGCGAGCGTCTCCGTTCCCCCGGCGGGCTTGAGGACATCCGCCCACGTATTCCAGGCGTAGCCCTTCCCGCCCATCCGGACGACTCCCTTGTCATCCGCGAGCAGACAATCGAAGAGCTCGACCTCGGCTCCGATGAGCGGCGCGACGAGCCCGGCCCAGGGCATCTCCGGGAGCTGGCCGCTCTTCGTTTTTTGACCCGTCCGGCAGGTCAGGACGAGGTGTCCTCCGCTCTCGACATACCGCGTCCACTTCGCGACGAGAGCTTCGTCGACGAGCTGGTAGGCCGGGGCGACGAGGAAGGGATAGGCCGAGAAGTCGTCCGCCTCGCCGACGTAATCGAGCGGCGCGCCGGCCGCCTTGATCGCGGCCATGAGCTTGAAGCGGTGGTCCCAGGTGTTCCAGAGCTCGGTCTGCTTATGGATCTCGAGGTCCCACATGACGTCTTGGCTCCAGAGGAAGGCCGTCCGCCGCGCGGCGATCCGCTCCGGCATCCTGGCGGCCGGATCGTAGAGCTTGCGGATCTCCTTCATTTCGGAGATGACGCGGGCGAATTCGAGACCGCCCGGCGACGGCGTGACGCCGTCCGGGCCGACGATCCCGGCGTGATAGAGCTCGCTGCCGTAGAGCGGCTGGCGGAAGCGGTAGGTGCAGGCGAACGAGAGGCCGCCGCCGAACGCGTGCCACAGCCACATGCGGACGGCCCCGGGCTCGGGCTGGGGATTCGTCTTGGCCCAGTTGACCTGGCCCGGCTGAAGCTCCATGACGCCCGTGACGCCCTTGAAGGACCGGAAATAGTCGACGGCCATGGCCAGCCGCCAGGGGTTGCCCAGCCGGAAGCCGAGCTCGCCCAGGTTCTTCTCGCCGCGCACGGGGTACATGGTGAAGGAGATGAAGTCGAGCCTGTCGGTCCGCCGCGGGTCGGCCGAATCGGTGACGTTCATGTAGTTCGTCGTGATCCACTGCTCGGGACGCGCGAGCCCGCGGAGGATGTCATATTGGAGGTGGAGGTATTCGGCCTGCGTGTCGGCCGTGAAGCGGCGGAAATCGAGGACGGCGTGCGGGCTCAGGGCGTCCTCGCCGAAGAGGGTCTCGTTGGGGATGAGGACCTGGGCGAAGGAATCGTACTTTGGTGCTCCAGAAGGCGCCGCCCCAGGCCGCGTTCATCTTTTCGACCGTGCCGTACTTGCGCTCGAGCCAGGCCTGGAACTTGAGCCGGGCCGAGGGGCTGTAGTCGGGCGGGCCGTAGGGCTCGTTGTCGAGCTGCCAGCCCCAGACGCGCGGGTCCTGCCCGTAGCGGCGGCCGAGCTCGGCCACGATCCTCTTGGTGTAACGGACGAAGACGTCGTTCGCGAGCGACACATTGGCGCGCGTGCCGTGCTCCAGGCGACGGCCGTCTCCGCGGACGAGGTAGATCTCCGGGAATTTCTCCCCGAGCCAGGCCGGCGGACAGGGCGTCGGGGTGCACAGGATGACTTTGAGCCCGGCGCGAGCGGCCAGGTCGACGGCCCGGTCGAGCCAGGCGAAATCGAAGGTGCCGTCGGAGGGCTCGAGGAAGGCCCAGGCGAATTCCCCGAAATGAGTGAACTCGAAGCCGAGGTCGGCGATCTTCCGCAAGTCGCGCGCCCATTCCGACTCGGGCCACTGCTCGGGGTAGTAATAGACGCCGATCTTCATCAGGTCGGCCTTGGGGAAAAAGCGCTGGGCCTCGGGAGAAGACGCCGGAGCGGGCGGCCTGGCGAAGGACAGAGCGGCCAGCAGGAATGGGACGACGAGCGTCGAGACGCGAGCGCGATTCTCTTTCATGGTTTGGCTCCTTGCCGGTCTCAGCCTGTGCTCCGGCCTGCCGCTTTGTCCTTGAACCGTCCCGCCAGCTGACCGCAGGCCGCGGCGATATCGGCGCCTTTCGACAGGCGCACGGTCGTGCCGACCTTGCGCTCCTCGAGCCAACGCCTGAACCGGGCCACGTCGGCCTCGGTCGGCGTCTCGAAGCCGGCTCCCTCGATGGGGCTGTAGGCGATCAGGTTGACCTTGGCCCGGAGCCGCCTGGCGATGGCGGCCAGGCCGTCGGCGTCATCGAGCGAATCATTGAGCCCCCGGATGAGGATGTACTCGAGAGTGATCATCCGTCCGCCGGAACGGATATAGGCTTCGGCCGCGTCCACGACCTGCTCGAGCGGAAAGCGGCGGTTGATGGGCATGAGCCGGTCCCGAAGCCGGTCGGTGACGGCGTGGAGCGAGATCGAGACGTTGATCTGGAGGTCGAGCGCCTCGAGCCGCTTGAAGGCGTCGACGAAGCCCGCCGTCGAAACGGTGATCCGCCGGGCGGCGATGGCCAGCCCCTCGGGGGCGTTCATGATGCGGATGGCCTTCTCGACGTTGGTCCAATTGTCGAGGGGCTCGCCCATGCCCATGAAGACATAGTTGGTCAAGCCGCGGCCGAGGGCGCGCTCGAGGAAGAGGACCTGGCCGATGATCTCGGACGGGGCGAGGTTCCGCTTGAAGCCGTGGCGGCCGCTGGCGCAGAAGGCGCAGGCGAACTTGCAGCCGACCTGGGTCGAGAGGCAGACGGTCAGGCGGCTCCCGGCCGGGATGAGGACGGTCTCGATGTGCTCGCCGTCGCGGAGCCGGAAGAGGAACTTCGTCGTCCCGTCGGGCGAGGACCGCTTGTCGGCGAGCACGAGCGGCCCCGAAGGCGAACTTGGCGGCGAGCTTCTCGCGCAGCGGCTTCGGCAGGCTGGTGAACTCCTCGAATCGGGCCGCTCTTCTTCTTATAGAGCCAATCGAAGATCTGGCCCGCCCGGAACGGCCTCTCCCCCATCGCCTCGAGCTCCGCCCGCAGCTCGACGAGCGTCAGGTCGCGGATGTCAATTCGGGGACTCAATACCATATCGCCGATTTTATCACACAATGGGTGCTCGTTCGCCCGCGTAGCGAGTCATCCGTTTGACCACGATAATTGGGGAAATGGTATTGTGTCCCCGATTTAGTCGGATGTTCACCATGAGCCAGAGGAGGAAGATGATGACGCCGACGAGGAGCCAGCAGCCGCCGAAGCCGAGGAGGTCGATGAGCTTCGGCTTCATGATCTCCCAGTTCGAGCCGGGCCTGAGCTTGCGGGCCTCGATCTCCTCGTAGTGTTCGACGGCGTGGCGCAGGGCCCGCTCCTCCTCCTCGGCCGTCGGCTGGACCGGCGTGTGGACCCTGGCGAAGAAACGGTCCAGGTCCGGCCTTGGGCACGGGCTTGGTGAAAGCGCTGAGCAGGAAGAGCAGGACGAACGGGAACACGGCGTCGAAGCCGAACCGCACGGCGCTCAGCTGGGCCTTGGAGAAGCCGGCGAAATCGATCCCGAGCCAGCTCAGCACCCAGAGCTCGGCGTTGAACCGGCCGATCCCGACCTTTGCCGATGAGGGGTCCTTGGGATCGCTCAGGGCGACCTTCTCGTAGAAGATGCCCTGGGGCGGATTCGTGTGCTCTTTGCGGATGACCTGGCCGACTCGGGCCGCGCGCCCGGCCCCGACGTCCTCGCGGACGGCCTGGGTCGTGATGGTGACCGTCTGGGCCCGGGTCTCGCGCAGGAAGCCCGGCTTCGTCCGCGCCCACTCGAGCGATTGGAACACGTTGGGGATGAAGGCGTAGATGGCGAAGCAGATGAAGACCTGGGCGATGACCGCGGACCGCGTCACCCGCCGCCACAGGAAGCCGAGCCAGATCGCCGCGCCGAAGATGGCCGGGAGCGAGATGAAGTACTTGAACATGTCGAGCAGGTTGCCGATGAAGAGGGCCACGCCGACGCCGCCGAGCAGGGTGGCGCCGATGGCGACGCGCCCGACGTTGATCAGGTGGCGGTCCGACTTGGGCTTGACGAAGGGCTGATAGAGATTGTCGGATGAAGAGGGCCGAATACGAGACGCTCGACCCGGCCAGGCTCGACATCTTGGCCGACAGCACCCCGGCCATCATCAGCCCGATCGCCCCCGGGAAAAGCAAGAT
Organism: Candidatus Aminicenantota bacterium; assembly: GCA_963725825.1. Lineage (GTDB taxonomy): Bacteria > Acidobacteriota > Aminicenantia > Aminicenantales > Saccharicenantaceae > RBG-16-66-30. The sequence continues at coordinate 51,956 of CAVSAI010000020.1, forward strand.
CCATGGTCATGTGGCCCCAGATGAGGTCGGGGTCGTGGAGCTGGCCCGAGTAAAGGGCGATGGCCAGGAGCCCGGTCAGGGCCCAGAAGATCATGATGAAGCGCTTGAAGAACATGCCCCCGATCATGCCGACGCGGGCGGTCATCTCGTTCTTGGCCGAGCCGGCCGTCTGCATGCCCGTGGCCACGGCGATGATGGAGACGAGGTTGGCCAGGACCATGGCCAGGATCGTGTACCAGGCATACTCGCTCGTCGCCGCCGACCCGAAGAGCTTGAACATGAAGTCCGGGACCGCGGCGTGGAGGCCGGCGAATCCGCCGATGCGGTGCAGGGCGATGGGAATGAGCATCAGCGAGAACGTCGTCAGCAGGAACCCCTGGATGACGTCGGTGATGGCCGCGGCGAAGAAGCCGCCCATCATCGTGTAGATCGCGACGATGACCGTATAGATGAGGTAGATCGAAACGGAATCGGTATAGGAGATGAAGGCTTTGAGCTCGCCTTTCTTCTGCCGCTCGCCGAGCTCGGCCAGGCGCGCCGCCCCGACCGGATCGAGCCCGCTTGTGTCCGCCTTCGTCTGGAGGGCGCGGTACTCGTTGAACAGGTCGACGCTCTGCCGCTCGGCGACGGTGTACTTCACGGCGGGCTTGGGCGTCAGGGCCATCATGGTCTTGGCCGCGACCATGTAGCCGACGCCGTTGCCGAGGAAGGCCATGAACAGCGTGAAGACGGCAAAGGCGGCGCCCAGGAAGCGGCTCTTGAACCGCTCGGTGAAGAAATCGCCGATCGTCACCAGCCGGACGCGGCGGAAGAAGGCCGTGGTGAACCAGTAGAACGGCGTCAGGAAGAGGACGAGATACTGGATCCACATCCCGCCGATGCCCTGGCGATAGACCTCGCGGGAGACGACGATGGCCTGGTCGGCATTGGTCGAGGTGCCGAGGTTGAGGAAGAACTGGTAGAACTTGCCCAGCCGCCGGCCGGCGACATAGAAGTCCTCGGTCGTCTTCGTCCGGCGCGAAGCCCGCCAGCCGAGCCAGAGCACGACCAGGATGAAGACGAGGACGATCGTGAAATCGAGGACGTGCAGACCGAATATTGTCAAATCAGAAGGTCCCGGAATACTTGAGCCAGAGGTCGTCGCCGAGCTTCCAGTAGGCCGCGACGGCGTCGTTGGCCAGGTCCTGGGAGTACTTCGTCAGGAGGTCCCGGGCTTTCTTCGGGTCTTTCTTGTAAAGAGCCAGCGCCTCCTCCTCGAATTTGGCCTGGTCGGCGAAGGCCTTGTCCTCGATCGGCTTCCAGACCTTCTCGATGTCCTGAGACATCTCCTGGAAGCGGAAATTGGCCAGCCGGCTGACCGTCCGGTAGGCCCACCAGGCGCATTCCCGGCTGAAGGCCCAACGGCCGTCGACCATGTAGGACGCCGGCATCTGGGAGATCCCGATATAGAAAGGAAGGTGCGGGGTCGTCGCCGGGTTGTCGTAGCCGAGCCAGACCAGGCCGCCGATCGGTCCCGGCAGCCAGTCGCGCGACTGCGTGATCTGGAGGTAGGTCGCCGCGGGCGAGCAGATCGTCCGCTCCCTCTTCAGGCGGAAGAGGGCCAGCGTGTCGCCGTTCATGAACGGGGTCGCGACCGGGCTCTTGACGGTCTCGCCCTTCCGGTTGACGGCCGTCAGCGTCCGGGTCATGTCGTACTCGGTCCCGCCGTAGGTGTCCCGGAAGATGGCCAGCACGTCGGCGACGCTGACCTTCTTGTCGGGCTTGACCGAAAAGGGATAATTCTCGGACTCGGGGTTGAGCTTGAGCGACGGCGCGAGCAGGCTCAGGACCCGCCACTCGCGGCGCCGGCAGTAGAGGCTCGTCCGCGAATCCGGATCGTAGGCATAGGTGAACTCGAAGGGCCGGCCGCTCGCCTTCGACCAATAGCCCAGTCTCCTCGGCCAGCGCGGTGACGTTGGCCGAGGCCATGTAAAAGTCGCTTTTCGAGAGGTCGATCTCGCGGATCCGCCCGGCGTTGGCCGACATCCCGATCTCGTCGTCCGGAACGCGCTGGGCCGCCCACACGGCGCCCTTCTTGCCCTTGCCCGGGCCGTGGATCTCGAAATGCCAGACCTCCTTCGTGTCGGCGAAGGTGAAGCACTCGCCCCAGTCGTTGTAGCCGTAGGCCTTGGTCAGCTCGTCGGCGACGCGGATGGCCTCGCGGGCGGTCTTGGCCCGCTCGAGAACGAGCCGGTAGAGCTCGGGCGCGTCGATGATGCCGTTCTCGCTCATGAGCTCGCGGCGGCTGCCGATCGTCGTCTCGCCGATGGCCAGCTGGTGCTCGTTCATGATCGGGTAGGCCGCGTTGAGGAAGGCGTACGTCTCGGCGACCTGCGGGATCTCGCCCGTCTCCAGCCGGTCGGGATCGCTCGGCCCCTTGGTCCGCTTGGGCTCGTAATAGACCTTGGCCATCTCGCCGGGCTTGTGCTTCGCGTTCGGGACGATGGTCATCCAGGTCCGGTCCGTGCCCGAGTCGCAGGAATGCGAGGTCATGGTCGAGCCGTCGACCGAGGCCAGCCGCCCGACCAGGATGCTGGTGCAGGAATCGAACTCGAGCGGCTTGTCGCCGCGGCCCGGCGGCTGCGAAGCCGGCAGGAACGACAGGGTCAGAACGGCCAACCCGAGGATCACAAAAGACAGGGATCTCGATCGTTTCATCGCGCGTCTCCTCACGGGCGTTTATAGCACGCCCTCATTGTGATGGTCAATCGATCCGGGCTCGCGGGATTGACGCGCCCGGGCGTCTCTGCTATACGATGACATCCATGTCCGACCCGGTCGCGCTCTCCCGCTCGCTCGGCGAGATCCTCGCCGCGGCGTCGGGCCTCGCCTGGGCCGTGGCGGTCGTTCTCTTCCGGGTCAGCGGCCGCCGCATCCACCCCGTCGGCCTCAATCTCGCCAAGACCGTCCTGGCCCTGATCGTCATGGTGCCGACGCTCCTCGTCCTCGGCCAGTCCTTCGCGCCGGCCGTGCCCCTCTCGACGACGGGCCTGCTCCTCGCTCAGCGGCGTCCTCGGCATCGCCGTCTCGGACACGCTCTTCTTCTACGCCCTCAACCGGCTCGGGGCCAGCCTGACCGCGATCGTCGACTGCTTCTACAGCCCTTTCGTCATCGCGCTGTCGTTCGCCATGCTCGGCGAGCGCCTGACGCCCGTCCAGCTCGTCGGGGCGGCGCTCGTCGTCTCCGCGGTCCTGACGCTCTCCAAGGAGGGCAAGCTCGAGAAGATCAGCCGGAAGGACCTGTCCGCCGGCATCCTCTACGGCATCCTGGCGATGTTCTTCGTCGCCTTCGGCATCGTCATGGTCAAGCCCGTGCTGGGCTCGGTGTCGGTCTTCTGGGCGACGATGGTGCGGCTCGCCGGCGGCTCACTGGCGCTGGCCGTCCTCGTCCCCTTCCTCAGGAACAGGAGGGCCGTTCTCGCCCCGCTCCTTGTGCTCCGGAACTGGAAAGCCCTCGCCCCCGCGGCGTTCTTCGGGTCCTACCTTTCGCTCTTCCTGTGGATGGGCGGGATGAAGTACGCCAAGGCCTCGGTCGCGGCCGTCCTCAATCAGCTCAACACGATCTTCATCGTCATCATCGCCGCGATATTCCTCAAGGAACGGCTGACGGGCTGGAAGATCCTGGCGGTCGTCCTGGCCTTCGTCGGGGCCTATCTCGCCTCGATGCCTTTCTAGGCCCGGGAGCCTACTTGGCCTGGGCCAGCTTGACGTCGATCCAGAAGGAGTGTTTCTTATAGCGCGGGTCGCGGCTGTAGCTGAAGTCGGGGCCGCCCCCGCCTTCGCCGCACCGAGTCGCTGAAGCCGGAGTCGGAGGAGACTGCCCCTCCTCGGGCGACGCTGCCCGAGCTGGCCCGGTCGGCCATGACGTTCTTCATGATCTCCTTGGTCATGCCGCCCCATTCGAAGCCGACCTTGATCTGCGCTTCCGGGCTGCACGGGGCCCGCCGCGTCGCCGATCCGGGCGAGAGGGATCTTGAATTCATAGACCGACACTTGTCCCTTCTGGACGGACCGGAAAAGCGCCGGCTCGAGGCCGCCCCCCGCCCCCTCGGCGCCCTTCTTCGGGGTGATCGCTTCTTCGAGGAAGACGGAATACTTCGTCTGCTTGCGGATCTCGGCCTTCCTCTCTTCGGTCACGGTCTCCCCTTTTTTTTCGAGCGAGGCGATGAGCTCGTCCGGGGTGAGCGTCTTTTGCATGAACAGGACGCCCGTGTCCTTGCTCTTCTTCGGCCCGGCGGTGACGTAGATCTTCATGCCCGTGTAGTCGATCGTCGACCGGCCTATCTGATCGCGCAGGACCATGACGATGTAAAGGTCCTTGCCGTCGTTCTTCATGGCGTACTGGGCGCCCGAGGCCTTGTCGAAGAGAGGGGTCGCGTCTTCCCATTCCTGGGCCACGCCGTCGACTGTCAGGGGGCGGGCTGTCCACAGGCTCTCGACGACCGGGTCCTTCGCAGACACCGGCGCCGCGAAGCCGATGACCGCGGCCGCGGCCAGGATGAGCGCGAATTCCCGTTTCTTCATGATACCCCCCTCGGACCGGCGAGGATGCGGCCGATCTCCTCGACGGCCGAGGCGGCGTCGGGAGCGTAGCCGCGGGCGCGGATCTGATCGGCATAGTCGCGGGTGACGGGCGCCCCGCCGATGACGACGGGGATGCCGAGACCGGCCTTCTCGACGGCCTCGATCACCGCTTTCATCTGGACCATCGTCGTCGTCAGCAGGGCCGAAAGGGCGATGACCCCGGCCCCGCTCGTCTTGGCGGCTTCGAGGTATTTCTCCGGCGCGACATCGACCCCGAGGTCGACGATCTTGTAGCCGTTGCCGCGGAGCATCATGGCCACGAGGTTCTTGCCGATGTCGTGGAGGTCCCCCTTGACCGTCCCGATGACGACGATGCCGCGGGGCTTGACCCCGGCCTTGGCCAGATGGGGCTCGAGCTTGGCCAACCCGGCGTTCATGGCCCGCGCGGCCACGAGGACCTCGGGGATGAAGACCTCGTTGTTCTTGAACTGGACGCCGAGACGTTCCATCCCGGGGATCAGGCCCTCGTTCAGGATGGTCCCGGCCGGCGTGCCCGCGGCCAGGGCCCGGTCGACGAGCGACTCGACCTCGGCCTTCTTCCCGGCGATCAGGGCTTCTTGCATCTCTTTGAGCATCTCGATTCTCCTCCCGAAAAATGCGCGGCCGCGAGGGCCTATCTCAATGGACGAATGGAAAGCTCAGATAAGCCTGGATGACCGAATTCCTGAGCGGCCCGGGGGGCAGGAAGGCGAGCGGCCCCGTGTACTCCCGGAGAACATCGGTCAGGCCCGCTTGGTAGCGGACGTGGAAGAGAAGACCCATCCCCCGCCGCGGCTTGGTGATCGTCCAGGCCGCCTCAAAGAGGAGCCCGAAATCGGTCTTCTTGAAGTTGCCCGTGACGCTGCGCTTGAAAAGCAGCTCTCCGAAGAGGGGCCCCGCTTGCCGGGCCCTGTACTTCTCCTTCGCCGAACTGAGGAGGCCCAGGTAGGGGCCCGCGCCCACGCGGAAGCGGCCCAAGCGGTAGGTGACGAGGACCGGGATGTCCGTATAGGACAGGGCGAGCTCGGACGACTTCAGGTCCGCAAAGTAAGGATCGAGCGCCGGGTCGCCCGTCGTGAAGAAAGGGATCGTGGCGATGCCCTTGCGGGAGAACGGCATGATCTCGGGCACGAGCGAGAGGCGGTCGGTCAGGCGGACCGTGGCCGAGAGCCCGATGTTGAAGCCCCCGGTCCGCTCGGCACCCGACTCGGCCCCCGTCAAGTAGGCGATGTTCAGGCCGAATTTCAGGCTGAAATAGAGCTTCTCGGTGGCGACGCCGTCCCCGGCGATCTGGCTGATGATGGACGATTGGGACACGCCCGGCGCCGGGAACAGGCCGACGGCCAGCGCCAGAGCCGCGATCGTCCTTTTCATAAGGACGCTAGGATATCCCAAGGCCCCCGCTTTTTCAAGGTCATCTCCCGATTCCGGGATATCCCTCTCTCCGGCTTTGCTCAGGATATCGCCCCTCCGGCGGGAAGCGAACTCTGGGAAGCGACCCGGCAGAAGTGCGGCGGAGAGACCTGGAGCCGGACTTCTGCGAAATATCTCAAAAAAGCCTTCTTCTCAGATATTTATCAGAATCGTGGCCTCGCGTGCTCGTCCGCGATTCTGCAGGTCGCTCCGAAGACTCCGCTTCCCGCCGGTCCCCCTTCCCTCACGGGGGCTTCGTGGCGATATCCATCGCCGCCTCGAGATGGATTTCCCGGAAGGGCAGACGAGCATTTATCAAGTCGGGAAGATATGGCCAAGGCCGCCTGAAAACTGATAGAATGGGGCCGCCGGAGGGGCCCATGAAGAAGCTCAGGGTCGGAGTCGACAGCTACAGCCTGAAACCCCTCGACCTTTCGCCGTTCGAGGTCCTCGAATGGGCGGTCATGAACGGCGCCGACGGCGTCCAGTTCTCCGAGGTCAACGTCCCCGCGGGAACGGCGGTCGACAAGATCTTCCTGCAGGAGCTCCGCAGCTTCGCCGCGGAGAACCGGCTGTACGTCGAGTGGGGCGGCGGCGAGCATATCCCCCTCGATCTCGAGAGCGGCCGCCCGAAGGACATTCTCGCCGGGAACCGCAAGGCGGCCGAACAGGCGTTCCTTCTGGGCGCGTCAACGGTCCGGTCCTGCTCGGGCGGCATGATGCGCTGGAAAAAGGGCTCCCCGCCGACGGAGGAATACCTGCGCCTGATGGCCGCCGCCCTCCGCGACCAGAAGCCGATGCTCCGGGACTTCGGCGTCGTCCTGGCGATCGAAACCCACTTCGAGTTCACGTCGTTCGAGCTCCTTCGCCTCTTCGACATGTGCGGCGCGGTCCCGGGGGAGTACCTGGGCGTCTGCCTCGACACGATGAACCTTCTGACCATGCTCGAGGACCCGGTCCTGGCCACGCACCGGCTCCTCCCCTGGGTCGTGACGACCCACGTCAAGGACGGCGGCCTGATGCTCGCGGCGGAAGGCTTCGTCTCCTTCACGGCGGAGGCGGGCAAGGGCGCGATCGACCTGCCCGCCATCATCGAGGCGCTCGGCGCCATCCACCCGCATATCACCCTGACCGTCGAGGACCACGGCGGGGATTTTCCCATTCCCGTCGCCGACGCCGATTTCCTGGCCCGCTTCCCGGACCTCACGGTCCCCGAGCTCGTCCGCCTGCTCGGGACGAGCGTCCGGACGCGGACGCTCATGGACGCCGGGAAGCTCGCCGTTCTGCCGCGCGACCGCTGGCCCGCCGCCTGCGAGCCGCGGGTCAAGCGGGACATCCAAGCCGTCCGGCGCATCCTCGGCGGGGACGGGAAGTAGGGAGGGACGATGGCCCCGCACGCGCGATTCCGGCTGAGGACGCCGGACGACCTCGGCCGCGAGGCCCGGCGCCTGGGACTCGATATCCCTTATCGCGACGATCTTTCGGGGCTTCTCGAAAAGTCCTCGATCGGCGGCCGGGGTGTCCCCAACCGTCTGGCCGTCCTGCCCATCGAAGGCGCGGACGCCGAACGGTCCGGAGCGCCTTCCGAGTGGACCCGGCGGAGATACCGGCGCTATGCCTCGGGCGGCGCCGGGCTTATCTGGTGCGAGGCCGCGGCCGTGCGCCGGGACGGGCTCTCGAACCCCTGCCAGCTTTTGCTCACCGAGGGGACGCTCGGCGGGTTCGCGCGGCTGGTCGAGGAGATCCGGAACGCCGCCAGAAAGGAATGGGGGCCGGGCCACGTTCCGCTCGTCATCCTCCAGCTGACCCACTCGGGCCGGTTCTCCAAGCCGGAGGGATCCCCCCGGCCGCTCATCGTCCAGAACAACCCGCACCTCGCTCCTCTCCACGACCTTCCGCCGGACACGCCGGTCGTCTCCGACGACGAGCTCGCCGGGATCCGGGACGATTTCGTGGAAGCGGCCGACCTGGCCGCCTCCGCCGGATTCGACGGTGTCGACATCAAGGCCTGCCACGGCTACCTGGTCTCCGAGACCCTGGCCGCCCACGGCCGGGAGGACAGCCGCTACGGAGGCACATTCGAGAACAGGACCCGCCTCCTGCTCGAGATCGTCCGCCAAGTCCGCGAGGAAGCTCCCGGGCTGCTGGTGACGAGCCGGCTGTCGGCGACCGATGCCGTCCCCTTCCCCTACGGCTTCGGCATGGACCCCGACGAGCCGGAAAGGACCGATCTCACCGAGACAAAGGCCCTTGTGCGCCTCCTCTCCCGGGCCGGCGTCGGCCTCCTGGCGCTGTCGCTGGGCATTCCGGCGTTGAAGCCGCACTTCGGCCGGCCCTTCGATGAGCCTGTCCCCGGCGCCCGGGTCCCCGATGAGCACCCTCTCGAAGGCGTCGCCCGCCATCTCGCCGTCGCGACGGAGGTCCAGCGGTCCTCCCCGGGAACCGCCGTCATCGGAGCGGGATATTCCTGGCTCCGCGGGCTCGGCCCCGGGGTCGGCGCGGCCATGGTCGCGGACGGCCGGAGCGCCGCCTTCGGCCTCGGCCGCGGGGCGCTCGCCAATCCGGCCTTCGCCGCCGATCTCCTGAGGCGCGGCCGACTCTCCCCGCGCAAGGTCTGCACGACGTGTTCTCTCTGCTCACTCCTTCTCCGCCGGCAGAAGCGTGTCGGCTGCGTCGTCCGGGACCGCGAATTCAAGAACGCCGTCGGGAAAGGGGACGAGCCATGAACAGGACCGAACGGACCGGTCTCGCTGTGACCATCGCCGCATTCCTGATCATCCTGGCCGCCTTCGCCGCCTACACCTTCGCCGTCCGTCCCTGGTTCCTCAACTGGGGAACTACGGCTCCGGAGAGGCGGCAGGCCCTTCTCGGCGACGACGCCTGGATCGGCGGGGCGGTCGGCGGGACCCGGGCGGTCACGATCGAAGCGCCGCCCGAGAAGGTCTGGCCCTGGCTCGTCCAGCTCGGCCAGGACCGGGCGGGTTTTTACAGCTACGCCTGGCTCGAGAACCTGACCCTCGCCGGCGTCCACAACACGTTCGAGATCCGGCCGGAGTGGCAGGGCCGCGAGGCCAAGGATTTCGTCCGCGGCGTCAAACCCGGCTACATGTTCGGCCTGTGGAAGGAAAGGGACGGCCGCACGGGCTGGCGGGTCGCGTTCGTCGCGCCGGGCCGGTCGATGACGCTCAAATACTGGGGCACCTTCGCCCTCGAGCCCGTCGGGACGGGCGGGACGCGGTTCTTCGCCCGGAGCCGCGGCGAGCCTCTTCCGGGAGTGCTCGGCCGTCTTCTTGGCTTCTGGGTCGTCGATCCGGCCCATTTCGTCATGGAAAAGAAGATGATGACGGAGATCAAGAGATTGGCCGAAGGCCGCCCCGGTCCTCCGGGCTGGCTCAGGTTCCTGGCTACCGTGGGCTTCGCCTCCGCCGCCCTGGGCTCGGCCCTCCTGATCGGGACGAAGAAACGGAGGGGCTTCTGGCTCCTCCTCCCGGGGATCTATGCCGTCCTCATCCTGTGGCAGACGGCGGACTTGCGCGCGGCTCTCACGGGGTTCACGGCCCTGGCCCTTGTCGTCGAAGGCTTCCTTTTCTTCAAGAAGCGCTGGTGGATCTATTTCGGGTCCCTCCTGATCGCCGTTTACGCCGCGCTCTTCCTCGCGGAGGACGCCTGGATCGTCTTCGGCCTCGTTTTCCTGGCGGCCTTCGCCTCCCTGGCGGCGGCGGCCACGAAGGGACTCCGGGCCCGATGAGATCGGGACGCGTGAGGATCGCCGGACGCTCGATCCCGGTCCATTCCCTGAACACGCTCGTCATCGGCAGCGGGGCGGCCGGGCTCAACGCCGCGGTCCGCCTCCACGCCTGCGGACAGACCGATATCGCGATCGTCACGACTCGGTTCGGCGCCGGCGCGTCGGCCGAGTCCGGATCCGACAAGCAGACCTACTACAAGCTCTCGCTCGCGGGCGACGTCCCCGACTCCGCCTTCGACATGGCCCGGGACCTGGCCGCCGGCGGGTCCATGCACGGCGATATCGCCCTGGCCGAGGCCCAGGGCTCGCTCGAGGCCTTCTTCCGCCTGGTCGGGCTGGGCGTCCCGTTCCCCCACGACCGCTACGGCGCTTACGTGGGCTACAAGACCGACCATGATCCCCGCCAGCGGGCGACCTCGGCCGGACCGCTGACCTCGAAGCTCATGTTCGAGGCCCTGGCCGCGGAGGCTCGGCGACGCAAGATCCGGGTCTTCGACGGGCACGACGTGATCGCCCTCCTGACGGCCGGCGGGGGCCGGGCGAAGAGGGCGATCGGCGCCCTGGCCCTCGACCGGAGGACGCTCGGCGGGCCGGGCCGGGGCTTCGTCCTGTTCAACGCGACGAACGTCGTCGCGGCCACGGGCGGACCCGGCGGGATGTACGAGCACTCGGTCTATCCCGAAAGTCAGGCAGGCTCGCACGGGCTTCTTTTCGAGGCCGGGGCCGTGGCCCACAACCTGACCGAATCGCAGTTCGGCCTGGCCTCGGTCGCGTTCCGCTGGAACGTCTCCGGCACCTACCAGCAGGTCGTGCCGCGCTACATCTCGACCGACGCCGGAGGCGGCGGCGAGCGGGAGTTCCTCAACGATTATTTCCCCGACATGGGCGCCCTGGCCACGGCCGTCTTTCTCAAGGGCTACCAGTGGCCGTTCGATCCGCGGAAAGCCGTCGACGGCGGGTCGTCGCTGATCGATCTCCTCGTTTACGACGAGACCGTGGTCAAGGGCCGCCGCGTCTTCCTCGATTTCCGGGGCGAAGCCCGCGGCGACCGGCGGCTGGCGCCGTTCGAACCGGGCCAGCTCGGCGCCGAGGCCTACGGCTATCTCGAGAAGTCGGGAGCGCTGATGGAGACCCCGATCGCCCGGCTCAGGAAGATGAACGGCCCGGCCGTCGAGCTCTACGCGTCCCACGGGATCGACCTGGCCGGCGAGCCGCTCGAGATCGCGGTCTGCGCCCAGCACAACAACGGCGGCTTCCGGGGCTCCATCTGGTGGGAATCGAGCCTCCGCGGCCTTTTCCCGGTCGGCGAGCTTTGCGGAACTCACGGGGTGACGCGTCCGGGCGGGTCGGCCCTCAACGCCGGTCAGGTCGGAAGCGCCCGGGCGGCGCTCTTCATCGCCCGCAGGCGCACGGGGCGGCCTCTGGCCGAGACCGCGTTCGGCCGGGCCGCCGAAAGGGCCGTCGCCGAAAGATGGGACCGGTCCCGGGCCATGCTCGGCCGCGGGAAGGACGGCGGTCTGACGCCGGACGAGTGCCTGGCCGAGATCAAGCGCCGGATGTCCGCGTGCGGCGCCGTCGTCAGGGACAAGGACGTCGTCCGTGAGGAGAGGGCCCTGGCCCGCGAGCTTTGGAAGAGGGCCGGGCGGGAGCTCGGCGCGGCCTCGGCACGTGACTTGCCGCGGGCGTTCGAGGCCCTGGACCTGGCTCTGACCCATTCCGTTTATCTCGAGGCGATCGGCGAGTACCTGGAGCGTGACGGAAAGAGCCGCGGGTCTTATCTCGTCCCCGACCCCGCGGGACGGCCGCCGCACCCGCTCCTCGGCGGGCGCTGGGCCTTCTCGCTTGCCGGTCCTGGGGACTTCGTCTCCGCCAACATCCTGGAGATCCGACTGGACGGCCGGGGCCGCGTTCATAAGAGATGGCTCCCGGTGAGGCCGGTGCCCAGGCCTTTGGGCTGGTTCGAATCGGTCTGGGCCGATCATCGCAACGACCGGATCGTGGTCGAGGAGGAATGAGGATGCCCGCCAAACTACCCCGGTCCGAGCGCACCGCGCTGGTCACGGGAGCCGGCCGCGGCATCGGCCGAGGGATCGCGCTCGCCCTGGCCCGTGACGGCTTCGACGTCGTCGGCATCGATGTTGTTTTCGAGCCCGAGAATAAGACCAAAGGGCTCTTCGAGGTCAAGGACAGGGTCGAGGAGCTCGGCGGCCGCTTCCTGCCGGTCGCCGGGGACATCTCCCGGATCGGCGACCACGACCGGATGCTCGACACCGCCTACGGGGTCTGCGGGCGGATCGACGTCCTGGTCAACAATGCCGGCGTCTCCCCGCTCGAGCGCCTGGATATCCTGGAGACATCCCCCGAAAGCTACGACCGCCTCATGGCCGTCAACGCCCGGGGTCCGTTCTTCCTGACCCAGAAGGCGGCGAAGAGGATGGCCGCGCAGAGGCCGCGCCGCGGCGGCATCCGGCCGGCCGTCGTCTTCATCACCTCCATCTCGGCCTCCGTGTCCTCGACCTCGCGGCCCGAATACTGCGTGTCCAAGGCCGCCTTGAGCATGACCGCGACGCTCTTCGCCGATTCCCTGTCCGGAAAAGGCATCGCCGTTTTCGAGGTCCGGCCGGGCGTCATCGCCACCGACATGACCGCCGGGGTCAAGAGGAAATACGACCGGCTCATCGCCGGCGGGCTCGTCCCCCAGGGGCGATGGGGCCTTCCGGAGGACGTCGGGCGGGCCGTGGCCGCCCTCGTCCGGGGGGATTTCGGCTATTCGACCGGCGCGGTCGTCGAGGTCAGCGGCGGCATGAACATCCGGAGGCTCTGAGCCCGTTCCTTTTCAGGATGCCACCCGTGTGGTATCCTAGACCCAAATCGGAGGGACCATGAACGAACACAAGACCCAAGGCCGCATCTTCTGGGGACTCCTGCTCATCGTTCTGGGGGTCATCTTCCTGCTCGACCAAATGGGACGTCTCGACTTCGGCGACCTCATCGGGCGCTACTGGCCTGTCATCTTCATCCTTATCGGCATCTCCATCCTGCTCAGCAACAATTTCCGGAACGCCGGTTCGGGGGTCTTCTTCATCCTCTTCGGCACGTTCTTCCTCCTCCTCCGCCTGCGGATCTTCGACCAGGCCGTCTGGCACTATCTCTGGCCCCTGGCGATCATCGCGGTCGGGCTGTGGATCCTGCTGAGGCCGTCTCTGCACCGGGACAAAATGAAGGTCCCCGAGATGAGCGGCGACGACCTGGCCATCAACCAGGTCTTTTCGAGCGCCACCCGCAAGATCGGGTCCCAGAGCTTCCGGGGCGGCAAGGCCGACGTCGTCTTCGGCTCGGCCGAGATCGACCTCAGGGCCGCGAGGCTCGCCGGAGGGCAGGCCACCCTCGTCCTGTCCGTCGTCTTCGGCAACATCGAAGTTTTCGTCCCTCGCGAATGGCAGGTCGTGATCGCGGGGACGCCCGTTCTCGGCTCGATCGAGGGCCATAAGGCCGCGGTCTCCGACGCGGAGAAGACCGGGACCCTCTCGATCCAGGGATCGGCCGTGTTCGGCTCGATCAAGGTCAAGGAGTAAGGCCATGAAGAAAGGCCTGTTCTGGCTCCTGGCCGTCGTCATCACGCTGGGCTCCGCGGTCTATCAGAGAATGACGGGACCGAGCTATCCCCTCGTGGTCAAGGCCTTCGTGGCCGGGACCGAGATCAGGGCCCGGCTGGCACGGAGCGCCGAAACCGGCGCCGACGCCGAGGTGGTCATCCCCGCTCCGGCGCCGGTCGAAGGGCGCATCGAGTGGAAGCGGGCCAAGACCGCCGACGCGTGGACGAGCGCGGCCCTCGTCAGGGAGGGCGACCGGCTCGTCGGGCGCCTGCCCCGCCAGCCCGCGGCCGGCAAAGTCGCCTACAAGGTCGTCCTGACGGCGGACGGGGAATCGAAGGCCCTGACCGGTGACGTCCCGGCCGTCCTGAGGTTCAAGGACCCCGTTCCGATCTGGGTGATCGTTCCCCACATCCTCGTCATGTTCGCAGGGATGCTGCTCTCGACGGCGGCCGGCCTGGCCGCGCTCGACAAGAAGCGGGATCCCCGCAGGCTGACCCTCTGGGCGGTCTGCCTGATCTTCGCCGGCGGCTTCATCCTGGGACCGCTCGTCCAGAAGTTCGCCTTCGGGGTCGCCTGGAGCGGGTTTCCGTTCGGCACGGATCTCACCGACAACAAGACGCTGATCGCTTTCCTATTCTGGGTCGTGGCCTTCGTGGCGGGCCGGAAGGGGAAGCCGGCCCGGCCGTTCGTCATCGCCGCTTCGCTGGTCACGCTGATCGTCTTCCTCATCCCGCACAGCCTGTTCGGGTCAGAGCTCGATTACTCTCGGCTGAAATGAGCCGGTCGGGCCGGCGGAGGAGCTACAAATGAAAAAAGCCGTTCCTGTCATCCTGGCCCTCCTTCTCGCGGCGGCCGCCGGAGCTTGGGCCCAGGGAAAGATCCCGGACGACGTCGTCTCCCTCTTCCAGAAAAAATGCGCTCAATGCCACAAAGGGAAGCATCCGCCCCGAGGGTTGAGCTGGGAGACGGCAAAGATCGCGGCGGCCATCAACGCCGCGAGCAAGGAGGCGCCGGACTTGAAGATCATCGATGCGGCGTCCCCGGAGTCGAGCTATGTCCTGAAGAAGGTCCGCGGAGAAAGCGGCATCAAGGGATCGCGCATGCCTCCGCCCCGGGCCCTCAGCGCCGAGGAGATCCAGATCATCGAGACATGGATCCAGAGTCTCAAGAAGCTCCCTGTTCCCGCCTCTACTTGAGCTGGAACCGGACGGTCACTGTGAAGACGACGGGTACCGCTTTGCCGTTGATGACCGTCGGCTCGTAGACCCACTGTCTGACGGCGTCGATGGCCGCTTGGTCGAGGAGCGGGATCGACCGCAACACCATGACATCGCTGACGCTGCCTTTTTCGTCGGCCCTGACGCTGAGGATGACGACGCCCTGGACGCCGGCGACCCGGGCGGCCTCGGGGTAGACCGGAGCGGCTTCTTTGATCTGCTTGGGCGGTTCGATGTCGCCCTCGGCTTTGACTGCACCTTGGGCGAATTTCTCGATCGTTTTAGCCTTGTCGCCTTCCTTGAGCATGAAGCGGACCGTCACGGTGAAAAGCACCTTGCGGCGCTTGCCGTCGATGACCAGGGGTTCGTACTTCCACTGCTTGACGGCGTCGATGGCCGCCTGGTCGAGGACAGGGATGGAGCGCAGGATCCGGCTGTCGACGACGTTGCCCTCCTCGTCGGCCTTGGCCTCGAGGATGACCATGCCTTCCACACCCGCTTTGGCGGCTTCCTTCGGATATACCGGGTCCACACTCTTGACGAGCTTGGGCGGCTTGACCTCTCCGACCGCCCGGACGGCGTCTCCTTCGAACTTTTTGAGGTCTTGGGCGCCTCCGACCCCGCCGAGGACGCCCCCGGCAACGCCGCCTTCGACGCCCGCGGCGACTCCTCCGCCGATGCCCGTGGCTACGCCGCCGGTGACGCCGCCGACGACCCCGCCGCCGGCCGGCTTCTTGTCCTTGTCGAGGCCGAACCTGACGGTCACGGTAAAGGTCACATCCCTGGGCTTGCCGTCGACGACCATGGGCTCATAGACCCACTGCCTGACCGCGTCGATGGCCGCCTGATCGAGGAGCGGGATCGAGCGCAGGACCTTGACGTCGGCGATCCGCCCATACGTGTCCGTCGTGGCCTCCAGGATCACGACGCCTTCGACCCGCGCCTTCCGCGCCGCTTCGGGATAGACGGGCGCGACCTCCTTGACGAGCTTGGGCGGCATGACCTTTTCGCCGCTCTTCAGCACGCCGGGGACGACCCCGCCCGCGGCCCGACCCCCACCTTCCGCCGCGGCGGCCGGCTCGCCGAGCCAGCGGGCGACCCGAAGGGTGATGAAATAGGACTTGAGCTTAGTATCTTCGAAGCCGAAAACGGCGGCGCTCTTGTCCGGGAGGGAGAATTCCGTGTCCAGCAGGCTGGCCTTGCCCGCCGCGCTCTGCTCGAAGACCTGGATATGGAAGTGGTTGCGTTCGGGCAGGCGGCCCGGAGTGACCATGACCAGGTATTCCTGCCCGTTGATCCGGAACATATGGAAGGCCTTTTCGGTCTTCCTCTTTTCCCAAACGAGGGCGGCCTCGGTCAGAAGGCCGATGTCCGTCAGGCTGAAGACCTTTTTGATCTGCTCGTCCGTGGCCGTGTTTTCCTCATCCTCGAAATTGGCGAAAGTCTGGAATTCGAGGAATGACGAGGTGACGGGCCGGACGAGGGTCTTGGATCGATCCCGACTCCCCTGGAGGATCCGCATATTCAGCTCGAAGGCCGAAGCCGTCAACTTGGCGCTCTGCGCGGCATCGTCTTCTCCGGCCGAGGCCCAAACGGCCAGGCCCGATCCCGCGAGAGCGAGCGTCACGAATATTATGAGCGCATTTTTCATGTCACCCTCCTATAAAGGATTCCTGGAAGCCCAGACGAAGACCGTGTCCGTCCCCTGGGGCTGATAGACGAACGTCCGGGCGGGAGCGCCGCCCACGTTGACATAGTCGATCTGGAAGCGGTCGGCGGTCACGACGTCCCGCGCATCGAGGCCCGTCCGCTCGATCTCCCGGAGAAGCCAGAACCCGGTCAAGGCGACGACGGCCGCCATGGCCGCGACCGAGGCGGCGCGCCAGGCCAGTGTCCCCCGACCGGCTTTGATCTCGGGCAAGGACGCGGCCCGTCCCGCCTCGCGGGAGATCCTCCGCCAGAGGTCCTCCGATCCGCCCACTTGTTCCGGGCCGACGAGCAGGCTCTTGGCCTCGTCGCGACTGAGAAGCCGGGCCTGACACCGCGGGCATCGTTCCATGTGGGCCCGGATGAGCCAGTCGCGGAACGGCCGAACGGGAATCGCGGTGTAAAGCCGATCAACCGTTTTGCAGGACGTCATGATCGTTCTCCAAAAGCGCTTTGATCTTTCGCCGGGCGTTGAAGAGATACACCCGGGCTGTCGAGGCCGAGCAGGACAAGACTTCCGAGACGTCCTTGGCCGTATAGCCCTCGTTGGCCCACAGGCACAGCGCCGTCCGCTCGCGCGGCGAGAGGGACTCGAGCAGCTTGGAGGGCAGGGGCGCGGGATCGGCCGGCCGGGGGTCCCCTCCCCTCCCTGCCACGGCCGGCTCGAACCGGGCCCGGGCCGAGAATTCCGAGAAGCGCCGTCGTTTTCTGAGCATGTCGAGCGATCTCCTGTAGGCGATGGTCAGGAGCCAGGTCTTGAAGCTCCTCTCCCGGTCATAGCGGTCGAGGCGCCGGAAGACCTGGAGAAAGGTCTCCTGGCAGACGTCCTCGGCGTCCTGCCTGTTGCCGAGAACGTTGAGGGCGACCGACAGGACCAGGGTCCCGTACGCCTCGACCATCGCCCGCTGGGACGCAAGGCTCTCCGCCAGGCAGCCTTCGATCAACTCTTGCTCATCCACAGGAGGCCTTGTCCCTTCTTCCATCGGAGAATACGCCGGCATCTCCCCCGTCGTTTAGGGGCCTTTCCCTCTGTCTTATTCCTACACCTTTCTTCATGAGGTGTCACCTCTATCTGAATGTCCTCGGAGGGCCTTCTCCTGCCGGAAGTGCGGAACTGGATGATTAAGGAAGGGCCTTGCTCCTATTGAACCGAGGCGAGGAGGGCAGCCGAATCCCGACATTGGGAAAGTTTAGCCGGGCAGAGTGACGGACGAGGGCAGTTTCAGGGGAAACCGCCAAAACGTGTTTGAGCGAGGCGTAGCGCACGTCGAGCGAGTTGTTTTGGCGCCGAGTCCGTCGCGCTGACCGGCGTCTTCAAACTTTCCCAGGAGGGAGAGGCTGCCTTCCGAGCCGGCCTTTGACAATCATGATGGTCTCTGCTAAAGATTTGGGGAAATGAGCCGGTCCGAACACGCCAAGCCGAAAAAGAGCGCTTCTTGCCGGCCGGCCGCATTCAAGGGCCGGAACGGCGAGGATCGCTACAAGGCCCTCCTCGAACAGCTTCCCGTCGGCGTCTACCGCACGACCGCCGAAGGCCTCATCGTCGAGGCCAATGCGGCCCTGGCCCACATGCTCGGCTTCAGGCGTCCCCGGGACCTGTTCACCCACAACGTCAAGGATTTCTATGTCCACGGCGAGGACCGGGCCAAGCACATCGTCAAGCTGTGCGCGAAGCGCACGGCCTTCCAGGAATTCGAGCTCCGGCGGATCGACGGCCGGAAGTTCTGGGCCCGGGATTTTTGCCGCAGCATCAAGGCCCCGGACGGGTCGATCATCCATCTCGACGGCATCCTCGTCGAAATCACGGAGATGAGGAACGCCGAGCGGCGCTTCCAACAGGCCGTGCGCCAGCTCCAGCTGTCCAACGAGAAGCTCGAGAACCTGTCGCTCACCGACCACCTGACCGGGCTCAACAATCGCCGGGGGTTCTATTCCTTCGGGCTGCAGCAGATGAAGATCGCGAAACGGCTCAAGAAGGACAATTATCTCATCTTCATCGATATCGACAATTTGAAAGAGGTCAACGACACCTGCGGCCATGCCGTGGGGGACCTGCTTCTCCAGGGAATGGCCGCGATCCTCAAGACGACGCTGCGCGAGTCCGACGTCCTCGGCCGCATCGGCGGCGACGAGTTCGCCGTCCTGGCCATGCGTTCGAAGGGCCAGGGTGAACGGGGCCTTCCGGCCCGGATCGAGGAGGGCGTCCAAGCGTTTCGCCTCAAGAAATACCCGCGTCTGCGGCTGTCGGTCAGCATGGGCCTCGTCCGCATCGACCCCCAAAAGTACCAGCAGCTCGACGATTTCCTGTCCCACGCCGACTTCCTGATGTACCAGGAAAAAAGAAAGAAAGAACGACAAGGAAAAACTCCATGACCAAGCTCCGTTCCCTCTCCTTATCTCTCGCGGCTATCGCCGTGATTCTCACCTCCGGCCTTTTCGCGCCCGCTCAAGATGACCCGCGCCCAAACGCGGCCCCGTCAGCAACCCTGGCATCCGCGCCGCGGCCGCTCGCGCTGCTGGACATCCTGGCCTGGAAATCGATCGGCTCGGCCGAGCTCTCCCCCGACGGGACCTGGTTCATGTACCGGCTCAGCCCGCTCGAAGGCGAGAGCGAGATCGTCTTGCGCCAGGTCGCCGGGACCAAGGAATACCGTTTCCCGATCGGCGAGGCCCCGCGCTACGGATCGTCCGCCCGCACGGGCTTCTCGGCCGACTCCAAGTGGGCCGCGTTCCTCGCCTACCCCGGGTCGAAGGAGATGAAGGCGCTGCGGAAGGACAAGAAGAGGGTCATGACGGCGGCCGTCCTGGTCGACCTGGCCACGGGCGGGAAGACCGAGTTCGAGAAGGTCCGCGCATGGGCTTTTTCGGGCGACAACCCCGGCTTCGTGGCCCTCCATCGCTATGCCCCCGAAAGCCAGGAGAAGGAGAAGGACAAGTGGACCGGCTCCGACCTCCTTGTGCGCCAGCTCTCTTCGGGGCAAGAGGTCAACATCGGCAACGTCTCGGAGTACGCTTTCGACAAGGCCGGGACGCGCCTGGCCCTGGCCATCGACGCCCAGGGCCAGGCCGGCAACGGCCTCCAGCTCCGGGACATGGCTTCCGGCGCCGTCTCGTCGCTCGATAACGACAAGGCCTCCTACAAGTCCCTGTCCTGGACTGAGAAGGGGGAAGCCCTGGCCGTGCTCAAGGGCAAGGAAGACAAGGCCTATGAGGACAAGCTCTGGAGCGTCCTCGGCTTCTCCGGTTTCCGTGAGGCCCGAGGACCGCGGATGATCGTCTACGATCCGGCCGCCGACAAGTCGTTCCCGGCGGGAATGACCGTCAGCCCGGACAGGGCCCCGGAGTGGACGGAGAGCTTCGACGCCGTGCTCTTCGGCATCCACGAGGCCAAAAAGAAAAAGGACGCCGATAAAAAGGAGGGCGACCAGGCCAAGCCCGGATCGGATGCGGCCGCGGCGCCGGCCCCGAAGGTCGAGGACGTCGCCGACGAGGACATCCCCGACCTCGTGATCTGGCACGGTCAGGACGCCCGGCTGCAGTCCGAGCAGCAAGTCGAGGAACAACAGGACCGAAGCTTCAGCTATCTCGCCGAGTTCCGGGTCGGCAACAAGGCGTTCGTCCGACTGGCCGATGACGATCTTCGTTACGTCGAGCCTGCCCCCAAAGGCCGATTCGCCGTCGGCCAGGACAGGCGGGCCTACGAGCTCGACGGGAATCTCGACGGCCGAAGCTTCCGGGACGTCACCGTCATCGATATGGCAACCGGCAAGCGGACCAAGGCCCTCGAAAAGAACCAATACTATTTCGGGACCCTTTTTGACGGGGCCCATTTCCTGTATTACGAGGACGGCCACTTTTTCACCTACGACATGGCGGGCGGCCGGTCCGTCAACATCACCAAGGACGTCCCCGCCTCGTTCTTCAACGAGGAGGACGACCACAACGTCGTCAAGCCGCCCGACTACCCGGTCGGCTCGACCAAGGACGGACGGAATGTCCTCCTCTCGGACGGCTGGGACATCTGGAGCGTTCCCGTCAGCGGAGCCGGCAAGGCCGTCAACCTGACCGCGAACGGGGCCAAGGACAAGCTCCGCTACCGGCGTCTGCGTCTCGATCCCGAGGAGAAGGCCGTCGACCTCGGGGAGGCCCAGTACTTCAGCGTTTACGGCGAGTGGACCAAGAAAGCCGGGATCGCCCGCCTCGAAAAGGGCCAGCCCGCCCCGGCGCTCTTGTTGTGGGACGATGCCGGATTCGGCAATCTGGCCAAAGCGAGAAAGGCCGAGGTCTACGTCTACGCCCGCGACACGTTTAAGGATTATCCCGACTTCGTCGCGGCGGACGCGCTCCTCCGCAACGGAAAAAGGCTCACCGAGGCCAATCCCCAGCAGAAGGATTTCCTGTGGTCGAGCGGCTCGATGCTTCTCGATTACACGAGCGCCAAGGGCGACAAGCTCCAGGCCGCGCTCTTCCTCCCGGCCAACTATGAAAAGGGCAAGAGCTACCCGACGATCGTCTACTATTACGAGAAGATGTCGCAGCAGCTCAACCGCTACGCCCAGCCCTCGGCCAACGGCTTCAATAAATCCGTTTACACCAGCAACGGCTACGCCGTCCTGTTCCCCGACATCACCTACAAGATCAACGACCCGGGCATGTCGGCGGTCTGGTGCGTCCTGCCGGCGATCGACGCGGCCGTGGACGCGGGCGTCGTCGACCGATCCAAGATCGGCCTCCAGGGCCATTCGTGGGGCGGCTACGAGACGGCCTTCCTCGTGACCCAGGCCGATTTCGCCGCGGCCGTGGCCGGAGCGCCGCTGACCAACATGATCAGCATGTACAGCTCGATCTATTTCAACAGCGGCTCGGCCAACCAGCCCATCTTCGAATCGAGCCAGGGCCGGTTCAAGGGCGGCTACTGGGACAATCTCGAGGCCTATCAGCGGAACTCTCCGGTTTATTACGCCTCCCGGGTCAAGACCCCGCTCATCATCCTCCACAACGACAAGGACGGCGCCGTCGACTGGAACCAGGGCATCGAGTACTACAACACCCTGCGCCGGCTCAAGAAGCCGGTCGTCATGCTCCAGTACGTCGGCGAGAACCACGGCCTGCAGAAGCCGGCCAACCAGAAGGACTATACCGTGCGGATGAAAGAGTTCTTCGACCACCATCTCATGGGCAAGCCGGCCCCGGCCTGGTACACGGAGGGCGTCTCCTACCTCAAGCTCAGGGACTATCTCAAGGAGAGGGCCAAGGACCTCAAGCCTGCGGAAAAAGCCCCAAAGAAGGACGCCGAGGGAAAGTAGGGTTCGGCGGGTCCTCGGAGGCGAAGAGAAAAGCGCCGGGACCGGCCGGCCGGAGGATGGTTAGGAACGCTGGCTGGCGAGGCGCCAAGGTTTCAAAGGAAAAGGAAGCGGGGCTAAGGAGGATCCCTCTCCAGCCAGCGAACTCATTATATTGCCGCAATTCCGGTCTTGTCAATCTGAAAGTGTCCAATTTAGGAAATTTTACTCAAGGGCGCTTCGGGCAGGGGCCGTCTTGATTTTTGGCAGGCCTAATGTATACTAATTTTGTAGGATTAAAGAGAACGGGAGTCATCAGTGCCGACGAAAGTGAAGATCGTGATCCTCGCCGCGGCGACGTTCCTCGGACTTGCCGCCTGGCGAGGCCTGAACGCCCTGGCCGGGCCGGACGTGGCCCGGATGGCGCTTGTCTCCCAGGGAGGGTCGGACATGTCGCAAAAAGTCAAGAAGTCGGAAAAGGAATGGAAGGCCGCCCTCACCCCGGAGCAGTTCGACGTCATGCGGAAGTGCAGCACGGAGCGGCCGTTCACCGGCAAATATAATGATTTTTGGGACAAAGGGGTCTATGTCTGCGCCGGCTGCGGGGCGCCCCTGTTCCCCTCGGAGTCGAAGTACGAGCACGGCACCGGCTGGCCAAGCTTCACGGCGCCCGTCGACGAAAAGGACCTCGAATACCGCGACGACTACTCGCTCTTGACCAAGCGGATCGAGGTCCGCTGCGCGAAGTGCGGCGCCCACCTGGGCCACGTCTTCGATGACGGCCCGGAGCCCACGTTCCTCCATTACTGCGTCAACTCCGCCTCCCTGGACTTCAAGCCCGAGTCGGCCGACAAGGTCAAGGGCCCCGCGGAGGCCGCGGCCGCGCCGACGGAGACCGCGACGTTCGCCGCCGGCTGTTTCTGGGGAGTCGAGTACAAGCTCGGGAAGATCCCCGGCGTCGTGTCGACGGTCGTAGGCTACACCGGCGGCAAGACGGTCGCCCCGACCTACGAGGAGGTTTGCACGGACAAGACCGGGCACGCCGAGGCCGTCCAGGTGACCTTCGATCCGTCCAAGGTGGGCTACGCCGACCTCGTCCGCCACTTTTTCACGATCCACGACCCGACCCAGGTCAACAAGCAGGGACCCGACCAGGGGACACAGTACCGCTCGGCCATCTTCTTTCATGGCCAGGCCCAGAGGGAAACGGCGCGCGAGATCATGGACGAGCTGGAGAGATCCGGGAAGTACAAGAAGCATCTGGCCACCGAGCTCGTCCCCGCTTCGGTTTTCTACAAGGCAGAGGAATACCACCAAAAGTATTTCGAAAAGCACGGCGTCGTCTGCTACTGAACCGGCCAATCCTCTGTCCTCAAAATAAGACATCCCCGCCCCCGGAGCCGGCCTTCGATCAACCCCCTTTTTGAGGTATCTTCCTGGCACGAATCTTGAAGTGGGGGGCATAGTCGACCGGGAGGTACCCGATGAAGAAGAGTTCGATCAGGCCTTTCTTCAGGCAGGGCGAGCCAGGGAAGGTCAGCCCGGCCGGGGAAACGTCCGGGAATGTAAAGTTTTTTCTTGACAAGCGGGACAGGAGGGGGTATCCTCCGCGCTACTTTTCGAACGGTCCCGCCTTCAGAGGGTGGAACGGATCCCCCCTCTTCCCCGTTTATAGACCGGAGTCAAGGGCTGGGAAAATGAGAAAAAGGCCTGGCGGACGAAACGAAAAGCCTTTTATTGTAGTTTTCCTATCATATTAATAATTAAGGGAGACGATCATGGCAGCTGAATATAAATATAGGAGCGGCGAGGAGCTTCTCGATATCATCCCCCGCACGTCCCCTGCCAAGCTATTTGGGGACGATGACGAGGCCTTCTCCGGCCCCGAGGCCCCGTTGGGGGCCCGGCTGGGGGAACCCAAGAACGGCAACGGCCACGGCAAGGGCCTGCATTCCCCGGAGGACATCGAACAGACCGCGGACCTGGTCAAGATCTATCTCCGGGAGATGGGCAGCATCCTGCTCCTTTCCAGGGACCAGGAGATCAGCTTGGCCCGGCGCATGGAGCGCGGCGAAAAGGCCATCCTCAAGGCGCTCGTCAGGACGCCTTACACGCTCGACGAGCTGGTGTCCCTCGAGGCCCTGCTCAAGAAGACCCCCGAAGCGTTCGTCAAATACTTCAACATGGCCGAGGACAGCTTCTCGGACGACAGCCTCGAGGCCCGAAGGAACGAGATCCTCGAGAGGATCCACAAGACCCGGGCCCTGTGCGCCCGGCTGATGAAGTTCCGGCCGCTCGTCCGCAATCGGTTCGCCCGCGGGCGGCTGGCCGTCCGGATCGTCAACATGGCCCGCGAGCTCGAGCTCAAGCCCGAGTTCCAGGACCGGATCGTCCAGGCCGTCCAGATCCGCTTGAAGGAGAACTTCAAGAACGCCTCCAAGCAGGCGCGCAGGGACGACAAGGCCATCCTCCAGGCCATCCAATCGGGCCGACGGACCCGCGAGCGGGCCAAAGGCGACCTCGTTTCGGCCAACCTGCGGCTGGTCGTGTCGATCGCCAAGAAGTATCAAGGCCGGGGCTTGCAGCTTCTCGACCTCATCCAAGAGGGCAACATCGGCCTGATGCGGGCCGCGGAGAAATTCGACTACCGGCGCGGGCATAAGTTCTCGACCTACGCGACCTGGTGGATCCGCCAATCGATCACCCGGGCCATCGCCGACCAGGGCCGGACGATCCGCATCCCGGTCCACCTGACTGAGACCATCCACCGCCTCAAGAAGATCTCCCAGGCGTCGATCCAGGAATGCGGCAAGCTGCCCAACCCGGATGAGCTGGCCCGCAAGATGAACCTGCCCGTCAACAAGGTCCTGGAGATGCTCTACAGCTCCCAGGACCCCGTCTCGATCGAAACGCCGCTCGGGGAGAACGGCGAGGGCTCGCTCGGCGACCTGCTCGAGGACAAAGCCTTCCCCTCCCCGCCCGACACCGTCATCCACATCAATCTCCGCGAGCAGATCGAGGCGGCCTTGCGCACCCTGCCAGAGCGCGAAACCCTCGTCCTGAGAATGCGCTACGGGCTCGGGGACGGGCGGGAATATACGCTCGAAGAGGTCGGCCAACACTTCAAGCTGACCCGGGAGAGGATCCGCCAGATCGAGCTGAAGGCCCTCAAGGCCCTCCAGCTTTCGGGCCCCGGTCAGAAGCTCAAATCGTTTTGACCGGTCCGACCCGGCGTCTTCAGGGGGCCCGCGTTGAACCCGCCCCCGCTTTCTGCTAGGCTAGGCTTCTTCCGAGCTCCCGTGCCCCCATGATTTACGAGAAGATCGGCTTCATCGCCCCGTCGACGTGCCTCTCCGCCAAGGAGAAGCCCGTCCTGGACCGGACGGCCCGCCTCCTCAAGAAGGCCCTGGGGGTCCGGGCCGTCTATTTCAGCCCCCACCTCTACTCGAGCGACACCGAGATCGACCACGTTACGGCCCCGGTCGACGACCGGGCGGCGGTGTTCAAAGAGGCTATCCGCGAACTCGATCTGATCATCTCGGTGGCCGGGGGAACGGGCGCGGAGGACCTGGTCCGCAAGATCGACGCCAAGGACCTGCGGATCATCAGGGACAGGCGCCCCTTGCTCATCGGCTTCTCCGATTTTACCTTCCTCCTGAACGAGATCTATCACGATTGCCGCGTCCCGGTCGTCTACTTTCCGTCGCTCAAGGTCGGGAAGGGCGACTTCCGCAGCCTCCTCGCCCTGATCATCGGCGAGGAGATCCATTACAGCGGCGCGGCCTGGCTCACCCCTCCCCCGCCGAGGAAGCTGTCTGGGATCCCTATCGGCGGGAATCTCTCGACCTTCGTCAACTTTCTCAACCGGGGCACGCCGCCCAAGTTCAGCTGGAGGCGCCACATCCTCTTCTTCGAGGACATCGGGGTCGACGTCGAGGACCTGCACCGTCTGCTCGCGGCCCTCCGCCGTCACAACGTCTTCGCCGGCATCAAAGGGATCGTCATCGGATCGGTCACGCCGCCGGGCAAGGGCCTGTTCCGGAAGAAGGACCGGAGGGAAACGGTCCGGTTCGTCCGGTCCTACCTCGCCGACGTCATCCGCGACCGCCGGCGCCTGGGCCGCCCCCTGCCCATCCTGACGGTCACGAACTTCGGCCACGACATCCGGAGGAACCTGATGGCCGTGCCCATCGGCGGACACGTCACGATCTCGAGGTCGAGGCGGATCACGTTCAGGCTCAACGCGCGGGCCGGGCGCAACGGCCGGCGGGAAGCGGAGTCGCCGGAGCGGCCGGCCCGATAGGCGGGCCCTATTTTCTGATGTGGACGAGCGCCTGCATCGCGGCGATGCAACCCTCGCCGGCGGCCGAGACGACCTGCAGGCCGCCGCAGGTGACGTCCCCAGCCGCGAAAACGCCGGGGATGTTCGTTCGCTGGAACCGGTCGACGGCGACGCACTGCTTGTGATCGATGGCGATGCCGGCCCGCTCGAAGAGCGGTCCGGCCGGGATCTCGCGGAAGATGAAGACGGCGGCGACCGTGAAGACGTCCACGGCGGCCGCCGATTCGACGACGACGCTCTCCACCCGGCCCTCGCCGCGGATCTCCTTGACCTTGCCGTCGCGACGGATCACGACGCCCAGGTCCTCGAGGGCCTTGGCCTTCGGCGAATCCGCCGTCCCGCCCGGATGGCCGGGCACCCAGAGGACGTTGATGCCCATGGCGTGCAAGGCGTGGACATCCTCGAGAGCCTCGTCCCCCTGGCCGACCGCGGCGACGGTCGCCCCCCGGAAGAGGGGGCCGTCGCACGTGGCGCAATAGCTGACGCCCTGGCCGATGAGCCGCTCCTCGCCGGCGATGAGACGGGCCTTGGGGACGGGCCGGCCCGTGGCCAGGATGACGGCCAAGGCCTCGATGACCGCCTCCTTGGTCGTGACGTACTTCGTCTCTCCCTCGAGGGCGAAGGCGATGGCCTCCCCGCTGGCGACCTCCGCGCCGAAGGAGACCGCCTGCCTGCGGAAGAGGCCGAGCAGCTCGCGGCTGTCGATGGACGGGAAGCCGGGGTAATTCTCGAGCGTGTAGGGAATGGCCATCCGCGAAGCGGCGCGGCCGTCGAGGATGAGGGCCCTTCGCCCCGCCCGGGCCACGTAGATCCCGGCGGTCAGCCCGGCCGGACCGGCGCCGACGATGAGGACGTCCGTCGTGAGGGACTTGATGCTCATGGGATCTCCCTGCTCGGCGCCGCCGTCAATCCGCCAAGCGGCCGCTGTCCCCGACCTTCCAGGCATTCGCGGTCAGGACATAGAGGACGGTCCGACGGATCTCCCGTCCCCCCTCGCCTTTGATCCAAAGGTCGACGACGGCCCAGTCTTCGAGGCCCTTGAACTGCATCTCGAGGACGGAGACGCCGGCCCCGGCGAGCTTGGCTCCGCGGAACTTCTTGAGGACGGAGGCGCTGCGGCCGAAGTTCCGGAATTGGAGCGGCAGCAGCCCCTTCTCCCCATAATCCGTCTTGATAACCTGCTCGAGCTCGCTCGCCGGCCGGTAATCCGCGTCCATGGGGACCCAGGCCACGCCCGCCGTGGGGTCGGAGGCCCGGCCGGAGCCGAGCGCCTTGATGCCTAAATAGGCGCCCACGACCACGGCGTCGAACACGAGAAAGATGATCAGGGCGCGAAGGGTCCTACTCATCGGGGCCTCCTGTCTCCGCGGGCTTGGATTGGCTCGCGGGCCGGGCCTTTTCCAGGGCCGCGGCCTCGGCCGCGAGGAGCCGGAAGCGGTCGGAGGGGATGGTCCGGGATTTCCGGAACAAGGTCCGCGCCCGGCGCTCTTCGTGCCCGGAGAGGTTGCCGAAGACCTCCTGCTCCCGGTCCTCGGGATTCCGTTTGAAGAACTCCTCGAATTTCGCCTCCGGCAGGATGCCGCGGCCCCGGAGCGTCCGCAGCATGGCCCGGGTGCTCACCCCGAAGTAGCGCTTGAGGAACAGCACGTCGTCGAACGCCAGCGTCCTCGCGTGAAGGTCCTTCTCGATGAGCTCGGAGAGCTTGTCCGGCGGCACAAGAAAGCGCGAGGCGAAAGTCTGGGCGGACTGCTCGCGCGGCGAGTAGAGAGAGACGTACTCGTCGACGAAGACATCGGGGTTATCGACGACGGGGCTGTCGGCCCGGTCCATGAGGTAATGGCCGTAGAGATGGGCGGCGATGAAGGTCTGGAGCCCGGGCGGCTCGTTCGCGTTGATCAGCGCGAACGCGGCCTTGCGCTCCTCGTCGAAGACGAACAGGCCCGCGATCCGGGCTTCGTCGGAGATCGTCTGGCGGACGATGCGGCAGCCGTTGACCTCACAGAGTCCCATGACATCGCGGATGGGCTCGCCGCCGAGCCCGAGGCGCCGCCGTTCTTCCTCGGCCAGACGCTCCGGGGAGATGCGGGGGTACAGCGGCGCGAGGTCGAGGCGGCGCCCGGTCGCCTCTTCGAGCTCGAGGTATCTTTCGCACGTGGCCCGGAATTTCTGCAGGTCCTTGCGGACCCGCTCATCGGCCTCCGCGGCGTCGAACAGGGCCTCGAAGGCCGGCCGCCTGTCCTCGAAGAAATAGGCGATATTCTTGTTGAGGAACCCCGCGACCTTCTGGAGCGTCTCGAAGCTCGGCGTCCTCTTGCCGGATTCGAGGAGGGAGATGTATTCCGATGACAGTCCGAGGGACTTGGCGAACGCGCCCTGGCTGAGGTTGACCTCTTCGCGAGCCCTCTTGAGTCGTGTCCCGAGAAGCTTGTCCATGGCGGCGCACCCCTGGGCGGCCTGGGCAGGATAACATGAGGTTAGCGGTCTGTCAACATGCCGCAGCGGCAAAAATAACGATTGACAATTCACGGGCTCCCCTTAGAATGAGAGAAAACCAAGGAATGATCATGGCCGAAGACAATATCCTCGATGTTTTTCCGGGTGCGTCCAAGAGCATCTGCGACAACGTCCTCAACCAGGTCCAGGATGCGGTCGTCTGGCTCAACCGCGACCGCAAGGTCGTCTACTGGAACAACGCGGCCGAAGAGATCACGGGACGCGACGCCTCGGCCGTTCTGGGGAGGGCGTGCTTCGAAGAACCCGCCTTGTTCGTGGATCTCGGCGGCGTCAACATCTGCCGCGACAAGTGCCCCGTGGCCATGACCCTGCAGGACGGCGCCCCGCGCTCGCTCGAGGTCTATCTCGAGCACAAAGAAGGGTTCCGGACGCCGGCGGCCTTGCGGATTATCCCGGTGTTCAACGACGCGGGCGAGGTCCTCGGGGCTGTCGAAACGTTCTCCAGCACCGCCCCAAAGGTCACTCTGCCCCTCGGCCTGGCCGAGCTCGAGAAGATGGCCCTCGTTGACAACGAGACGGGCATCCCCTCGAAGCAGTACCTGGACATGACCCTGGCCACCCGCCTCCAGGAGTTTCAGAAGTACGGCCTGTCATTCGGCCTGATCTACGCCGATATCGACAACTACGGCAAGATCCTCGAGAAGCACGGCCGGTTCAACGCCGGCAAGATCGTCCGGACCGTCGCCAGGACCCTGCACAAGAACATCCGCTTTTTCGACATCGTCGGCCGCTGGAGCGCGGAGGAGTTCCTGATCGTCCTCTTGAACATCGATGACGGCCGGCTGGACATCGTCGCCAACAAGCTCCGTCTCCTGATCTCCGAATCCTACATCACGACCGAAACGGGCATGCTCAACGCGACGGTGTCCATGGGGGCCAGTCTCGTCCTTCGCTACGACACCGTCGAATCCCTGATCAAGCGGGGCGAGCAGCTCATGATGCACAGCAAGTGGCTGGGCAAGAACCGCGTCAGCATGAGCTTCGTCCAGAAGGAGATGATCTAGACAAGGGCCCCCTTCCCCGGGGGGGGTGCGGGAAAGGGGGCGGGAACAGAAGAGGAGGGTCAGAAAGTAGCCGGATTCTTTGTCCTGAGATCGTTGATCTCGGCCGCAAAGAGGATTTCGCTGTTCTCACCGGACAGGCTGAGGCGCAGCCCCGTGCCTTGGAAGGTCCATTCCGAGGACAGACTCAGGCTGCCCGACGTGACCGCCGTGCCCAGGTTCTGTCCCGTTTCGGCGTAGGCCCGATCCTTCCAGACCACGTTGTTGTAGCGCGACTGGCCGACCTTCGCGTTCAGGAACTCACGGATCGTGTTGTAGTCCGCGACGTAGCGGTCCTTGTTCGCGTACCGCTCCAGGAGATGGACCCTGAGGGAGGCGAGCTTCCGGTCGATCAGGATGTAGGTCAGAAGGCATCTTTTGCCGAAGACCTGGCGATGATAGCGCAGAAACTCCATGTCCCCCGACAGATCGCGGCTGAGCGGCCGGCCCTCGGCCCGCAGAATGACGTCTTCCGACTTGCCCCATTCGATATCAGGAAGCGGGCCCGCCTTCAGATCGAACTCTTTCGGGTCGGCGATCTCGGGTTCGGCCGGGGTCAGGTCGGTCACTTTGATGGTCGAGTTCAGCTTGCGGACGGACGCGTCCAGGACGTAGCCCGCCAGGGTCCGGCCGGAGCGCGAGGAGACGAAGAGGACGTAGAACCAGTTTGTCCTGAACTTCATGGCGCTCGACTGCTTCACGACCGAGCCGCGGGGCAGGGTCTCGATGACCGGGCTGCGGGCGTCCGGGTCGAGGTGGACGGAGACGTTCGCGGCCGTCACTTCGAGGCGGACGATGATCTCCGCCCTGGCGGCGGGCGGGGCGAGCAAGGCCAAAAGGGCCAGGGCGAGCACGCCAGAGACGACCGGATTGGCCTTAGATGATCTCATGTTATTCCCCTTGTACAAGAACCATTATCGGGCGGAGGGCCGGGGCCTTCAATCGCCGCGGGTGATGAATTTGGGGGGGATGGTCCTCACCCCCCGAGGGGAACCCGGGGGCCCGCCGCCTGGGACGGGCCCCTCCCCGACCGCTTACTTCAGCTGGAACCGGACGGTCACGGTGAAGACGACCGGCCGGGGCCGCCCGTTGATGATCATCGGCTCGTAGACCCACTGCCGGACGGCGTCGATGGCCGCCTGGTCGAGCAGGGGGATGGAGCGGAGGACCTTGACGCTCGTGACCCGCCCGTAGACGTCCGTCGTCGCCTCGACGATGACGATGCCCTCGACGCGGGCCTGGCGGGCGATCTCCGGATAGACCGGGGCCACTTCCCGGACGAGCTTGGGCGGCTTGACGTCGCCGATGGCCCGCACAGGCGCTTCGACCTCGCCGACGACGCCTCCCAGGACGCCGCCGACGACTCCGCCGAGCACGCCGCCGACGACTCCGCCCTCGACGCCGCCTTCGACTCCGCCCTCGACGCCGACGTCGGAGAGCGTTTCCTCGGCGATCTGCTCAGGGATCTCGACGGGGGCGACGAGGCGGCCCGCCTCGGTCGGAGCCGCGGCCTGGACGCGCTTGATGCGCGCGCTCGTCGACGCCGCCTTGCGCTTGGCCGGCGGCGGCGGAGGGGGCGGCGGCGGGGGCGGGGGCGCGAGGAACGCGCTGTAGACCTCGACGGTCGGCAGATCCCCTGTGTTAAGGAGAGGAAGAACGATGAGAAGGACGATGACGGCGACGTGGGCCACTAGAGACAGCGGGAGCAAGACGGCCTTCTGTCTTGTCCGTTTCTCCGGCTGATAAAATGAATCCTTGAACATTCGAACCTCCGCGACTCGCGATGCGGGGGCTCCGGCCTGCTCGCGGGCGATCCCGGCCCGGACGCGTCCGGGGAAAGAGTCCCAGTAGTCCCGGTCTTTCGGACCAGGGGGAGACGCCTCGGCCATCGTCGCGATCTTGCGGATGAACTCGAGGTCCCGCCGGCACTCCGGGCAAGTCTTGAGATGCTTCTCCACCCGGGGCCGGTCGGCCGCCCGGAGCTCGCCGTCGGCGAAGGCCCCGATGAGTTCCTGGAGTTTTCGGTGTCTCATCTCAAGCTCCCCTTCCGAGGGAATCCGCCAGGAGCTCCTTCAGCTTCTGGCGGGCCCGGTTGAGCCGCGACATGACGGTGCCGAGCGGCAGGCCGAGGGTCCGTGAGATCTCCTCGTAGCTCAGGCTCTCGTGAAACCTCAGGACGAAGACGCTTCTCTGATCGGCGGGAAGGGATTCCACCGCCCTTTCGAGCCGGGCCTGGAATTCCGCGCTCTCCAGCTGCCTCTCGGGGTCGTCGCCCTTTGGGGCCGACGGCATGCGCCGGCCGCCGGGCGAGTCGTCTTCGAGCGGCACCTCCCGGCCCCGCGATTTGAGGTAGTTGAGCCCGGAGTTGACAGCGATCTTCCTGAGCCAGGGGTAGAGAGGCCATTGGGCATCGAACCTTTCCAGCGCGAAGTAGGCCTTGATGAATGTCTCCTGGGCGAGGTCGTCGGCGGACTGGTGCGCGCCGGTGAGCCGGCGGCACAGGGCGTAGACCCGTTGCTGGTATCTCCGGACCAGGCTCTCATAAGCGTCCATGTCTCCCTGCTGGGCTTTCCTGACGAGGACGGCATCCTCCGGATGCTCGTTCGGTCTCGTCGGAGCTCCCATAGGTCATACACCTCGCCGCCGGAAATATTCCTCTGGATCCATGATACTCCTTTTGGAGCCGGGAATGCACAGCGCTTCCCGGGGCTTGACAGAAGAGCAAAAATCACTTATTTCTTGATATATCCTATCGTCTTGACGTAGTTTATGGGGGACGATCGACCGCTCCTCTCTGAGACCCATCTTTCGGAGACCGGGGAAAGGAGGCTGGGATGAGAAGCCATCCGAGGACAATGCTCCCCGCGCTCGCCGCCCTGGCGGCCTTCCTGGGCTTGACCGCCCTCGCGGTCCTGGCCGCGCCTGAGAAGGCCGCGGCCCGCCAGGAAGAGGGGTACGTGGGGATCGAAGCGTGCGCCGCGTGCCACGAGGAGACCGTGACCGCGTTCCGCGAGTCCATCCACGGGCAAAAGGGCTTCGCGATGCGCTCGAGCCACAGCTGCGAAACGTGCCACGGACCGGGCAAGGCCCACGTGGACGCGGGCGGCGGCAAAGGGACGATGAAAACGGTCCAAGCCCTGCCCAAGAACAAGCGGTCCGAGTGGTGCCTGACGTGCCACGAACGCGGCGACCGGACAGAGTGGCTGGGGAGCATGCACGAGTCCCGCGAGCTCGCCTGCGAGGACTGTCACTCCGTCCACAGCCCCGCGGTCGAGAAGACCCTGCTCAAGGAAGCCGAGACGGACCTCTGCTTCACCTGCCATAAGCAGAAAAAGGCCCAGTTCTTCCGGGCCTCGCACCACCCGGTCCGGGAGGGCAAGATGGAATGCTCCGCGTGTCACGATCCCCACGCCATCCAGGAAGGGCGCCTCGTCGACCAGGCGGCCGTAACGGAAACGTGCTACCGCTGCCACGCCGAAAAGCGCGGCCCCTTTATCTGGGAGCACATTCCCGTCCGCGAGGATTGCCTGACCTGCCACGAACCCCACGGGTCCAATCACCTGAAGATGCTCCGGGCCAAGGAGCCGTTCCTGTGCCAGCGCTGCCATTCCGACACCCGGCACCCCGGCACGCTCTACGACCAGAGCCAGCTCGCCGTGGCGAGCAACCGTCTGTTCGGCCGGTCCTGCACGAACTGCCACGCGACGGTCCACGGCTCGAATCATCCTTCGGGCTCGACCTTCTTGAGATGACGGGGCGCGCCATGAAAAGAACCATCTTGGCCATCACCTCGGCGGCGGCGATCTTGGGGATGGGCGCTCTTCAGGTCGGGGCCCAGGACGAAAAGAAAGGCGATCCGATCGTGATCAAGGGCGGCGTCACGGCCGGCGTCCAGGCCGTCGGCGAGACCGCCCGGTCCTCCAAGTTCTACGAGTACCGCGACGTTCCCCGGGGCCTCTTCGCCCCGTTCCTGACCCTGGACGTCAGAAAAGGCAGCCGCTTTGTCCGCGTCGACGCGGAAAATATCGGCCAAGCCGATCAGCGCCTGCTGGCCGGGCTCGGCGACCGGGGGACCTTCAAGCTCGACCTGGGCTATGACCAGATCCCCCACCGCTTCAGCTTTTTTGGGGCCACGCCCTATGTCCAGCCGTCCCCGGGCGTCTTCACGTTGAACGACGTCATCCGGTCCGCGGCCGAGGCCCTTGTCCCGAGCGGAACGAGCACCAACATCGCCGCCGCGCGGGACCTCGTCTCGAGCTTCCTCACGAGCGCCGCCCCCATCGGCCTCGGGCTCGAGAGACGCGCGGCGACGGCCGATCTCACTTACACGCCGAGCGTGCCCTTCAGCTTCAACGCCGCGGTGAGCCACGAGACGAGGACGGGGACCCGGCCGTTCGGGGCGTCTCTCGGCTTCAGCGACGCGATCGAGCTCCCCGAGCCCATCCGTCACCAGACCACCAACCTGGACACGAGCCTCGAGTACCATCGCCGGCAGGTCACGCTGCGGGCCGGGGTCGCCGCGTCCTTTTTCGACAACGACGTCCAGACCCTGACCTGGGACAATCCCTATCGCATCACGGACTCGACCTACGGCTCGGCTTACGTCGCCGGCAACGGGACCGCCCACGGCCGGACGGCCCTGTGGCCGTCCAACGACGCTGTGAGGTTCTCCCTTTCCGGGACCTACAAGCCGCGGCCCGGAACACGGTTGTCCGCGTCCGTCTCCTACGGCGCCTTCAGCCAGAACCAGAAGCTCCTGCCCTTCACGATCAACACAGCCATCCCCGCCTCCGACCCGAACGCTGTGGACGCCCTGTCCGCCCCCCGGGAGACGGCCATGGCCAAGGCGCACATCGGCTCGCTGGACCTGACGCTGAGCTCCAGGCTGATGAGATCCGTCTATCTGACGGCGGGTTTCCGCTATTACGATTTCGCCGACAGGACCGAGGCGCTCGACATCCCGACGGGCTACGCCCGGGTCGATCAGGTCTGGGAAGACATCCCGGTCGCCATCGAGCCCTACTCCTTCAGCCGGGCCCGGCTTTTCGGCGACGTGTCCGTCAACCTGAGCAAGGACACCACCCTCAAGGTCGGCTATTCCGTTTTCAACGTCCGCCGGCATGAAGGCGCGGCCTCGGCGGAAGCGGACAGGTCCGACGAAGGCGCCTTCAAGGCGTCCATCGACAGCCACCCGTGGGATTGGCTGACGCTCCGCGCGAGCTTCCTCGATGCCCGGAGACGCTGGTCCCTCGACGACACGTTCGTGGCCTACATCCCGGGCTTCAATTTCAAGCGCTATTTCGAGGCCAGCCGGGACCGCCAGGCCGTCGATGTCCTCGTCGGTCTGAGCCCGGTCGACAGCCTCGAGATCGACCTGACCTACGCCCTCGGGCGCGACAATTACCCCAAGTCCTCTTACGGGCTGACCCGGGACGACTTCGACATGTACGGCCTCGACGTCAGCTACGCCTTCTCCAAGAAACAGACGGTCTACGCCTTCTTCTCCCACGAGCAGTACGACTCCGGCCAGGCGGACCGGCAGAGCGGCGCGGACTTTTCGACCAATCCCCAGGACGATTGGACGGCGAATCTGAAGGACTCCGTGAACACGCTCGGCGCCGGCCAGACGATCGGGCTCGTCGCCGGCAAGCTCGATCTCGATCTCTCGGGATCCTACGCCAGGGCTCACGGGACCTCCTTCCTCTTCTCGCCGCCGGGAGGGGCCCCGGACCTGGCCGCCAATTTCGATGCCCCCCTCGATACGACGACCTGGTGGACGGTCCGGTCCTCGTTCAAGTGGAAAGTGACGGAGAGGCTCGGCGTCGTCTTCGCCTACTGGTATGAGCAGTACGGCCTCAAGGACATCGTTCGCAACGACGTCGCCGTGGACTATGCGTCCGCCGGGGCCATTTTCCTCGGGGCCCTCGAGCCGGGCTACAAGTACCACGTCGGCTCGGTGAGGTTCGTTTACAGCTGGTGAGGCCGGCGGTCCCTTTCCCTCGCGGCCAGGATCTTCCGGTACTCGAGGGGGTGAAGCGTCTTCAGCTGGTGCCCGGTGATCTTGCCGTCGAGCCAGATCCGGCTCATCGGGAAGACCTCGGGATTGAGGTGGACGTTGTACATGTGCCAGATGATGATGGCCAGGAAGGCCAGCATGGCCTCGTAGCCGTGGATGATGACGAAGGTGTCGTGGAGCCAGAGCGGGAAGAGGCTGAGGGACAGCTCGACGTTCCACATGAAGAAGCCCGAGAAGATCATGACCAGCGAGCCCCAAGCGACGGCCAGGTATTCGAGCTTCTCGATGAAGTTGTACCGGCCGTACTCCGGCGGCCGCTCGAACTTCCAGAACGGGTGACGGTCGAAAGACCGCCTCAGGACCCCCTTCCGGTAAAGCCAGCCCGAGAGGCCGACGTTGTAGCCGAACAGGGCCAGGGCGTCGAGGGCGTCCTTGCGGCGAGGCAGGAGCTCGCGGAAGTTCCCCCGGCCCCGGCGCGTGAAGAGGGTATAGCCGAAGTGCCAGACGATGTCGGCGATGAGAAGAAGCGCGGCGGCCCGGTGGATGACGCCGCGGTAATAGAAGACGCGGCCGAACGAAAAGACGGCCTTGAAGAGCCGCATCTCATAGAACATCAGCGGCAGCCCGGTGACGACGAGGAGGGTGAAGGAGACGATGAGCAGGACGTGCTGGAGCCGCTCGACCCGGTTCATCCGCAGAAAGATCTCGTCGTCGCGGATGAGGCCGCGTCCGTTCAGCGCGTCCATCGGCCCCTCAGGCGTCGATAGAGGTCGGCGGCGATGAACGCCAGGAAGATCGAGATGAGCCCGCCGATAACGACGAGATAGACGACCTTGACGGTGTAGGCCCAGCGGTTCTCGGCCCGCACCGAGACGACGTGGACGCGGCCCTTGGAGAAATTGGCCCCGGCGCCGGGGTGGCAGGTCCCGCAGGTCGCGGCCAGGTTGGCCGGATTGATGGACGAGCGCGGGTCGGTCGAAGGGCGGATGTCGTGGTGCCCGTGACAGCTGGCGCAGTTGGCGACGCGGGTCTCGCCGGATTTCGAGGCCATGCCGTGGTAGGACGCGGCGTAGGTCTTGAGCCGCGACGTCAACAGCCCGTATTGCCGGGCCAGGCCCTCGTTATCGTGGCAGCGGGCGCAGACGGCGGCCACCTTCGTCGCGTAGACGAGGGAGCCGAGGTCGGCCGGCGAACGGATGTCGTGCTCGGCGTGGCAGTCCGTGCAGACCGGCACGTCGCGGCTGCCCTTGACATAGGCTTTCCCGTGGACGCCCTCGAGATAGTCGCGCTCGATCCCGGCGTGGCAGGCGCCGCAGGTCTTGATGATGTTCGGCCGGGCGACTTTGGACCGGGTGTCGTCCACGGGCCGGACGTCATGCCCGCCGTGACAGCTGACGCAGGTCGCGGCGGAGCTCAGGCCGGCCTTCGACAGGGCCCGGTAATGGACGCTCTGGAGATACTGTCCGACGAATCCGGGCCCGCGCTCGGCCGGGACCCGGCCGAGATGGCAGGCCGTGCACGTTTCCGGGATGTTGAGGGGGAACGTCCGCGAATCCGGGTCCTCGCCCGACCGGATCTCGTGCGTTCCGTGACAGTCCTTGCACTGGACGGCGGAAGGCGTCGGCCCGCCCTCGGCCCCGCTGTGGGCGCTCGCGCCGACCGCGGCCGCCTCATCCCGATGGCAGGAGGCGCAGGCGACGGGCTTGAGCTTCTCCGCGTGCGGAAAATCGGAGACCTTGGCCAGGTCGGCGTGACAGTCGACGCAAGAGATCCCGGCCGAGCCGTGGATCGACGCGGCGAACCTGGCGCCGTCGACGAACAGGGACCGCCCCTGGCTTTTCAGGCCGGAATCGCTGTGACAGGCGAGACAATCGTCGTCCGAAGGCCGGGCCGCGAGCGGCGCGACCGCGGCGAGGAAGGCCAGGGCCGCCGGCAGGGCGAGCCGGGCAAAGAGGCCGGGCCCGCTCATGGGCCCCCGCGTCCCCGGACCCTGCGGATCAGGGATGGGAGGAGGTAGAGGAAGCTCAGGGCCGTCAGGATAAAGACGACCCAGAGCAGCGCCTTCCGGACGTAGTAGGGGGCTCCGGAGCTCGGACGCCCGTAGTCCCTGTGGATCCTCGTCCCGGCGATCTTGGCGGTCATGGCCGGATGGCAGGACGTCTGGCCGCAGGTCTGCCGCAGGTTGGCCGGGAAGACCTTCGACCCCGGGTCGGAGGCCGGCCGGATGTCATGAACGCCGTGGCAATCGACGCATGTGGCCTCGGCCGTCCCGCCCATGCCGATGGCGATGCCGTGGAAGCTGTCGATGAAGGTCGCGATCCGGTCCTCGGGCACGCCGTACTTGCGCATGATCTCGGGCCGGGCGTGGCAGGCGGAACACGTGTCGGGGATGCGCCCTTTGGCCGTCGGGGATCCCGGCGAAGCCGCCGGGGCGACGGCGTGCTCGCCGTGGCAATCCACGCAAAGCGGGACGTCGGGGTTGCCCTTGAGGGCCTCGCGGCCGTGAATGCTGAGGGCGTACTCTTCGAGAGCGCGCGAGTGGCACTTGCCGCAGGTGGCCGGCTCCTTGGCCGGAAGCCGCGATGCGCCGGCGCCCTGGATATCGTGGGCGCCGTGGCAGTCGGTGCATACGGCCGCGAACTCGGTCCCGCCCGGGCCGGGCAGGCTGCGGCCGTGGACGCTGCGGCTGTATTCGCGATACGGCGATTCGGCGTGGATGTTGTATTTCACGACGACGGCCATGTCCTCATGGCAGCGGGAGCAGGTCATGGGGATGTTGCGGCGGTTGACCAATGAGCCGGGGTCGGCGATCGGCTTGATGATATGACGGCCGTGACAATCCCAGCAGCGGGCCACCTCCGGCTCATGACGCTCGAGATAGGCCCGGCCGTGAACGCTGTCGGGGTATGAGGCCGGCCCCGCGCCGGGGCGTGAACCGGAGGGCGCCAGATGGCAGGAGGCCCCGCAGGTGGGCGGAGGCAGGTCCTTTTTGGCCTGGTGGGGCGGAGTC
The DNA here is from genome assembly GCA_963725825.1 of Candidatus Aminicenantota bacterium. Classification (GTDB taxonomy): domain Bacteria; phylum Acidobacteriota; class Aminicenantia; order Aminicenantales; family Saccharicenantaceae; genus RBG-16-66-30. The sequence goes on from CAVSAI010000020.1 coordinate 90,443, forward strand.
CCCGGTCGCGCGATGAGCCCCGTGTGGCAATCCGCGCAGGCGAGCGACGCGTGGACCGCGCCGTTCAGCGAGATGTCCTGATGGCATTCAAGGCAGGCTCGCGAACCGGCCCCGGTCTTATTCTGGGACGGGAAAGCGGCCGAGACCCCGGCCGTGGCGAACAAGATAACGATCGCGAGCTGTCGTAGATTCAAGACTCAAAACCGTCTGGCCCGGCGGGATGGCCTGAGTCTACTTGGCCGGAACGGGATGCTTGATCTTATCCCACGCGGAAGCGAAATCGAACTTGATGCCGTGGGGGTTCTCATGGCACTTCAGGCACTGCGCTTTGATGGCCTCCGGGCTGCCGTAGAGGACGAGCCCGTTCTTCACGGCCTCGGCCTTGTCCTTCATGATATTCAGCTTCCTGTACGCGCTCCCGGGTCCGTGGCAGGTCTCGCAAGAGACCCCCTCGGCTTTGAGCTCGGGCGCCTTCTCGGCGAGAGGCGCGTGACACTTGAGGCAGCGCGCGTCCTCAGCCGGCTTGTCGACGCCCATGGCCTTGGCGGCGTCGGCCGCCTTGGGCGAGGTGAGGGCCTCGAAGGACTTAGAATGCTTGGTGCCTTCCCAGATGACGTATTGCCGCCCCTGCATCTCCGACTTGTGGCAGATCGCGCACTTCTGGGCCCCGACGTAGGTGAAGTCCTGGCCGGGAAGCGCCGCGACGAGAATGAGAGCGGCCACGGCCGTCAGCGCGAGTGTTCTTTTCATGGTCCCTCCCGTGAAACACACAAACACTATCGGTTTAATATTCTAAAAATATTCTATAAGAAGGGATTCGGGTTGTCAAAGAGGCCCGGGACCGGCCTGGCCGCGGCGGGCGCGGGACATGCTCCGCACCTTGATGGCCAAGGCCAGGGCGAAGAGGGCGAGGATGGCCGTGGTGACCGCCAGTCCTTGGCGGCGGAAGCGGCCCTCCTTGACGGCGCCGAGGGCGGCGGCCCGGACCCCCTGAAGCGCCTTTTCCCCCTCGCCCACGGTCCTGGCGATCTCCGATTCGTCGAGGCCGTGGGTCAGGTTCTCGGCCGAAACGAGCGTCGTGTGAACGTCGAGCAGGCTGAATTCCGCGTCGCCGACCTCGACGCCCTTGCGCTTGGCGGTCGAAAGAAGGCCTTCGACCTCGCCGTAGCCGGCGGTGAAGCCGTCGAGAGTTGCGCGGATCTTGGCGGCGGCTTCATAGCCCCTCGAACCCGGGTCATGGCACTGGACGCAGACGGCGCCGGCCGCGGTCCCGATCATCGACGTCGAGGGCGTCAGGATCTTGTGGTTGCCGTGGCAGGCTTCGCACTCCCCGGCGCCCATGTCGTCGAAGGCCTTTTTGTGGGGGCTCTTGGCGAAGAGCTCGCCGGCCGCCGCGTGGCACTGGCGGCAGACGGAGGCCACCGAGCTCACGGCGGGCGGAAAGGCGCCGTGGTTTCCGTGGCAGTCGTTGCAGACGGGGGCCGAGAGGTCCTTCTTCTCGAAGAGGGCCTTGGCATGGACGCCGGCCATATACTCGTCGACCTGGTCGGTCGGGATGCGGTAGCCTGCCATCAACGCCTTGTCGGAGTGGCAGCGACCGCAGGTCTTGGGGATGTTCCAGGGGAACGTCGTCGATTTGGGCATCCTGGCCGACAGAATGCCGTGGACCCCATGACAGTCGGTGCAGACGGCGACCTTGGTGTCCCCGGTCTTCAGGAGCTGCCCATGGCGGCTCGTCTCGTACTGGCTAAGCTGGTCCGTGCGCAGGCCGGGATTGTAGGCCCGCAGGAAGGCCGGGTCGGCGTGGCAGCCGCCGCAGAAGGACGGGATCTTGGCTTTCGACGGCGCGCCTTTGAAGGACTTGTCTTTTGCCAGGGTGATGTCGTCCGTGTTCGCGTTGCCGCCGTGGCAGTCCCGGCAGCTCAGGCCGTACTCGCGATGGATGTCGGCCTCGAAGGAGGCCACGGGCGCCTTGAGGACGCCGTCGAGCTGGCTATGGCAGTCGACGCAGCCGTTCTTCTGCCCGAAGGACAGGAGCGGGGCGAAGAGGGCCGCCGCGGCGAGGAAGCGGACGGGACGGAAGATCATATCTTGTCCTCAGAGCTTCGGTACGGTATAGGTCAGGACCGTCATGACGACGATGTAAGCGGCCAAGGCCGCTCCGATCCAGGTGAAGACGGGGCTCCGTTCGCCGCGGCCGGACCGGCGGTCGAGGAACGGAACGAGCATCCAAAGCAGGCCTCCGATCATGAAGCCCAATATGGCCAGCTTCTCCCCCACGAACGAGAAGATGTGGGCCGGGACGAGCTTGAGGGTCGAGAACATGAACGTAAAATACCACTCCGGCTTGATCCCGATGGGCGTCGAGGCCAAGGGGTCGGCCTTGATCCCGATATCCCATGGCGAGAACACGCACAGAACGCCGACGACGACGAGGATCAGGGTCCATCCCAGGGCGTCCCTGTAGACGAAGTCCGGAAAGAAGGGGATGTCGCGCGTCCCCCGCTCCCCGACAGGCTTGCTCATGCCCAGGGTCTGGACGAGGATGACATGAACGGCGACCAGAGCCAGGGCCAGGACCGGGAGGAGAGCGACGTGGAACCAGTAGAACCTCGACAGCGTGGCTTGAGAGACCTCCGGGCCACCCAGGATGACGGTCTTGAGCCACGGCCCGACGAGAGGAAGGCTCCCGGCGATGTCCGTCCCGACACGGGTCGCGAAATAGGACAGCTCGTTCCAGGGCAGGAGGTAGCCGCTGAAGCCGAAGGCCATGAACAGGACGAGCAGAAGGAAGCCGGTCATCCAGGTCAGCTCCCGGGGCTTGCGATAGGCTTTGAGGAAGAAGGTCGAGAACATGTGGACGAACATCATGGCGATGAGGATGTTGGCCGTCCAGCTGTGGACGGAGCGGATGAGCCAGCCGAACTTGACCCCGCCCATGATGAACTGGACGCTCTCATGGGCCCCTTCGACGAGGGGGGTGTAATACAAGAGAAGCAGTCCGCCGGTCGCGACCTGAACGGCCGTGAGGAACAGGCAGATCCCGCCGAAGAAATACCAGAACGAGCGTCCGTGCTCGGGCACGGTCTTCTTTCTGGCGAAGGCGACGAGCTCCGAGAGGAGGAACCGCTCGTCCAGGAATTTCCAGACGTTCCGGACGACGCTCTGGCCCATGTCAGCGTCTCCTCGAAACGACGATGTCGGACCCGGACACGGTCACGGCGAAGGTCTCGAGCGGCCGCGGCGGCGGGCCGGAGAGGACATTGCCGCCGAGATCGAAGCGGCCGTTGTGGCAGGGGCAGAAAAGGGTTTCGGTATCCGCTTCGAAGCGGACCGTGCAGGTGAGATGGGTGCAGACGGCCGAGAGGGCGACCAGCTTCCCGTCGGGGGTGTTCACGAGGATGGCCGGCGCCGTGCCGAACCTGAACACCTTGGCCGAGTTGGGCGCGAGCTCGCCGGTCTTGGCCGCGACGGCCGTGTCCTGCAAGACGATGGGTCTTTTGGGGGGCAGGAGATAGCGCACGACCGGGTAGAGAAACGCGGCGATCGTCGCGACCAGGCTCCCCCCCAGGAAGAGATCGATCGCGCTCCGTCGCTTCATTGTCTCGCGCTCCCCGGTCCTGCCAATAATTTGACGGCCTGGGCCATCTTTGTCAAGTCGTCGTCGAGAAAGATATGGTTGTGGATGCCGCCGCTGCCGTCGAGGTCGACGGTGCGCAGGGCCTCCTCGATCTTGGCGATCTCGGCTTTCTCGGAGGCGGTCAGGGCCCTCTTGTAAACCGCGTGCAAGGCCGCCCGGATCCCGTCGACGCGGCCGCGGATCTCGTCCCGCCACTCGCCGAATAGGACCCGGTAGCTTTCGTCGTGACAGGCGACACAGGCCCCGCCGTCCGGCCGGACGACTTTTTTCGCCTTGTCGAGATGGCAGTCGGCGCACACGGCGCCGGCGTCGGCCATGATGTCCTTGGGGACCCGGACGTCCGCGATCGTCCCGCCTTCGTAGACGGTCTTCTGGAAGGGATGGCACTGCCCGCAGCCCTTTTTCAGCGGCTCGTGGTGGCAGGGGGCGCAGGACGCCTTCGTCGCCGTCATCTCGCCGTGGCGGACGGCGTTCGAGTGGCACTTCCCGCAATCAAGGGACTGGCCGACGACGTGGACCCTGTGAGGGAACGGCCGGCCGAAGGCCGAAGCGGAGATGTCTTCGATGCCCGCATGGCAAGTCAGGCAGGCGTTGGGGGTCTGGCGGGTCAGAAGAAGGCTCTTCACCTCGGGCCTGTAAGGGGACCCCGCGGCGGCGAGCGCTTCGCGCATCCTGTCCAGGGCGGCCCCGAGGAGCTCCTGGGAATAGGTCATGTTGTGGACGCTTTTTCCCTTGTCCACGATCTCGATGTCGAAACGGGCGTCTGCGAAGAGGGCGGCCGCCTTCTCTTTGGCCGGCCCGGGCGCCCGGCGGATCTCCGCGGCGGCACGGCCTTCGATCGTCCTGATCTCGTCGAGTCGCCTCCGGGTCGCGGCCTGCCAGTTTTCGAGGATCCTGGCGAAGCCGCGGCCATGGCACGATTCGCAGGCGGCGGCCCCTGCGGTCAGGGTGGAACCGGCGAGCGGCAGGACCTTTTCGTGGAAGATGTGGCAGCCCTGGCAGCTCAGTCCCTTTTCCCACATGATGTTGGGCGATGCGTGAGGCACGCCTTTGCCGCCCGTTCCCGTGTAGAGGATCTTCTGAGCGTCGTGGGTCCCCTGGTGACAGGTCCGGCAATCGGCGATGGTCTCGATGTCCCTGACGATCTTGTGCTCGATCTCGCGGTGGCACAGGCCGCAATCGATCTTGTTCGCCGTGATATGGGTCCGGTGGATCAGGTCGGTGTCGCCGTACTTTGCGAGCCGGGCCGTCTCGAAATGACACTTGCTGCAATTTTCCTTGGGGACCTCGCCGTCTCCGATGACCGTGCGGGTGTGGCATTTGTCGCACCGGTAGCCTTGCGCATAGACGCCGGCGTGGTCGAAGCGGTCCTTCAGGGCGAGGACCTCGTCCTTGCGGTGACAGACCGCGCATTCCGCGGCCCTGGTCTCGGGCGTCTTGCCCTTGAAGTGACAGATGAAGCAGGTGGACGAGGTGACGGTGATATGCTCGCCTTGGACGATCTGGGAGTGGCAGCTCGTGCAGCGGAGCTTCTTGCCCCGCTTGAGGTCCTCGAAATGGGCCTTGTGGTCGAACGCGACCTTGCCGAACGCGACCTTGCCCTCGAGGAGCCGGCGGTCGTGACAGCCGGGCCGGAGGCAGCTTTCGTCCTGGATCTCGGCCCAGGGCTTGGACTTGACGTAGAGGCGGGTCCAGTAGCGCCCGACCATGACCAGCCCCTCGATCTTGGTCCGGAAGAACGATTTCAGTCCCGGCGGATAGTGGCAGACCTTGCACGCCACGTCCTTATGGGTCGACGCCTTCCAGCTCTCGAAAAAGGGCTTCATGTAGTGGCAGGACGCGCAGAAATTCGACGACGACGTAAACTCGACGGAGGCGATGAAGAGAACCAAGAGGGCCAGCGGCACGCCGAGGAGGACGATGCGCCTCCTTTTGCGCCGCTTGCCCTTCGGAGGGACCGGGGCGGCAGGAGTCGGGACGCCGTCCCCTTCCCTGAGGTCGTCGTCAAGCATAGGAATGGAGCCCCGCGAGCAGATAATTGACGCCGAAATAGGTGAACAGGGCGGCCAGGAAGCCGCCGATGGCGATCCAGGCCGACCTCTTGCCCTTCCAGCCCATGACGATGCGCGTGTGGAGATAAAGGGCGAAGACGAGCCAGGTGATCAGGCTCCAGACCTCCTTGGGGTCCCAGGCCCAATAGCGGCCCCAGGCCCGGTAGGCCCAGACCATGCCGAAGACGAGCCCGCCCAGGGTGAACAAGGGGAAGCCGACGGCCACGGCCCGGTAGGCCAGAGCGTCGAGCCGCTCCTTCTTTTCATCGGAATCGGCAGCATTGAGGCCGAAATAGGTGTAAATGGCGTCCAAGAGGTGAACGATGGCAGTCCGGGCTGAACGCTTGCCCTTCCGGTCTATTACGATCTTGGAATGGATGTGGCTGGCAAACACGAAATGGATGTAGAGGATACTTGCAGCGAAAGCGACGGCGAAAAAGGCCTCGCCGAGCAGCGTCACGGACACATGAAGCCAGAGCCAGTAGCTCTGTAGAGCCGGGACGAGTGGAGTCGCCTCCTTGGGCATGAGCGGGGACGAGGCCAGCGCGACGAGGCCGACGACGATGAGCATGAGATAGGGCCCCAAGCGCGGCATGAGCAAAGACCGGCCGAAGATGATGAGCGCCAGGACGACGGCCCAGGAAAGGAACGAGAGCGACTCGTACATGTTCGTGAACGGGGCGTGACCGCTCGAGAACGTCCTCAGGAGGAGGGCGGCCGTTTGGCTGCAGAAGCCGATGACGGCCAGGATGAGCGCCCCTTTGGCCCATTTCTCCCGCCTGACGAAATCGGCCAAAAAATAAACAACGAGCGAGAGGACGTAGAAAACGAAGGCGATCGTGAAGAGGGTCGATTCGGTCATTTCGGCCTCCTGATGGATTCGAAGATGCCGTCGAATTCAGCTTGGAACGCCTCCCGGCTTTTCGCGGCCTGCCCGCCGGCCGCGAGATCGACCTTTCCCTGGGATTCTTCGAGGACCACCCGGATCTCCCGGGGCGGCCAGTAGAAGGCCAGGAAGAAGCCCACCGAGACGAGCAGGCAGCCGAGCCAGATGAGGCTCGCCCCGGGGTCCTTGGCCGCTTCGAGGACGGAATAGGGTGCGGCCGAATAGTCCTTGAGGACGACGGCGACCTTGGGCCCATCGGCCTTCGGGGCCGTCCTCGCGCCGGACATCGGATCGTCACCGTGCCCCTGGCCGAAGTCCGGGAACTTGGCGAAGATCCAGCTGGAGAAGACCCGCTCCTCCCCTCTCCACACTTCGACCTGGGCGGCGGGGTTGTTGGGTTCTTCGGACCGGCTTTGGATCTGGTTTCCCTCCCCGATGACGAAATCGGGGACGAACCGGCGGACGACGACATGGGTGACGTCAGGCGCGTCGACGGCCGTGCGCTCGCCGACTTTGACCGTGACGGTTTTGAAACCCGTCGCCTCGCCGGGCTTCCGGATCTCGAGGACGACGCTGGCGCGCGACCAGTCCCAGCCGTAGCTCTGCTGGTAGAAGGATATCCCTTTATAGGTCAGCGGCTCATTGACTTGGATGACCCGGGTGAGGACGGGGGCGCCGCCCTCGATGACGGTCGCGGTGCTCTTCCAGGCCTTGACGCCGCCTTGCGGGTAGTATTCCGTTTCGAACTTGTCCAGCCGCACCTGGAAGGCCGAGTGGGGAACGTCGGCCGTCTGGCCCTCGGCGAGCGCCAGCTCGGACCGGCGGACGCCAAGGCCGCTGGTCAAGCCGCCGGCGATGATCACGAGGAGCCCCAGGTGGACGACGTCCGAGCCGAACCAGCCGAACCGCCTTTTGCGGGCCAGGATGACCGTCTTCCCGTCCTTGGAGGTCTCGTCGAGGCGGTAGTGCCGGGCTCTGAGCCGGCCGGCGACCCTATCCCCGGCCGCGGCGAGCGTTAGCGGCAGCCGGAACCTGGCGCTGGCGCGCATGGAGGCCACGGATTTGGCCTCCGTCTCGGGGGCGTGCCGGAACGCCCGACGCCATTTGGGGCCGAACCGGGAGACGGTGCAGACGGCCGTGTTCGCGGCGAAGAGGAGAAGGAGAGCCAGGTACCAGGCCGATTGGTAGAGGCGGGTCAACCGAAGGGCCATGAACAGCCCGGACAGGCTGCCATAGCGGGCGGAGTACTCCGCGAGGCTTCGGCCTTGGGGGATGAGCGTGCCCACGATCGAGGCGACTGTCAGGAGGATGATCAGGACGATGGCCAGCTTGACCGAAGAAAGGAATTTCCAGGCGGATCTCATGCGCCCTCCCTGAATCTTGCGGCCGCCGGGGGCCGAAACTCTATAGATATTATCGGATTTCAAATTCCGGCGCAATACTCGGGGTGTCGCCGTCCTTGAACCGTCCTGCCCGCGGAGCGTATTATATTCCGGGGGCAGATATTTCCGCTCCTTTTCTCATCAACGGGAGGTGGCTATGAACGTCCAATTCATGGAACCGCTCAACCGCGCCTGGAACCGGATGAAGACCGCCCTGTTCAAGCCGTTCGACATCCATAAATGGTTCGTCGTCGGTTTCAACGCGTTCCTCGCCGGGCTGATGGAGGCCTCAAACGGCGGGGGCGGCTCGCGTTTCGGAAAAAACGGCAACTTCGGGGAATTCATCCACTTCCCGGGGACCGCCTGGGCCTGGCTGGCGGGACATCCGGCCTGGGCCGTCGCCGTTCTCTTCGCGGTCGTCGTTGCGATCGCCGTGATCGTCGCCCTCACCTGGGTCAGCTCGAGGGGCGTCTTTATGTTCCTCGACAACGTCACCCGCGACAGCGTCGAGATCGCCAAGCCCTGGAGAGAATACGCAAAGGAGGGCCGTTCGCTGTTCGTCTGGCGTCTCCTCCTGGGGGCCGCCGCGTTCGCGACCTTCAGCTTCGTCCTCACGTACTTCTTTATTAAAGGGGCCGCCCTTTACGACGGCGGCGCGAACCCCGGGTTGCCCATCGGCTTCATCGTCGGTTTGGGATCTCTCGGCCTCGGCCTCGTGCTGATCTGGGGATATGTCGCTCTTTTCCTCAAGGACTTCGTCGCCGCCCTGATGTACCGGAACCGTATCTCGTGCAACCAGGCGTGGAAGCTTTTCCTCGAGGTCTTCCGCAAATATCCCTTCCATTTCGTCGGCTACGGCATCGTCATCTTCCTGCTCATGATCGCTTTTACCGTCGCCGTCGTCTTCGCCGGCTTGGCCACGTGCTGCATCGGCTTCGTTTTCCTGGTCATCCCCTACGTCAGCACGGTCGTGACGTTGCCGGTTTGGTACGCCTACCGGGCCTTCAGCCTCGAGTTCCTGGCCCAGTTCGGCCCCGGATACGACGTTTTTAAACGGCAGGAACGGGACGCGGCCGCTGCTCCGGCGGTCCCGGCCGTCTGACCGCGGCGGGATCCGGCGTCACCCGGGGCGCGGCAGGCCGGTCGAAACCGCTTTCCTCAGGGTCTCCGTCAGCTGGTCAAAGGACTTGCCGAATTTTTCGACGCCCTCGTCCTCGAGCCGCTGCGTCGCTTGGTCGATGCTGATGCCCAGGTCCGCCAGGCGGGCCAACATCCAGCCGGCCTTCTCGATGTCCTGTTCGATGCGGGCTCTCGGTTCGCCGTGGTCGCGGTAATCGTCGAGGGTTTCGACCGGGACCGTGTTGACCGTGTCCCGCCCGATGAGCGATTCGACGTATTTCACATCGCTGTACTCCGGGTTCTTCGTGCTGGTGCTGGCCCAGAGCAGCCGCTGGGTGCGAGCGCCTTGATCGGCCAATTTCCGAAACCGGTCGCCGCCGAAGACCTCTTTGTAGATCTGATAGGCCAGCTTGGCGTTGGCAACGGCGATCTGCCCGTGCAACCGTCTTGGCAAGTCCGCGTCCTGGCCGCCCGGGGCGAAGAGCTTTTCCAGCAGAGGATCCACCAGGCTATCGATGCGGCTCACGAAGAAGCTGGCCACCGAAGCCACCGTCTTCACGGGCAGGGCCTGGGCCGCCCGCGCTTCGAGGCCCGAAAGATATGCCTCCACGACTTGCCGATAACGGGGGATCCCGAAGAGCAATGTCACGTTGATGTTGATGCCTTCGCTGACGAGCTGCCGGATGACGGGCAAGCCTTCGGCCGTCGCCGGCACCTTGATGAAGACGTTGGGCCTGTCCAGCGCCGCCCACAGCCGGCGGGCTTCCTCCATCGTGCCTTTGGTGTCGTGGGCCAGGTGGGGATCGACCTCGAGGCTGACATATCCGTCCGCTCCCTCGGTCTTGTCGTACAGGGGCCGGAACAGATCGGCGGCGCTCTGGACGTCCCGCTGGCTGAGAGCTTCGTAGATGGCCTTGACGCCCTTCCCCTCGAGCACCAGGGCTCGAATGTCCTCATCGTAGTCATGGCTGCCCGCGATCGCCTTCTCGAAGATGGACGGGTTCGAGGTCATTCCGCTCAGTCCGTCCTCCTCGATCAGACGGCGGAGCTCGCCGCCGGCGACGAGGTCGCGCCGGATGTAGTCGAGCCAAATGGACTGGCCGAGTGTTTCCAATTCCCTCAAAGGGTTGCCTTTCATGTTCCTGTCTCCTTGCTTTCGATGACCCTGGCGTTTAGCCGTTTGGCCAGGTCCAGCGCTCAGAGATTGACTTCTTATACAGGGCTAGTTCGCAGAACTCCCCGTCACCCACTGATGACCTTGTCTCGACCCTGATCCTTGGCCCTGTAAAGGGCCACGTCGGCGACCCGCGTCAGCTCATTCAATTCCAATCCATGGTCGGGATAGGTCGCGATCCCCATTGACAATGAAATGGGAGGCAGGAGTTGGTCGTTAAAATAGACCTTCATATTTTTGACCTCCTCCCTCAGGTTTTCGACGCGCTTATAAGTATCCTCGGCGGACGATTCCGGCAGGATCAGCACGAATTCTTCCCCTCCAAGGCGACAGGCGATGTCCGAACCGCGGATATTCCCTTTGAAGAAGCCGGCCAGCTTGACCAGCAATTCATCGCCGGCTTTATGCCCGTGCGCATCGTTGAACTTCTTAAAATGGTCGATATCGGCCATGACGATGCCGATCTTCGTTTGTTTCCTGGCCGCGCGCAGGATCTCGCGCTGAATGTTATCCTCCATAAAGCGCCTGTTGAAGAGGCCGGTCAGCGGGTCTCGTATGGCCTGGTCGGTCAGTTTCTCCCAAAGCTTGATATTGGCGATCGAAAGAGACAGGTACTCCGAAAAAAGGACAGCGATGTCTTGCCACTCGGCCATCATGGGACGGCTGATTTCTCCCACGACGTAGGGTTTTGTCCTCAAATGGAGCAAACCGACCGTCTCCCCTTTGGCCACCAACGGCAGGCAAATATAGGCCGAGGCGGGCGGATTTTGAAGATGTGCACAAATCGGCCCGGCCCTCATATCTTCGATCACATAGATCCGTCCGCGCCTCAGGCCCCAACACGCATCAGGGGCAAAGATGTTGTCATTCACATCTTCGGGGAAATTCCCCCACCTGGCAACCGATTCCAGGGCCGTCCGGGAGTCATTCAGCAAAAACAAAGCGCCGTCTGTGTCGGGAAAGACCTTGGCGACGTAATTCATGATGATCGGAGGCATTTCCTGTATGGTCGGACAGGCTTGAAGCAGTTCGCTCATTTCGCTCAGGATGGTGTTCTGATGATTGCGTTCTTCGAGTTTCGTGTTCACGACGGACAGGGTTTCATGGGCCTGTTGCAGCCCTTTCTCCGCCTGCCTGTGCTCGGTGATGTCAAAAATGGCGACGCGGTGTTGCTCGGATTCATCCGTCTTGTCGGTGCTGGCCAAGCTCTCGAGCCGGACGGGGAATAGAGTGCCGTCCGTTCTCAGCATATCGATCTCGCAAGTCTGGACGCTGCGGGATTCTAAAACGATCTTGCGGTGGAAATAGAACGCATCCTGTGATCCCGGAGCGATGAATTCGGTCATTCTTTTTTTAAGCAGGGCGCGCTTTTCGGCGCCAAAAAGCCTGGCGGCGGCCACGTTGACCTGTAGGATAAGGTCATTTTTGTCCAAAGTGAGGTAAGCAACCGGAGCGAGATTGAACAGGTCAATGGACCTTTCCAGCGATTCTTTGAGCTCCAACTCCGTCTGGCGGAGCTCCGCATTCTGTATCTCGAGCTCGATCTGGTGGACCTCCAGCTCATGGACCAGCTGCTGGACATTTTCGGTCGGCGCCACGGGGACTTTCGCGACGCGCTCGGAAAGCCGGCTCTCGGCGCGCGCGCGCAGTTCGACCTCCCGCCCGTTGGTTTTGCCCTTGGTCATCTCCCCTCCTTCGCGTTCGCAACGGAGTCGCGCTGTCTCCGGCGGGCGCCCGGTCTCGACCTCGAGAAAGGCGCCTTATCGCTCTGTGACATCCCCCATCGCCAGCAACACCCGGCGGCTGACCGCCTCCCCCTCGACAAACAGCTGGCGCGCGTTGAGAATGATCTTGCGATGTCCGACGTTGGGAAAATCGTGGTCAACCTCAAAACCTTCAAAGGCGGAATCCTTGGGTAAAATATCCTCGAGGAGTTCTCGGAGTCTCGGGATGTTCCACTGACCGTCGCCGAGATCGAAGATCAACCGGCCTTCCGTTTCCCGCGGCTCGACCTTGAACGTCCGGTAAAAGGCCGGATTGGCCGAGATGACTCGAAGTTCGGCGTCGAGGATCAGAAAAGGCTCGCGAAGGGTCGCCACAATACTATTGGCATACTCCATGGCCGCCCTGAGCTCTTGATTCATTTTTTGGAATCTGCTGGTCTCCACGAAGGTCAAGACCAGCCCGGCAATAGCATTTTCCACAGTCCGATAGGGAAAAATGCGTATGGTAAACCACCGCCCGTCCTCAGATTTCACCTCTTTTTCTAAGGGAATCAGCGTGTTCAGTACTTTTTTGGCGTCTTCAGCCAGGTCGTCGTAGGCCAGGGCCATCGTGATGTGATAGATCGGTCGACCGATATCTGTGGCGATGAGATTGAAAAGCTTGGTGGCCGTGGGCGTATATCGTTTGATCCTCAGCCCCTCGTCGAGGAAAATGACGGCAATATCGGTGCTGCTGAACAGGTTGATCAAGTCGTCATTGAGAGCCGATAAGGTCGCATTCGATATCTGCTGCTCCGCGTTCACCGTCACCAATTCCTCATTGACAGATTGCAGTTCCTCCTGGGAAGTCAGCAGTTCCTCGTTGGTGCTCTGCAGCTCTTCATTGGCGGACTGGAACTCCTCATCCGTGGATCGGAGCACTTCCACGCCGGTCTCCAACTCTTCGATACGGCTGTGCAGGCTTTCTCTGGTCTCTTCCAGCTCCCGCTCCAGCTCGGCAACGCGGACCTCAGCCACGTCGGTGTGCTCGGGTCCCGACTTCACGGGCCCATGTTCCGCAGGGTGGCCCGCATCCTGGAACACAACGACGAGCCGCCCTTGCTCTTCTTCCGGTCCCGCCACCGGGCTGACGCTGATATTGATCAGTTGAACGCCGCCGTCGCTCTTCACCCGGAGGCCTTCCCGATGGACCTCTTTTTCTGTGCCGATGCTTCTTGGATCGCCGACGTCAGCCCCGCCCTCAAGCCTTCTCTGGCCATATCGAGCAGACCCAATCGGGTCTCTCCACGAGGCAATTTCAAGTACTTGTCGAGCTCGCCATGAACATAAATGACATTCCGCTTTTCGTCGATAAGCACGGATGGCGGCAGAGCTTCCAGGAGCGCCTTCTCGGCCATTTGGCGGGCACTGGCTTTGGCGGCCAGTTCGGTTTCCGGAGCGGGAAGACCGGGCGTTCTTTGTGTCAGCAGTCTAATGGGGAACGTGATCGGCTCCGGATTCTTCTGCTCGTTGCGTCCATAGATCTTCCACTTCGGGGCCAGTTCCGAGAAGAGGTCGGCAAACTCCCCTATCGTTTCAGACGATCCGAGAAAAAGGATGCCGCGCGGATTCAGGGCGTAGTGCAGGAGCGGGATCACTCTTCTTTGTGTGTCTCGGTTCAGATAGATCAGGAGATTCCGGCAGGAGACCAGATCCATCTTCGAGAAGGGCGGGTCGCCGATGATATCCTGGACCGCAAAGACGGTCGTTTCCCTGATCTCCCGTTTGATATGGTAAGCATTGTCTTTGTTGACAAAGAACCGCTTTAAGCGCTCTTCGCCGACATCGGCGGCAACGCTGAGGGGGTAGACACCGGCGCGAGCTCTGCTGATGGCGTGACTGTCGATATCGCTCCCGAAGGCCTGCAACGGGAACTCCTGACCCAGTTCATCCATGCACTCTTTGATCATGATGACCAGAGAATAAGCCTCTTCACCGCTGGAACAGCCCACCGTCCACATCCTGATGGCGCTGCCCCGGGGCCTGTCCTTAAGCAGGCCCTTCATTTTTTCTTTGAGAACGTCGAAGGCTTCCGGTTCCCTGAAAAAGCTGGTCACGTTGATGAGGAAATCTCTGCCGAGAGCATCAACCTCATTGGGATCTTCCTCCAGCACACGGATATAATCCGAGATCTTATCAAGCTGATTGACCCTCATTTGCCTTTCAATGCGACGCTTGAGTGTGGGCAATTTATATCCCGAGAAATCGTGCTTCGTCCTTTTACGGACGATGGTGAATATCCTGTGAAGGGATTCCGTGTTTTCTTTGGCCGCTTCGGGGAGCATCATCCCCGGTTTCCCATAAAACCTCCGGACATAGTAGATGAGCTTCTCCGGCATTTCGGCCGGAGACAAAATGAAGTCCGCAAGTTCGGTGGCGATGGCGCTCCGGGGCATGCTATCGTACTTGGCGGAAACCGGGTCCTGGACCATGGCCATGCCGAGTTCAGCTTTGACGGCTTCCAAGCCCGACGTGCCATCCATCGCAGCTCCGGAAAGGACGATGCAGATGGCCCTGGCTTGCCGCTCTTCCGCCAGGGACCGGAAGAAGATATCGATCGTGTTGCTGACAGCCTGGCGTTGGGTCTGCTCCACTAATTGGAGTGCCCCCCGGGCCAGGACCATGTTCTTATGGGGCGGGATAACGTAGACCGAGTTTGGCTCGACGCGCGCGCCGTCCGTTGCTTCAAACACGGGCATATTGGTATATCTTCTAAGCAGCTCGGCGAGACCACTGACATGGGTGGGGTCCAAATGTTGGATGAGGACGAACGCCATCCCGCTATCGGGCGGCATCTTTCTGAAGAATTGTTCGAAAGCCTCCAATCCGCCGGCCGAAGCGCCGATGCCGACAATGGGAAACTCGATGTCCGTTATTTCTCTCTTAGATTTGGCTTTCTTTTCTGCCATTCACAACCCCCCCGCCGACCTTTGAAAAGCCAAGTATTTCGTTATCTACCCGAGCGGATGGCCCGAACGTCATTCTCCCGGATCGGGCCCATGATGACTTGCTAGCGCACAACTCTGCCCCCCCCGCTTAGATCCCCCGCTCCTAACTCAACTTAATCATCGGCCAGAGCAGGAGAATTGTCAAGAGGAGATACCCCTCGTTCTGCCTAAATCCCGCTGTTGTGTCCCACGGTGATCACCACATTTCCCTTTTTGTGTCCTTGGTCGACATATCTGTGCGCCTCGACGATCTGCTCCAGCGGATAGACCCGGTCTATGACCGGTTTGAGCTTGCCCGCCTCGACCAGCTCTTTGAGCAAGAGCAGGTTTTCGAGCGTCTCGCCGCGGCCTGAGTCGGCAAGGACGTTGATGTAGATGCCGGTCTGCACAAGCGCCTTTTTGCCCTGCGCGGGGAGTCGCTTTCCGACGGCGTCAAAGACCACATCGTAGGTTGGGCCGCTTCGGGTGAAGTCCTCCCGGGTGTAATCGATAGCCTGACTCGCCCCCAGAGATTTGACCAGTTCCAAATTCGCGCCGCTGCACACGCCTGTCACGTCGGCCTCGAAGTGGCGGCTGGCAAGCTGCACCGCACAGGTGCCCACCGCGCCGGATGCGCCGTAGATCAGGACTTTCTGCCCGGGCTGGATCCTTCCCTTTTTGAGGCACTGCCAAGCCGTCTGCCCTGCGCCGGGGACGGCGGCGGCCTCCTCGTAGGTGAGATTGGCCGGTTTGAGCGCCATCACTCCGTTTTCGGGCAGGCATTTGTACTCGGCATAGCCTCCAAAATTGACGGCGAAGGTGGAGGCGAAAACCTGGTCGCCGGGCTTGAAGCGGGTCACTTTCCTGCCGACGGATTCAACGTCCCCGGCCAGTTCCATCCCGAGGATGGGGCGTTTGGGCCTGCGAACTCCCAGGTAGAGGCGCGCCAGGAGCCGCTGCCAGCCGTGGATGGGCATGTTGAGACTGCGCATGACGGTATCGCCGACGGTGACGGTGGTGGCGTGGACTTTGACCAGCACTTCCCTGTCCCGGGGCGAGGGTTTCTCCACTTCCTGCAGCCGCAGCACTTCCGGCGGTCCGTATTTGGTGTAGAGAATCGCTTTCATAGCGGACTGAGCCGTGAAGCAGTTGCTTCTCTTGTGGGCCGATCCGGCGAACGCGGCGACTTTCTTCACGAGCGGATCCTCCCTGGCCCCGTCAACGAGCCTACGAATTGCGCATTGTCCTGACTCAGGGAACATTAGTGGCGAACAAAGGGGTTGTCAAGGTGGCCTTACGGTGCGGACAGCATGTCGAGTTCGTGTCGAGTTGAAGGACCCGCCGAAAGAGCTTATTGCCGGCTCACAGCTTCGCCTCGCGGATCAAGCGCAAGTCCTCCGGGGACATGACCAGCAAACGACCGCAGTCGTCGGTGACACAGAACGTATTCGCATAGCGGCGGACTGCGGCGGACCTGGCGCCGACGAGATCAAGCTGCATCGCCGGATCGGCCGTCGCGTCGGGCCATCGGAAGAAGAGGATCCGCCGGCCCTCCGCCGTTTCCGTCGTGACCGCGCAGACATGGTCGTAGATCCCCAGAGACGTCGGCAATTCCTCGAACTCCCGGCTTTGCCAGGCGGCTTTCTTGTCGTTCGTCCCGATGCGGACAAAGAAGCGATCACGTTCATGCTCGGACGCCGCCGGATTCAATATGCAAATCCCATAATAGTCCTTGGGCATGACCGCCCAGAGCTTTACGAGGCCGTTCTCTTTGAACATCCCATGCCTTTGGCGCAACGTCATCGACGGTATTTCGTACCTCCAGTGTTCGGGTTCGCCCGGGGCGCCCACCAAGAAACTCAGGCCCGATGAATTGCGGGTCATGGCTCGGATGGGCCCTTTGAGATCGTTGACCTGCCAGATCGACTCGAAGCGGCCTGACAGCGCATCGACGGCCATCAGCGCATCCTCGTAGGAGACGAACCAGATCTCCCCGTCATAGGTATCGGCCGCGCTATCGATCAGAGCGTCGCACCAGTATTGTTCCTTAAGCGTTTCCAGGTCGATGCGCGCTAGTCGGCATACACGGCCGCGCCGGGCCATGGCGATGGCACGGTTGCCGCTGTCATTGAGAACAAGTCGGTCGGCCGGGCAGTCGAGATGCGCGATGAGGGCGCCTCTTCGCGAGAGCACCTGAACTCCCGCCTCGCCAAGCGCGACGACCAGCCTGCCGCTCGGCAGGCAGACGCCGTCGGACAGGCGATGAAGTCCGACGTCCGCGGCGTCCCGGCGAAAGTCCAGGCCCCCTTTCGGGCCGGTCGCCGGAATGGCGAACGCGTGTGACGGGAGATCCTCGACCAACATGCGGTCCGGGGTCGTTCCCTTGAGGCCCCGAACGACCGATTCGAATCCGGGATTGAACGGCACGGCGTGCAAGTCCTTAAGCAGCTCGCGCAAGACAAAGCCCGAGAGAGCGCGGAGATCCTGGCGATCCGCGTGTTCCAGGATCGCCTTCCCCAGGCTCAGTTTCGCGCGCAGGTTGCCGGGAAGGGTGTCGTGCAGGATCTCCCTGATCTTCGGCAAGATGTCTTCAAGAGAGCTGGGCTCCAAGGCGATCTTTTTGATGATCAGGCGGGCGGCTATGGCCCCTTCGAGACGGATCCCGCGCTCACACCATTCGAGCAGCAGACGACGCGCTTCGGGAATGTGCCAGGCGGCGTCAACGGCCGCCCCATAATTGCCGGCGTCGGCCAGGACCCCGGCCCAGATGAGGCGCAATTTGGCCGCTTCGGCCGGGTGTGTTCGCTCGAGGCGCACGATCGCGTCCGCGAAGGCCCCGGTCCTCCGCGCCACGCGCACCGCCTGGGCCGGCTCCCCGGCCAGAAACCAGAGCCGGATCACCATTCCCGGAGGGAGTTCTCTGGACTGCGCGATCTCGGCGGCGAACCTGAACCGCCGATGACGTTCCAGCAGGGCGATGGCTTCCTCGGTGCTCTTCAGCAGCTCCAGCAGCACAAAAGCGGCCTTTTCAATTTCGCCGTTCCGTTCCAGACGGGCGCAGGACTGGCGATAAAGCTCCGTCAGATAAAACTGATAATCCTCGCTCAAGGACATGACCCGGATGGGGCGATCCGAGGTCCCGGGGCCTATGGACAGATCGGAGCGCGGCTTGGGCCGGAAAAACGATGGCACCGACCGGACCATCTCCATCAATGTGGCGAGTGGGATGGCATAGCGCAGCGCCTGGTCCAGGTCGTTATTTTCAAACAGACGTGTCATCTTATGCAGGTATCGCGCCTGCCGGTTCATCAAGAAGCTCCCCACAGGCGAATTAAGCAGCCTCGAGCCGAGATGGCGGCGCGCCGAAGCGGCCCCCCGGCCCAGCCAGGATCCCTGACGCGTCCGACGGAAGGAACGTGGCTTCGAGGCGGCCGTTCCCGCCGAAAAGCCTCTTCTCAGAGCTCCAAACGGTAAGGCCAGCCAGCTCAGAGCTCCAAACGGTAAGGCCAGCCAGCGGCCAACCGGGAATCCGCGCCGTGCGGCGCCGGCGTTCCGGCGGGCCGGGGCTTCAGCCAGGGCTTTAAGCAGCTTGGTCTTTTCGTCCGGAGGACGGGTCAATTCCGGGTCGAAATGGGATTCGAACGGCGCAGGCTCGATGCCTCGGTCCATGACGGCAGGAAGCGGAGGATCGCCGAGAGGGCGGGATGTCTTGGCAAGAAGATCATCCACATCCAGCCAGGCCGCCGGATCCAGGAGCGTTTCTCGTGTCAGCCGGCAAACGCAGATCCGCCCCTCCCGACAGAGCAGGGCGCTTCCGGGCGGCGGATCGAGACGGGCCGTCTCGCTTTTTGTCGCGGGGAATCCGACCAGAAGTCCGTCGCGGCGCGTCAGGACGACCCCGGGCGCGCAACGACTCTCGACGAGCACGGGCGAAGGCAAGACGAGAAGCACTCCGCCGGCCGCCGAGTGAAGGATGCACCCTTCGCTCCATAAGGAAAGGACACGGCCGGCCATCTTTGCGGCGCCGATAAGGGACGGATCGAGCCAGAAGGCGCCGGCGAAAACAAAGCCGCGGTGGCAGGTCCGGCGCGGCGCGAGATCCGCGTTCATGCCCGGCCCCTTTGGATCCGCAACAGTTCCCGGGATTCCCGAAGGCTATAGACTATCAACTCGTCGTCCGTGCTCATGGCGATATTGGCCCGCATCGGGTGAAAGAGACACGAGCGGATCGGCTTGAAGGCGTTGAACAACACAACGCTCTTCCGCTCGGATATGGACATGACCAAGCCGGGCTGCTCGGTCCAGCACAGGAGACTCCCGTTCTGACCGTCCGAGGGCATCCACCCGATGACCTTGCTTCCGACCTGTTGCTGGAGGTCAAACTGCCAATCCCCCGTTTTCCCGGACAGGCGGCAGAACCTCCACCGAAGCCCGACGTCGTTGATCCCGAAAGTCCGGGTGGTAATGTTCGAGGGGCCCTTGACCACCCCGAAGGTGCCGTCGCCGTTCAGATCGAACGGATGGTCGGAAATCTCCCCGAGAACGGAGTTGACCAGGCGGCGAGGGCCCCCGGGCGGATTCTCCATCATGAGAAGGCTCCGGGCGTGCGTTTCGGTGTCATCGACGCAGAACGACACGTGCTCTTCGTAGAGAACGATCCTGTTGTCAGAGATCCCGACCAGGGCCTGCCGGCCGTCGGTGAAGGCGACGCAGCGGTGGAAGTCCGTGCCGACTCTGACGGCACACCACGGGATGAGCGGTGACACGCAGGCGTCGTCAGGCGGGGCCACAACGGCGGGCCACGTCAAAAAGCCTTCGCCGCAGGCTTCCGTTAAGCCGGCGTCCACGCTGCCTGTTTTCCCCGCCTCGGGACCGTGGCGGACGATCCGGCCCTCGCTCAATGTCAGCCACGACCACTTGTGGTAGTCCCTGGATGCGGCCAAAAGCGCTTCGGCCGGGCCAGGTCTCAGCTGGCGCGCTTTGCCCGGAGGTTCTTTCGAGGTGTTCGGGATGTGATAGGCGACAAGCGTCGAATCCAGGCCGCGCGTGAAAAGTCGCCGCCCGTCCCACGAAAGCTGAATGGCCCCTGAAACGCTCGGCTCCTCCGGACGAGCCGCGGTCTTCCTGTACGCGGACGCGCGCAGCAAGCGCACGCCAGCATCATAGGCCGGGAGCTCGAGCCGTACTTTCATATGCGGGGCGTTCCCCGGGCGCGCCACGCTCACGGACATGTGCGTGGCCGGGATCTCCAAAGGCTCATCGACGACGATCGTCGAGGCGTAGTGGAGATGGGACAATTGCGCCAGACGGGGGGAGCCGACGATCCACAGGTCTTCCGGCTGGATAGATGCGAGCGCCTCTTTCCAACGGTCGATATGACCCGATCCGGGCGTGTCCCACGTGCGGGCGCTGACGAGTCGCGAGAGCTGTTCGGCCGAAAATTCTCCCTGCAACCCGGGAGGGTTCTGCAGGATCCCCCAGGCGAAGGACGTTCGGGAAGTCTTGGCACGCCGGGCCATGATCATGAGCAATGCCAGATGCACAAGCCGCGGGGCCCCGAGCTGATCGGGGCCCGCGTCGAAAAGCATCACCGAGCGCTTGGCCTCCTGCGGCGATTTCCGCGCGGGCTTCAAAAAGAGCTGCTCATTCATGGCGGCCCGCCGGATGAACTCCTCGGGCAGGAGTTCCAGCAGGGCCCACTCGCCGGTGACAAGGCGGTCATAAATGCCGCGTCTCGTCAGGCCGTCGAAGCCGTCCGTCTCTCCCGATCTCCTGTCCGAATCGACGTGGACAGGGCCAAGGAGCGAGTTCAGTCTCGGAAGCCACGGCCAGATCGTCTGGGCCGCCTCGTCAGGGAACGCCTCCAGAAAAGGGGCCCACGGAGCGAGCGCTCGAGGCAGGCGAGTCATGGGTTCTGTTCCAGCCAACGGGCGAGTCGTGTTCTGCTAAGGGGCAATGCCGGCGCGGCGCTGAAGACCAGGCCGTGAGCCGGCAAGACGACGATCGGCGGCGCTAGATCCGCAAAGCGACCGGCCAAAGAGCGTTCCAAGGCGTCGATCGGCACGGACGGGACCATGTTGGTGGGGACCAATAGCGAGCCGGCTTTGCGGTCTTTCCCAAGATAGATAGCGCCGTCCACCCATGGCAGATCTGATGCCTCGCCCAGGAGCACCAGCGCATCATCGGTGGCCGCGCCCCGCAGTCGCTCCATCGGCCAAGCGAAGTCGTCCCGCAGCAGGCGCCGGGCCAGCGCACGCGCCCGATCCCCGAAGGCGGCCACGCCGACCGGCGCGAGGGCTGTTTCGCGCTGCGTCCAATGGACGCGTATTCGCGGCAGGATCATTCGCTTTCGCCGATTTCCCGGACGATGTCACGACGCAGCTCGGCCAGGTCCGCGGGCAGCGATTCCTTGACGAATGAGGCGTCGATCTCACGGGCGAGCCCCTCCAGCTTCAACCGCCACGGCGCGAGCCCCCCGTCGCCATCGGGCGGACGTTCGGCCAATAAGCGACGACCTTCCGCCACGAAGCCCGCGGCCCTGGCGAGCATCCCGAGGGACGCTTCCTGGGCGCTGACCCGCAGCGTGTCGCTGGCGGAGGGCTCAAGCAATTCCCTCAGCAGGTCGCGGGCTTTGTCCTGATCCTGCGCCGTGGGCAGAGCGAATATCACCGGCCAGAGATCCCTGTTCGAGGGCACGTCGCGGCCGTCGATGACGGCCGCCGCCGCCACGAGGCGCTGAAACCTGACGATCCTCCTATCGGTGATCTCGATGCCCCCCTTGCGCAGGAGGCGGACGGCCTGTGCGATCAGATCGCGCACCGGTGAGACGTCGAGGCCAAGCGCTTTTTCACCCAATCGGTCGATCAAGGCCAGATCGGCCACGAATTCGTCGCCCGGCCGGGTGTTGAGAGACCAGCCATAGCCGAGGAGGTTTTCCAGCATGGGATCGGCCACAGGCTCCAAAAAGACGCGGATAAGGAATCGGTCGGCGAATGCGGCCAGCGATTCGTCCAGGGGCAGGGCGTTGGAGGCGCCGACGCAGACGCGCAACGGGCAGCGTTCCACGGTTGTGCCGCGGCGATAGACTTTCTCCATCAGCACGCCGAGCAGCGTGTTCAGGATGGCCGTCGAGCCGAGAAAGATCTCGTCCAGGAAGGCGATCTCCGCTTTAGGCAGCATCCCCTCCGTTTGCGCCTCGACCACACCATCGCGCAGCTTACGGATGTCGATGGGGCCGAAGATCTCCGAGGGCTCCGTGAATCGGCCCAGCAGGTACTCGAAATATTGCCCTCCCAAAGCGCGAGCGATGCGTCGAACAGCCTCGCTCTTGGCGGTTCCGGGGGGGCCGATCACCAGGACGTGCTCGGAAGCGACGGCTCCGAGCACGATCAGTTCCACCAGGGTGTCCCGGTCGACCAGTCCCGCAGCCGCGAAGTCGATGACCCTGCGGATGCTTTCGCTGGCATGATGATTGGTATCGTTCATATTAGCCTGCCCTGAAGATATGAGTTGATAGGAATTTGCTTTTCTCGCCCGGCATGAAAGCGCCGGCGCCAGGCTCGAAATCTCCCCTCCCCATCACTCGACGAGGATATCTTGGCCCCGGGCAAGAGTCAAGAACTCATGATCCGGCAGGCCGGTGGCGATTCGCAGAGAAGCTTGAGAGGGGCTTCTTATTTGATGTTCCGCCAGGCCTCTATGAATTTCGCGGCCGCGTCGACGAACCCCTCGAGCTCGCGCCGCCCGCGTTCGGCCGTGGCGGTCCTGATGTCGCCAGTGGTCACGGAACCGGTGTCGGTCATTTCCCGGGTGCTCGTCTTCTCGCCGGTCTCGAGCGGCCGGAAACGCATGTCCGCGGCCAGCTTGGCCATGGCCCGATCGGACTTCCCGAGCGCATCCATCTGGGTCACGTCCGGCGGGAAGGACAACTTGGGATTGACCGCCTTGGACATATCGACCAGGCTTCCCGCCAGGTAGAGCATCATGGACGTCTCCTCGACGCCGGCATGGACGTCCCAGGGAATCGGGGGATAGAGAGGCTCCTTGCGAGCGATTTCGACCCTTCCCAGGTCGAACGCAGCGGCCCGGGTCGTTTGGTTGATCTTTTGGATGACGTTGGCGACTGAGACGTTGTTCCCGCCGTGCCCGTTGAAGATAAGGATCTTCCGAAAGCCATGCCGGATCAGGCTCTGGGCGGTCTCGAAGACCACCGCTTCGAAGGTTTCCGGGGACAATGTGATCGTCCCCGGAAAGCCCATGTGATGGGGAGAGAGGCCCGCGATCACGACGGGGGCGACGAGGACATCGGCCTTCTGAGCGATCAGTTTCGCCGTCTCGACGGCTTCGTAGGTATCCGTTCCGAGCGGCAGGTGGCGGCCGTGCTGTTCGATCGACCCCAGAGGAATAATGACGGCGTCCGTATGGGTCAGGGCCTGCTCGACCTCGACCCAAGTCATCTGGGGCAAATAGTTCTTCACTTTTTTTTCGGAAAACAAGGGATTGGCGTCGGGGTTTTGGGCCATGGCCGCTGCGTGAATGGCGGCCATGGCGAGAACCAGGATCCATCCGCGTCTCATAAGGCTGGGTTCAGAATGGGTCATGACGTCTTCTCCTTATTCCGCGGGATGAGGATGTTTCCAGCAGGGCACTTGATGGCCGAGCGATCTCCGTCACTCTGGCTTGGCCTCAGACTAACAGAGGGATTGGCGGGAAGTCAAACACGCCGAATGTCTGCCCATTCGAATCATCTTCAGTGAAGCTTGGTCCCGCAGCAAGGGCAAAATCGGGCATTCCAATATTCAATGACATTTCCGCATTTGCTGCAGCGATTCGAGACGGCTTGCGCGCCTGTCCCCTTTTCCAACCCCAGGCAATCTGCGCAGAGATCATCCGCTTGGGGAAAATGGGTATGGCAGAGAAACCTCTGACACGAAGGGCAGACATGGCCGCAGTCAGGGCAGGTCGCCGTCCGGCAGGCCGGGCATTCCACGCGATGGGCTTTGCAGAACGGCCGGCCGCAGGATGGGCAGAAGATCGCGCATTCTTCGCACAGGATGGCTTTACACGACGAGCACTGGGAGAAAGAACAGAGGACGCAGAGCCGCCTCCCGCATCCATGACAGATCAGAACACAATCGGGACAAGCCATATGACGATTTGAGCATTCATGAAATGAGGCCGCTGGCCCTTTTGCTCCGCAATTCGCGCAGGTGAAGCCCAGGGGATCCGCCGCTGGGCTCTTCCTCTCCATGTTCGGCGGGATGGGATTCTCATCGACGGTCTCCCCTTCAGGCCATGATCCGGACTGGGAGGCCCTCGTCATCTCGTCGGAATGTTGGGGAGTCCCTCCTTCCGTTTGAGGCCTGACCCACGAAAGGCCGACGGGGTCAATGGGGAACCGGCTCATATTGCTCTCGGCCCATCGGGCGGCCTCTCCGTTGCGCGGGCTCTTGATATTGTAGTTCTGATAGCTGATCATCTCGCCGATCCGGACCACGACGTCGACCAGGCTTTCGCCCGCGGCCCAATGGTCCGTATGGCAGATGACCTGGGGGGAGATATTGGGGTGAAAGACGGGCGTCAGCATCCGGCACTTCGGCTCCATGGTGGGATATTCCAGCGGCAGGACGATCTCGACCAAATAAGAGGATCTTTCCACGACCTCGCCGCCCTTCATTTCAAGGCCCTTGAGCCGGTATTCGATCTGGTATCTCTCGGGCGGCTCGCCTGTGGTATTTCTGATCAAAACGCGGTCCTGATCGACGGCATATTGTCTCAGCTCTTCATTGTCGTTCGTGAGCCTCCGAAGCCGAACGCTCATGTCAGTCTCCTGACCGGAGAACGAGCCCGATCAGCACCAGGATCAGATAAAGGCCGGAAAAGACCAGGCCGATCACGGCCAGGAGGTTGTGGGCCGCGCTGGCCGCCTTGAGGGCTTTCCGGTTCCGCCGGTACCAGATCGATCCCCAGATGATGTTGACCGGCGCCAGGAAGCCCAGGATGCCGGCGACGAAGATCGTCACGGCTCCGCGGATTTGGGGGGGACGCGGCTCGGCATTGGTCGTTGAGCCCGTCAAGCGGTCCTTCAGCTCGTCGGTCGTGAGGGGGGCCTCTGAATCGAAGCTCTGCTGGCAATAGGGGCAGGCCAGGAGGCCCACGGAGATCATTTCTTTGCAGGCCGGACATGTTTTGCTGGTGGCCCCCCAATAGCTCTGGACCCACGGCTCGCCGCTCTTCCGTTCGGTTTTAGGAAGCTCTGAACATCCCGGCGTGCCGCAACCGACGTTATCGTCCCAACATTCCTGATGGAAGACATTCAGGCACTTCTCGCAAGTCTTGGCCGGCTCAGCTTGCTGGATCGGGCTCTTGCAGATCAGGCACTTCATGGATCGTTCGATCCTCCTTTTAGGACTCCATGAGGCGGATAATCCACGTGACGAGCAGGATGGCGCTCACGGCATAATAAGCCCGAGTCGTCATGGGCCGCCCCGCGGTCCATGACCCGGCCCGGCCGCCTTTCAGGACCAAGGCCAGGCTGGCGATCAGTTGATAAGCGATCAGGAGATAGACGAGGAGCCCGGCTCGATTGTAGTGCCAGCCACTCCGGAGATCCAGGTGGCCGATGGAGACGAGACTCCGCGTCAAGCCGCAGAAGGGGCAATCCTGGCCGGTGATAGATTTGAAGAGACAGACGCAGGGCATGCGGAAGGACCTGGCCTGAGTCCCGACCGCGACCCGACCCTGATCGATCGCAAGCACCGAGCAAAGAACGAGGATCGAGGCGCACAGGAGGGCCGCGTAAGCCGGCTTGATGCCCCTCATGGCCTGCTGAACCTGGCGATGAAACCGGCGAGATAGAGCAATATCTCCAGCACCCCGATAATGATCCCGGCCTGGGCCTTTCCCTTTCCCGGACAGCCCGGCTCGCTCTTGATGATCTTCAACGCCTTGAAGCCCTTGGCGATGGCGATGGGGCCCAGGATGAAACCAAAGCATAAGATCCCGACGAGGGAATAGGTCAGGGCATCCTTGGCCTCCTTGGGACATTCCTTCGGCTGGACGCTTTTCCGGACCGATTCGTCGACATATTCGCCGCAGTGACGGCACTTCAGGGCGTCTGCCCGGATGAGTTCTTTGCAGAACGGGCACTTCGCCATGTCGACCCGGCATTGGGGGGAGTTACATCCCCCTTGATCGTCCTTGCACTTGAGATGAAAATACTTGAGGCACTTCTCGCACTGGACAACATCTTCGCCTAAGACGAGGGGACCATTGCAGATGCCGCAACGCTCCTCGTCGGAGATCTTCTTGTTGGCCTTCAAGGGTCTTAGAACCTGCTCGGGAGACGGGGCCTTGAGGGGCGCGGGCGGTGTCTGCAGGACCTCGCCGCAATCGCAGCGGAGGGCCGAGCCCGGATTGGACATCCCGCAGCGGGGGCATTTGAGCGACGTCTCGACGTTCACGTCCCGGATACGCAATTCGTTCTCGATCGCCCGAAGCGCGGCGGGCGAATAGCCGGAACGACTTGTCCTGTACTCGTGGAGCAGCTTCTCGGTCGGCCATTCCGCGTAGACCTTCCTGAGCTCTTCCCGTGGATCGCTCATGCCTCGACCTCCCTGGCAGATTGTCCCCGGCGTTCCCGGCAGCCTTTCAAACGGACGGCCTTTTCGATCTTTCGGAATAGGTGAATTGGGTCTTCCCGATCCTGATCTCGTCGCCGGTCGTCAGACGCTTCCGCTTGATCCGCTGGCCGTTGATCCAGGTGCCATCCGGGGTGTCCTTGTCCTCGATCTCGTAGCCGTCCCGGATGGTATGGATCACGGCGTGCGCGGGTTCGATCAAAGGATCCTTGAAAAGGTAGATCTCGCTGCGGGGGGAGCTTCCGATCACCGTCGGGTCCCTATAAATGATGAATTGCTTTCCCTTGAGCGGCCCTTCGGTCATGACCAGCCAGGCCTCTTTGGAGATCATCTCCACCAGGCCGATCATGAGCCCGGCACAGCCCCCGACGACACAAAAGCCGACGGCCCGGCTGATCTCGCCGCCGAACATAAAGGTCCCTCCGCTCACAATATAGTTGATGGGATCGAAGAGGAATCCCCCGATCGCGCCGCCGATAAGACCGCCCAAGAAACCGTTCATGATCAGCTTCTTGGCCTTCAGCGCGATCCCCGGCCCGAGACCGACGGCCATGCAGACCACCGCCCAGATCAGGCTCCGCCGGATGACCAATAAAAGGAATCCGGACAGATGGGACGCAGGGTCCGCGGCGGCCGCCCGGCCGACGATCGCAATTCCCAGCGGATCGATGAACAGCATGAGCAGGCCCGCGATGATGGCGGACGCGATCCCCCCGCCGAATCCGACCAGAAACCCCACGCCCCCGGCCTTCAGGGCCCGGAAGAAGTTCCTGGCCAGGATCCCTTCCATGCAGCCGATCATCAGTCCCGTCAGGCCGCCGACCGAAAGCAGCAGGAGGAAGGCGATAAAGCCCGAGCCGACCGAGACCATTTCGTCATCGAAATACGGCTCGATGACGGCCCAGGCGATGAAGGCCCCCAGGGCCCCCGCGATCATCAGGTAGAACCAGCTTCGATGGATGAGGCTGACCTTCTGCGGCTGGATCGTCCGGGTCGCCATCCCCGTTCTCAGGGTCAATTCCTCGGCCTGCCGCTTGAGGACCTGATCGACCTCCGGGCTTCGAAGCTCCTCATGGGTGATCCGCAGCTTGCTGGTCATGCTCTCGCACCCTTCATCAAGACCTTGTCTTCAGATCCTTTTCGATTTCCAGGGCGAAGGAGATTTCGAAGGATCGCTGATCCCCTTCTCATCCGGGCCCAGCTTGCCGGAGATCCAGGACTTTCCGAAATAGAGAAGGCTCATGACAAGAACAAGGCCGATGAGGCCGGCCAAGGCCAGGAACAAGAGCCTCCTGAGCGCTCGGACTCGAGAGTCTTTGACACCGGCCTTGGCCCGAACGGCCGCGCGCTTTTTCTGTTTCTTGATCTCCGTCAGCGCCTGATCGACCTGGGGACGGCCCAGCTCCTCGTAGGACAGCTTGATCCGGTTCGCGTCGTCCATGAGATCTAACCTCGTCGAGACGATCTCCCCTGGTTCATTCCGGTATCCGCAGGGTCAGAGGGGGCGAGATCTTCCTCGGGTCCTTGATGAGCTCGAGATTGGCCCGATAGATCTGCTCCCATTTGCGGTCGTCCCCATAGACACGGAGAGCGACTTTCTCAAGGGTATCCCCTTCGGCGACCTGATAGAGGTGCGTCACGGCAAGTCCCTGAAGGTCGACCGATTCGACGTCGGGAACACCCTTGATGATCTGGCCGACCAGTTCCTTTTGTTTGCGGGTATAAACCTCGCCGCGACACCAGATGCGCCTATTCTCTTGGCCCACCTGCATCTTCAAGGACGCCACGAGGGGGTCTTGCCTCAGCCGGCGGAGGACCTCGTAGATCAGGCGGTGATCGGCGGATGTTCCGGAGGCGTCGTTCGGCCAAGTGATGGCGTTGATGACCCTGTCGACGGACGCCAGCATCCCTTCGTTGGCGGACCGGACGCTTAGATAGACGCCCAGACAGAGAAGGCTGAACAGCAGCAGGCCCCCAATGAGATAAAGCGGCAGGGATCTGTCCGGTCCCGATCTTGGGATGGCCGTCAACAGCTCCTCCACCTTCTTGACGACCATCGGCCCGGGACTGGCATGTTCCGGGATGGACCTCGATAGGCCATCGACCCAATAGCGGCCGGCCCTGGCCAAGGCGCCTTTGTGCCAGACGAAGAATCCTTCGTCACCGGAAACGGGGTCGACGACGAAGGCGACCTGCCAGGGTTGGTTGAACAGCGTCGTCTGGATGAATTGGTCCTGGGATGAGATAAAGATCCCGAAGGTGGGGTGCGAATGATACCACCCGACGATGCGGAGCTCGGGGAACGCGGCGTCTTTGATCTCAAGGATGTGTGCCCAGGCCTCCTGCGTGAACGTCACTTGGCCGGCCTGAGTGGCCGCGTTCTTCCCCCGGATGGCGGCGGTTATGGCCAGGAAAGGCCCCTTCTCGTCCTTCAGGACCTCACCGACCAGCACGCCGCAGATCTCGATGGCGGTATCTTCCGCGGCATGCTCTCTGACCGAGCCATAGGCGGCTTCGGCGATGGAGATCCGGAAGGCCCGCTCATCGGGGCAGGGAAACCCCCCCGCTTTCAGCTCTCCGATGTCGATCTGGGAAATATCCGGCTTTCCCGTGCCCATGTCTTCCCCCTTGGCGTTCGCTTCTCCGTCAATCATCCGTCCCCAAGGGGCCCAAGACCCCCTGCGCGTCTTTATCGAATTCGAGATAGGTCTGCTCCAGGCCCTTTCTGGCCACAATGATGTCGAAAGGCGGGATCCCGATCTCCGAGAACGTCCTGTCCAAAAAAGGCTCATCCCCGGAAACGCCATGCAGGAGCGCGGGATTGCGCTCCTGCCCGCAATGGGGGCAGCGGGCTTCCTTTTCGTTGACGCGGCTCAGCGGCCTGAAGACAGCCTCGGTCTTCCCGCAGCCGGCGCATTCCAACGACCCGACGATCTCCTGATTGAATTCGAGGACGGCGTCACGGCCGAGCCGATCCTTGACCTCCCGCAGAAGATCTCGGATCTTCGTTTGCTTGACGCTTAAACCGAGCTTTTCGACGGGGTCATAGGTGACGTGGCTGAAGCAATCGGCTTTGCGCGGGTACGAGACCACATAGGAGTCGTGGCTCAGGCCTCTGAACACAAAGGCCTTGCCTTCAAGAACTTCGAGACCGTGCAAGAACTTAACGGCCTCCTGGCACTGGATCGCGGCGACGACGGAGGCTGAGGTCGGTGTCGTCGGCACCTTGCCCAGGAGCATGTCGTCACGCGTCAGGAGATTGCAGGACCTCTCGACATTGAGGATGTCCCAATCCGTCTTGCTCATCGTGCATTCGTAGCACGAGCCGTGGGGCGGCACAAAAACACGGACGAGGCCATCGAGCTGCTCGATGGCGCCATCGATCCAGGGCCGGCTGGTCTTCCAGCAGGCGCGATTGACCCCCAGCCGCGCGCGTCTGTTATCCAAGCCGGCGATGACGAGATCGGCCCAGCGGTAGGCCCCTAGCCCCAGGCCGTCGACGACGTCCCCCTGGAACCAGTGGGCGCGGACCCCCGGAAAGATCGTTCGGACCGCCTCCGCCGCGACTTGGGCCTTGGGCGCGCCGTTGTCACGTTCCCGGAAAAGGCAGGATCGGGAGAGGTTGGAGTTCTCGATGACGTCTTTGTCGGCGACAAGAACATGGCCGACGCCCAAGAGGGCCAGGTTCTTCAGGATCTCGTTCCCAAGGGCCCCGGCGCCGGCAACAAGGACTTTGGCTTCCCGCAGCCTGGTCTGATCCCACCAGTCGATCAGGCGAAATCTGGCGAACCTGTCATTGGAGTCGCCGATGGGGTCTTCTATGCGCACGGCGCCGTCCCCCTACCCGGCCCCGGCCGTAATTTCAGGGACCAGACGGAGAATGTCTCCGTCCGTGACCCCCGCCTGCTCCAGGCTTCGATCGTCCAAAAGCTGCCGTTTTGACGCTTGATGATGGAGTTTATAACTCAGGAGTTGCCCCAACGTGGCGTCATAGCGGGGAAAATTGAGGCGTTCGACCAAGACGACGATGATCCTGTTGACGGGGACATCCCCGGGAACCTCGACGGGCGTCTTTTTATTGCCGCTGGCGTCCCATATCTCGATGTTGATAAAGCTCATGCCGCTCGCTCCTTTTTCTCCCCCCGACCCAGCCCAAGCTGGGAAGGTGACTTTACGGCACGCGGTTCTTGCCGCCGAGAATAGCACCCATCGTGACTGCGGGTCAATAGCATAGAGCCTGTTTTGCCGGCCACGTCGATCCTCCTGAACTCAAGGGCTATAGGGCCGCCTTCCGGGCTGCAACACGTTTGGGGAACAGACGCTTCTTGCCGATAAAATAAGCCAGCCAGACTCCGGTCACGAGGATCGTAGGGACGGGCGTTAAACGAGCATTGGGGATCTTTACAAACACGAGCATAAGTATTCCAAAGATGAGCCCCGCGGCTAAAAGGACGATGTTCAGAATATAGGCGATGCGTTTTCGTTTCAGGAGCCCCAATGCCAAGAAGACCAACGCGGCGACCATTGCCAAGATCATCAGGATCAATAGGAGTTCCGTAACGCCGAATGAGCCGGAACGACCGGCACCGCCCGCGATAACGCCAATGATCATCCCCAGGGCGAACAGGGCGGCAAAAGCCAGGAGCAGGTAGCTATAGATCTTCACGAGCCCGAGCTTTGAACTGTCCGCGGCGGCTTCGGCCTGTTTCGCCTCTTCTTCTTTATCAAGCCACCCCCCGCAATGCCGGCACTTGATCGCCTCGTCTTGGATCATCTGTGAGCAGAACGGGCATGCTTTCATGGCTCTCCTCCTGCCAGCGATATTCTGCGTTTCCCGGTTCAGTTCCCGAAGACGTCTCGATCATACGCATTCGCCGGTCAATCCCTGCCGCGGTCGATCGCGGCGATCGAAAGCGCCGGGAGGTTCGTACGCCACGAGTATAGCCCACGAAAAGCAGAAGTTGTCAAGGTTATGTCAATTCTTCGACGACCGGAGGACCAACCGCCGACCCGGATTAAGCCCCAAGACGGAGAAACCCTGTTTCAGGGCGATCTCGCTATCGCCCCGATTCTCATTGACATTCCGGTAGGGCCTGATTAGCATTTGGCCAGGGGAACCAAATGATGAAATGCCCTTATTGTGCGGAACAGATTCAGGATGAAGCGGTGAAATGCAAGTTCTGCAAAGCCTGGCTAGAAGGCGAGGGAGAGGGCCTGCCGGGCCAGGCCCGTCCTCGGGCAAAGAGCCAACCCGACGGGCTTATGCGGATGATCCTTCCGGTGGGCAGGTCCGGTTACGCGATCGCAGCCGGCTATCTGGGCCTTTTCTCGGTCTTGTTCGTCTTTGCCCCATTTGCGATATTGTTCGGGGTCCTCGCGATCAAGGATATCAAGAAGCGTCCGGAAAAACTCGGCATGGGCCGAGCGATATTTGGCATCGTCATGGGGGCTATATTCACCATCGGATTGATCTATGTGGGTATTCGGAGTTTGTTATACTGAGAAGGCTGCCGAGGAATGTGGCGGAGCCAGCGAGAGGGATTGAACCTCCGACCTGCTGATTACGAATCATGCCCGTTGCGGCGCTAACTGCTTTCGGGATAATCAGTTACGGGGCTGTCTTTTGATATCCTGTCCGCTTGTTGTCCATTATCTGCGTCGGCAAGAGAGAACGGGCCGAAGCCGGCGCCTCACGGGGACTTCCGCCTATAGGTCGAATTCGTCCACTCTCGTACCATTCTGATTCGAGTCTCATGAGCTCCTCGGCATCGTCAGGCCTGATGCTCAGGCCAATGAGGCGTACGCCGCGAACGGCTTTCAAGAACTGGCGATTGAAATCGCGAGCAGAGCTGAGGTTCAAAAATAGATTCGGCCAGCCGAATTCCGAAGAATAAAAAGCTCGATCCACCCACGATCGGAGATCTGCGAACTCCGATTCAGTGAGCTGAAGTGTTTCACGGATGCGGGCCAGCTCCTCTGGCGGCGTCTCGACCCAAGTTATCGCCCACGCGCCGGGATAGACTTCGGCCATGTAATTACTGACCGTGATAATCCGCGAAAGGAGAAATTGCTGGTCCTTCGGATGGGGGACGGCCTCCGTGACCAAATAAAATCCGGCCTGGATCCACTCGCTCATAGGCGTTCATCTCCCTGGCAAGCCGAAGGGCTTGTCAGTAAACCGTTGGCGCTCCTCATCGGGAATCCTTGACGGTGAACGTCGTGTGATCTCCGATAAACACGATCTCGTCCTCGTCAAAGAAGAAATCGCAGCGTAGCCCTATCGGTGTCTCAAATGAAAACACCTGCGATCCGTCTGCCCAAGTCTTTGGAAGCGGCTCGAGACGGCCATGAAGCGAAAGCCATTCGATCTTTTTCTTAAGTGGCAGGCCACGAAGTAAAGCCTGGACGGCCGGCGCCTGAGAAACCAGATCAATCAAAAGGAAGCAAGCGCTCATTGTTTGCCGCATAGATGAGGACGACGAACTCCAACCCGTTGAAGGGCGAGGCAAAACTATAGGGCCTTCTGATTTGCAGATACTTGATACGCATCTACGGCGACGATATTCCGACGTCCGAGAAGTGTCAAGATTGAAGAAGGTTGGATTGAAGGTGCTGGGACGGTCAGCGGTTCGCCTCGCGAGAGCTGGAGCCAGCGAGAGGGATCGAACCTCCGACCTGCTGATTACGAACCAAGTGCCGGGGGAAGCTGCGCCGCCGAGTGGGGGTTTCGATTCTATAGCGTGCCTACGGCGACGTCGTCCGTTTCATCGGCTTGTTCGACGGCGGCCCTACTCGGCCTCGGCGCCGAGCGCGAACAGCGCCTGGGCGAGTTCATCGCCGAGGGCGCTCCCTGCTTCCAGGGCGAGCATCAGAGGTGTCATTCCGTCGCGGGACCGAAGGTTGATGTCTGCGCCGTGGTCAACCAGCATGCGCAGCATCTCGACACGCGGTCCGTAGACTGCTGCCATGTCTGCTAGCCAATGGACAGCGGTGTACCCGCGATAATCGTCCCGGGCGTTGGGATCCATGCCCTCGGCTAAACACCTAGCGAGCCCTTCAAGATTCCCGCAGTAGGCTTCGTAATGAAGCTGTGTCATGCCCCGCCGTCCAACGCCGGGATGGAACAACTTCGGCTTGTCTGATTCAGCCATGCGCACGTCCGGCTATTTGTCTTCTTCGTAAACGCCCTGGATGATGATCTCGTACGGCAGGGGTTGGGTCAGGAGGGCGGGATCGGTCCGTGATCCCCTCACCCGCCGCGAGATCTCTTCGAGATTTATCCTCGGCAGTCCGTAGACGCGCAGGCGGTCTCCGCGTTTGAGGCGCCGGACCGCGCGCTCGGGAGGCGTATCGTCCGCGAAGACCATGCGGAGCCGTTCCACGAGCAAATCCCCCTTA
Source organism: Candidatus Aminicenantota bacterium (assembly GCA_963725825.1). Lineage (GTDB taxonomy): Bacteria > Acidobacteriota > Aminicenantia > Aminicenantales > Saccharicenantaceae > RBG-16-66-30. Next base: position 124,422 of record CAVSAI010000020.1, read on the forward strand.
AGGTCCCTCACCGCGGCGATCACGAATCTCCCTCCAGGCACTTCATCCTGGCGGCCGTCGACGATCTCCATGATGAACTCGACGTTGTTATAGATCCCTTTCCGGGTGACAAGTGAGATCGTCCGGGGTTTGACCGTGATCGTACATTCGACGCCTTCATAGATCCCGAACGTATCCCGAGCGGCTCCGGGCAGGAATCCCTTGATGGGCCTGAAGCTCTCGAGAAGCTCGATGCCGTTGATCCGCGTGACGGGATGGACCTCGAAGACATGGCCGGGATTCTCGGATCGCATGCGGTCTAAGGACTCCCCCTGCACTTCTTCGGCTCTTTTCGCATGCTCGGCCCAGATCCTCCAGACGCCGGAGATCTTCAGCGGTCTGCCCGTTCTTTCGGCGGCATGGACGAGGTCCGTCGCCGGCTTGAAGGAAGCGGCATTCGCGATCTCAGCGACGACCGGAAGTCCGACCTCGGGGGCCCGTCCGGCCATGTGAAGATCGCCGTCGAGGAGGCGGGATTGAGGATTCTGCATGGCCCTGTCGACCGTGAATGTGGTCGTTATGTCCACCCTGTTCTTGTACTTTTCGATGAAGGGCTTGTCGATCTCGATCTCGATCTCCTTGGCGGAGAACTCGGTATCGACCTTCAAGTAGACGATCATAGCCTCACGAGCAAGGTACCCGCATTGGCCGAGAATGCCCAGGAGCAGAAAGGGCAGGACGGCCAGGCAAATTCGACTCCTTCGAGTCTCTGGGCAACAAGGGCCACGCCAGGCGGATTTCATGATCGCATCGCTCTATCCCCTACTCCAGTACTCCAGCTTGGCCCCAGACTAGCAGAGAGATGGACGGGTAGTCAAACGCGGCCCAGGTTCATCCGGCGCAGAAGATCCTTGAATCGCGGGTCGTCCCGCAGGATGTCGAATATCGGGTCCACCGCAATGTAAGGCATGTTGGGGTCGTGGGCCAGATAGGCCTTTTCCAGCCATTCGAGGGCTTCGTCCTTCTTTCCGGCCCGGGTATAGAGTGTCCCGATCTGCCAAGCCGGAACATAGGCAGTGCGCGAGCGCGCCACCATCGCCTCGGCCGCACGCTGCAGGGCCTTCGGGTAACCGCCTTCGTCGTAGCCTCTCGCCAAGGCTTCTTCAGCCGCTTGGTCCCCCCTCGCGGCATAGGACGCTTTCCATGCCTCCAGCGCTTCCGGGTACATCTGTTTCATGTGGTAAGCGGACCTGAGGGTTGACAACGCAATCAAGTCGTTCGGCGAGGTCTTGAGCGTGTCGCGGATCTCGGCGATGGCGTCGTCGTACCGGCGCGCGTACATCAGATCCATAGCATAAAAACCCCGGAACAACGCATTGAGAGGATCCAGTTCGAGCGTCCGCCGGATCTGCGTCATCGCCTCATCGGGGCGCTTCAGGATGTTCAATAGATGAGAGAGAGCGGCGCGTGGTCCCGGAAGGTTAGGGTTGAGTTCGATGGCCCGACGGTACTCCGCCTCCCCGCCTTCCCAGTCCCAATCCGTCCACGTTTTGATGCCCGCCAGCGTGTAATGGACTTCCGCGAGCATGCTATCGAGCTCCAGGGCTTTCGCGGCGGCCGCCTTCGCCTTCGGCGCGGCCTCGCTTGTCGGAACGAAGCCCTGTTGCTGGCGTCCGACCCAAACGTTGGCGATCCCCGCATAGGCCTGGGCATAGTTGGGGTCTTTGGCCAGGGCCGATTCGAAGTACTGCAGCGCCGTCTCGAGGTCCGGTCGAGTGAGCTTGTACCAGTGAAATTGGCCTTGGAGGCAGGCCTCATAGGCTTCGGGATTGACTTGGCGGGCGCTCGCCAGACGGGTCTCTTCCTGCGGGGCCAAACTGACCCGCATCCTGCCGGCGATGGATCGGGCCATTTCGCTGTACATCACCAGCACGTCCGTCATGGGCCGGTCGTAGGTCTGTGTCCAAATGTTTCGTTCTTCGGGGAGGGCCTCGATCAGCTCCACCCGGATCCGCACCCTATCGCCGACCCGATGCACGGTCCCCGCTACGACGGCCTTCACCTTGAGCTCGCGGGCGATCTCAGGCACTGGCTTCTTCGACGCCTTGTATTTCATGACCGACGTGCGGGAAATCACCCGCAACGCTCCGATCTGGGCGAGCTGCCCTATCAACTCATCGGTAGCCCCGTCGACGAAATATTCCTGGCCGGGGTCACCGGTAAGGTTTTCGATCGGCAAGACGGCGATGGAATCGAAGGCCTGGCCGCGTTTGGGGAAGATCGCAAGCCACGCGACGATGGCCAGTATCAAAATTCCCATTATCGCCGGATAGGCATGGACCTTCTTGAGCCCCAAGAACCGGCCATGGAAGATCATCGAGGCGGCTCGGACCGGCTGCAAGCCCGCTGCGACCGATTGGAGGTCCTCGACGAGCTCGTCCATGCTCTGGTATCGGTGCGCCGGATTCTTGGATAAGGTCTTGAAGACGATATTCTCTAGGCCCGCCGGGAGGTCTTTCCGGAGCCGGTCCAAGCGTTCCGGGTCCTGATTTAGGATCGAATGGACCAACGTCCGCTCGTAATCCCCCTTGAACGGGAGGACTCCCGAGAGCATCTCGTAGAGGACAACTCCCAGCGACCAAATGTCGGTGCGCTGGTCGACGGCTTCACCCTTCGCCTGCTCCGGAGACATGTAGGCGACCGTGCCTACGGTTGTTCCCTCGCGGGTCAGCTTGACCTGGCCGGCGAGTTTGGCCAGGCCGAAGTCCAAGATCTTCACCACACCGTCGGATGTGATGAGCATGTTGGCCGGCTTGACGTCGCGGTGGACAATGCCTTTCTGGTGAGCTTTCGCCATGCCCGTGGCCGCCTGGATGGCCATGTTCAGGGCCTCTTCCTGCTTCAGGGGACCTTGCTTGATCTTTTCCCTCAGGCTCTGGCCTTCATAGAAAGCCATGGCGATATACATCCGGTCGTCTGCGGCCTCTCCGATCTCATGAATGTTGCAGATGTTAGGGTGGTCGAGGGCCGACGCAGCCCGAGCCTCGTGGATGAACCGCTCTCTCGCTTCGGGATCGGCCGTCCACTGCGCCGGGAGGAATTTGAGGGCAACGGTGCGCTGGAGGACGATGTCTTCGGCCTTGTAGACGATCCCCATTCCGCCCCGACCGATCTCGTCGACGATCCGGTACTTCCCGGCGATGAGTGTACCCTTCGAAAGCGCATGGGCAGGGGTTTGAACGGTTTTCGTCAAGGAGTCGACCGGAGGGTGCTCCTGGCTCAGAAGTGAGGCGCAGCTGCCGCAGTACCGGGACGTATCGGGATTATCGGCGTGACACTTGGGGCATTTCATGGCCCGATGACTCTGCTGCTTGGCGCAAGGATAACGCCGCTAGGGAGGGATGTCAACGTGACGATCGTCCCATGTCAAGCCAACGTGAATCGTTCCGGTTTCACCGGACGATCAGGATGATGGATCCCTCCACAACGACATCCCCTGATACTCCTGTCACGGCGATCTCATAGGTCCCGGCCGGGGTCCCCTCTCTCGGCGGCGGGGAATCGCTGCTGGCGCCGCAACCGGCAATCAGTACGGCCAAGCCGATCAACAGCATGGCGGCGGCCCAGTGCCGGGGGGACTTCCGTAAGGCTGGCGCCCTGAAGCGCCAGAGCCAAACCGAGCCGAGAACGAAGATAAGGAGTCCCATGGCCGGGGGAGCCTGCGCCGACGCGGCCATCGATGCCCCCCGCCCCGGGTAATTGCGGGCCATCGTCCTCATTGTCAGCGTGGACGAGGCCTGGCCTCCGCCCGGTGTCACGCTCGGCGGCGAGAAGGTGTAAGAGCACGCGTCCGGGAGGAAGCCGATGTTTAAGGTCACCGCGGAATCGAACGGGCCGAATTGCGGCGTCAACTGGATCGTGTAGGTCGCCGTTTCTCCGGCCGTGACCGTCACGCTCGCGGGCGACGTCTCCAAGGAGAAGGTGACGACCGGGAAGTCGACAGGCGCCGAGCTCCCCCCGCCCGGCCCGGGATTGACGACCGTCAGAGGGAACCGGCCGGCCGCGGCGATGTCGGCCGCTTCGATCGTCGTCTGCAGCTCCTCGGGGCTGATGTAGGTCGTCACCCGGTCCTGTCCGTCCCATCGGATCCAGCAACCCGTGGCGAATCCGGTCCCGTTCAAGGTCAGAACGAACCGGGAGCCCCCGACCGTGGTCTGGGCCGGCGAAAGGGACGTCAGGATCGGCGGGACATTGCTGACCGCGAACGGCACGGCGTTGGACACCCCGCCGTTCGGGTTGCGGACGGTGACGGCGATCATCCCGACGATCTGAAGAAGGTCGGCCCCGACCTCGGCGCGCAGCCCTTGGGCGCTCACGTACGTCGTCGAAAGGTCACGGCCGTCCCACATGACCACCGACCCGCGCTCAAAACCCGTGCCGCCGATGGACACCGTGAGGGTGGGGTCCCCGGCGGTGGCGCCCGCCGGCGAGACCGAGCTCACGGCGGCCGCGGGGATGTCGAACGCTGAGATCTTGGCCACGAAGGCCTCTTCGTCGTAAGGGTAAGCGCCATTGGCGGTCGGGTCGGGCCCGACCAGAACTGGGAAGGTCGGTTCCCTGGAGAACGTCGTGCCGGCAATATAGGCGTTCCCCTCGCCGTCGACCGCAATCCCCATGCTCGGCTCCTCCGAGTTGTTCCCGCCCACGTAGCCGCAGTAGACGAGGCCTGTGCCCGCGGGGTTCACTTTGGCCACGAAGGCGTCGGCCGACCCGTTCCAGGTCAAATCCGGCCCTTCCAGCACGGGAAAAGTCGACTCGGGAGACTCGGTCGTACCCATGACATAGGCGTTCCCCGCGCCGTCCACTGCGATCCCAAGGCCGCTGTCGTTATCTTCGCCGCCGATATAGCCGGAGTAGCCCAGGGTCCCGTCCGGATTCAGCTTGGCCACAAAGGCGTCACGGTACCCGCCGTTCCAGGACAGGTCCGGCCCGACCTTCAACATGAAGGTCGTTTCGTCGCTCTCGGTATAGCCCGTGACGTAGGCGTTCCCTTCGGCGTCAACGGCGATCCCGCGGATGTCCTCCTCGCGCCCGCCGCCGATATAGCCGGAGTAGTCCAGGCCCGTGCCGTCGGCCCTGACTTTGGCCACGAACCCGTCGGACTGGCCGCTGAAGGTCGATCCAGGTCCGCTCTTGAACGGGAAATCAGAGGAATTGGTGCGGCCCGCGACGTAGGCGTTCCCCGCGGCGTCCACGGCGACCGCGTACGCTTCCTCGTTGAAATCGCCGCCGATGTAGCCGCAATAGACGAGGTCCATGCCGGCGGCGTTCACCTTGGCGATGAAGGCCTCATAGCTGCCGTTCGGGGTCAGGTCGGGCCCGATCTTGACCTGCGGAAGATTGATGGCCCGGCCGACGACATAGGCGCAGCCCGCGCCGTCGACCGCGATCCCGTAGGCGACCTCGTCGCCGAGCCCAGCGATGCGGCCCACGTAATCGAGCCCGGTGCCCGACGCGTTCACCTTGGCCACGACGGCATCTTCACCTCCGCCCGCGACAAGCGCGGAGCCCGGGGTGATGGGAAAATCGGTCGAATTGGTCCGGCCCGAAACGTAGGCGCAACCCGCGCTGTCCACGGCGATCGCCGAACCATTTTCATAGCCCAAGCCGCCGATGTAACCGCAGTAAACGAGCTCCGAGCCGTCGGCGCTCACCTTGGCGACGAAGATGTCCTCGGGCCCGCCGTTGAAAGTCAGGTCCGGGCCCGCCTTCACGGGAAACGTGTTTTCCTGAGACTGGGCCGTGCCCGTGACGTAGGCGCAGCCCGAAGCGTCCACGGCGACGCCGCTGCCAATGTCCCAGGTCGCGCCTCCGATGAACCCGCAGTAGACGAGGACCGCGGGATCGATAACGAGTGGAAGGCTGGGATCGTACTCGCCGACATCGAAGCCGGCGTCGCCGTCCAGCCGATAGGCCGCCTTCACGAGGGCCCTGCCGCCGCCGGATCCCTGCCAAGCCAGCGGGGCCTCGTCCTCGAAGCCTCCGCCCGGAATCGCGACGGCCAGGCGGCCCTCGGCCGTCAGCGTCACGCTCTCGGCCCCCCGATAGGCGAATCTGATCCTCGTGGGGTCCGCTCCCGGGTGGACGACGAACTCCGATTTCAGGCGGTCCACGGTCCCGTCGTAGACAAGATCGATGCCAGGCCATAGGTCACGGTAGATGATCCGGGAGCTGGCTTGCAGTCCCGGCCTCCATTCTCCGATCTGTCCCTTGAAATATGAGAAGAGCGCTCCGGAGCTTTCCAGGCTGGCCGGGACCGCCTGGCGGTTCGCGCCGACGAAATCGAGCTTCACCACCCAGCGTTCAGGCCCGGCCCCCCCATCGAGAACGAACGTCAGGCCCTCCGCGGCGAAGTAGATCGTCTTGTCCCTTCCCTGGACAAAGAAGGCCGCGGGGCCGTCGACCTGTCCCTCGTTGGGAATGAACTGCAAAGGCAGCTTCGCGAAGGCGGCATCGAGGCTCGGCGCTCGAGGGGAACGAACGGCGGGCGACTGAGGTTTCCCCGTCCCCATCTGCCCCGCGTCCGAGGCCTGGAGGCCCAGGAGCACGGCCGTCATCAGGACGACCAAGAGAATCGGCTTTTTCATTGCAGCCTCCTGGGACCGACCCGGGGCCGGTCCTTCGCCGGCACGGTGGTCAGCGGGGTGAAATACCAGAGATCATTGAGATTGTCTTCGTCCTTGACCGAATCGACGCCGCCGCCGCCCCAGAGCCAGAACCGTCCGCCTCCATCGAGCCACGACAGGGCATAATACCTTCCGCCCGGGGCGTTCGAGAGGTCCGGGGAGTTCTTGGTCACGTAGCTGCCCGGCTGGTCGGCCACGTCGTTCCCGGCCATCCAGGTCCACTCGTTAGCCGCGGGATCGTATCTCCAGAGGTCGTTCAACGTGCCAAAACCGCTATCCGAATAAAACCCCTCTCCCCCGAAGAGCCAGAGGAGTCCGTCGGGACCGGTCCATGATCTCGCGAGATACCTTGACCCGGGGACGTTGCGAGGGTCGGTGACGCCCTGGGTCCCGTAGAAGCCCGCCATATCGGGCCAATCGCTTCCGGACACCCAGGTCCATTGGCCGTCCGCGGGGTCGAAACGCCAAAGGTCGCCGAAATAAAAGGACTCATAATAAAAATCATAGCCCCCAAAGAGCCAGAGCCGTCCGCTCGGATCGACCCAGGTGACCGTGTTGCACCGGCACCCGGGCCTGTTCGAAGGGGACGGCACGCCTTTCGCGCCGTATTCTCCCGGATCGCCGGCCAGATCGCTTCCCGAGATCCAGGTCCATTCCGAGGTCACCGGATCAAACATCCAGAGGTCGTTGAGCCTGTCCAACCAGCCCATCCGGTCGAAGCCATAGCCCCCGAAGAGCCAGAGCCTGCCGTTGGCGTCGATCCATGTCGCGCTCTCGGCCCGGGCTCCTGGAACGTTCGACGCGTCGGGGACACCCTTCGTCCCGTAGCGGCCAAACTCGTGCCTCAGATAGAAGCCGGACACATAGGTCCAGAAGCCCGTGGCAGGGTCGAAGGACCAGAGGTCGTTCATCGGACCGGTCTGCCCCAGGGCGTCCCAGCCTGATCCCCCGAACAGCCAGAACTTGCCTCGGGGATCGCACCAGGACATGGCAAAGGACTTTGAGCCCGGCACGTTCGACGGGTCGGCGACGCCTTTGGTCCCGAAGACGCCCGATTGGGCGCCGGCATCGCTGCCTGAAACCCAGGTCCACTCGTTGGTCGCCGGGTTGAATCTCCACAGGTCGTTGAAGGTCGGGCCGCTGTAGCCATGACCGAATCCGCCGAAGAGCCAGAGGTCGCCGCCGGGATCGATCCAGGACGAGGCCGCGCCGCGCGCTCCGGGGACGTTCGCCGGGGCGGGCAGGCCCTTGGTCCCATAAACCCCGGGCTGGTTCACGGTGTCACTGCCTGAAACCCAAGACCAGATGATCTCGTTGGCGCCGGCCGGCCCGATGGTCGCAGTCGTGGAACCGAAGACGGCCGGATCCTCGACCGAGGTGGCGGTGATCGCGACGACGGGATCGGCGGGGACGAGTTCCGGAGCAGCGTACAGGCCTTCGTCCGTGATCGTTCCGTACTCGGGCCCGGCGCCCGTCGAGCCGGAAAGGGCCCACGTCACCCGGTCATCGATGGCGTTCTGGACCAGCGCCCCGAACCGGCGGACCAGTCCGGCCTGCACGAGGATTTCGGGCGGGCGAACGGTGATCATGATAGGGCCGAACAAGTGGACCGTGGCGCTCGCCGATTTTGTCGAATCGGACACCGCGGTGGCTTTGACCGTCACGGAGGGAGGCACGGGGAGGCTCGCCGGTGCCGAATAAAGGCCGGAGTCGGTGATCGTGCCGCAGGTGGCGCCGCCGCAACCGTCGCCCGAAAGGCTCCAGACCACCGCGGTGTTCAAGGAATTCTGCACCGTGGCCGTGAACTGCAGCGAGGTGTTGACATGAATGCTCCCGGTTGCGGGAGTCAGGGTCACTTTGACCGCGGGGGGCGGAGGCGGCGGGGAAGACGAAGACGCGCCGCAGAACCAGGAGAGAATAAGGGACCCGACGAGCGGAACGAGCTTCTTGGCCATTTCAACCCCAACCCTTGAATCGCCGGGGGGATTATAGAGTGGATTAATTGCAGGTGTCAATAAATGGCCTCCCGACGTTGTTCGAACTCTGCAATTTTCGATCGAACTTCCGACCTGTCGATTACGTCTAGGATTTTGGAGACCGGATTTGCCCGGCATCCCCGATTTGCCGAGGAAATGTCGCCGGGAGTCCGGGAAACCGAGCTATGCGGGAGATATGGCAGAATCTCGAGGAGGACAAATGAAAAGACTGATCATCGCGGTCAGCTTGGCCGTCCTAGTTTTCACCGTCGGCGGCACGTCGCAAACCCCGGCCGGGACCAGAGCCGGGACTGCGGAACAGGAGCTGCTGAACCAGATGCAGGACTGGATGAATGCCGAGGTCAAGGCCGACATGGCCTTCCTTGAACAGTTCATAACGGAGGACTGTGTCATCACGGACCCATCGGGAGCCGTCTGGACCAAGGCCCAGTTTCTGGGGGGCCTTAAGTCCGGGGAGGGCGCGGTCATCTCTTTTGTGCTTGACAACATGAAGGCCCGGATCTATGGAGATGCGGCCGTGGTGAACGGCCGCATGACGGCCAAACAGACGTTCAAGGGGCAGGATATCAGCGGCCGGTATCAATGCACCGACGTGTTCATCAAAAAGGCGGGCCGGTGGCAGTGTGTCGCCATACACTTGTCGATGATCGCGCAGTGATAACCGCTTAATGGGACCCGGGATCGCATAGGAGCTGAAGGCGGCGATCTGATGGAGCCAGCGAGAGGGATCGAACCTCCGGCTGGATCGTAGGGGCAATAGCGAGCTACCGGGGAGGGATTATTTCTTTGTCGCGGACTTCGCTAACCTGTTCTCGATGTCTTGCCTGATCTCGGCCCTCTCCACGTCGTCGATTCCATCATATAGCGCCCCCCATCCGGCCAGCTCGCCGTCCAGGAAGCGTAGCTCGAGGATGATCACCCGCTGGCCCTCCTGCTTTTGCCACTGAAATTGCCCTTCCGGAGAAGGCCCCAGGTCGGCCTTGTTCTGCATATAAAAAAGCACCTTCACATACTTTCGACCCTGTTCGTCCTTGGTCGTGACCCTATCGATGCCCGTGGCCAGCCCACCCGATTGACCCGGTCGAGGAGTGAGTCGGGTGGACCTTTTCCCGACCAACATCGCCTGCTCCTCCGTCATTCCCATCACCAGCCGGCAGTCTTTGAGAGCCTCAACGATCTCCGGGGCCAAATCCGGATTCTTTTGCAGGAGTTTGACCACGTTATTCTCATAGCTGAAGCTTGCCGCCAAGGCCGACCCGGTCACCAGGCCTGATACCATAGCCCATAGAAGCACCCTTTTGCCGATACCGCAGAACCGAGGCACGCCGAGACCGTCGGCATGACACTTCAGGAGGATCATGGCCTGCCAACCCTCTTCAGCATGTCGGGACAAAGATAAAGCCGCTTGGATAAGGATGTCAACCGACAGCCCATAGCGGGGAATTTCTGGAGCCAGCGAGAGGGATCGAACCTCCGACCTGCTGATTACGAATCAGCTGCTCTACCGACTGAGCTACGCTGGCTGACAGAGGCTCGATTAAATTAAACGAATCGCCTGTTTCTGTCAAATCAGGGGGACACGTACCACACGTACATGTCCCCGTTCAGAGGGACTGTCCCTTGCGGGGGCAGTCCCTACTTTTTGAGGACGAAGCTGACGGTCACGGTGAACGTCACGGGCCGGGGGCGGCCGTTGACCAGGAGCGGCTCGTAGACCCACTGACGGACCGCATCGATGGCCGCGGCGTCGAGCAGAGAGATGGAGCGGAGGACGCGCACGGCGGCGACCCGCCCGTAGATGTCCGTCGTCGCTTCGAGGATGACGATGCCCTGGATCTGGGAGAGCCGGGCGATATCGGGGTAGGCAGGTTCGATCCGCCGGACGAGTCGGGGCGGCTTGACCTCGCCAACGGCCACAATGGGTGGTCCAGCCTGCTCACCGACAAGCCCGTAGAGGCCCGCGCCGAGCAAGTTGGCCGCGATCCCCTCCCCCGTCCCATAGTCGACGCCTCCGGGGATGCCGAATTCCGAGCCCCCCTCGCCCAGGCCCTCTTCGACGATACCCTCGGGAACGGCGACCGGGGCGAAACGCCAGGCCTCGCCGGCGGCAACGACCGCCCGTCTCGCCTTGATGCGCGCCCCAGGATTCCCGGTCCTGGCTTTTGGCGGAGGCAGGGGCGTCGTCGGGAGCGCCGGCACGACGAGGACGTCCGAGACGTCGACCTGCGGCAGGTCCCGCACCCGCATCAAGGGCACGGCCACTAGGAGCGTCAGCGCGACCGCGTGGATGAGAGCCGCAACCGGCAACGCCGTCGCTCTCGCCCGCCAATTTCTTTCCGGCAGAAACAGCGCGTCTTGGAACATGGTCGCCTCCTTGCCGAAGTTTCCCGGAAGCTTTCGCCTCCATACCGGATACAATCGGGCAGAGGGGATATTCCCCTTTCAAAAAGGGGCCGATTCGCTTACAATAGCCCTCTGTCTCGCCCCCAGGGGCCGGACCCAATCAACCGAAAGCGCCTCGATATTATGAGTATGATCATCAAGAAGCTCGAATTGCAGGGATTCAAGTCCTTCGCCGAAAGGACCAAGATCGTCTTCCACCCCGGCATAACGGCCATCGTCGGCCCGAACGGCACGGGCAAGAGCAACCTCGTCGACGCCATGCTCTGGTCGCTCGGCGGGCATCGGCAGAAGGTCGTCCGCGGCGACCGGACCGACGAGGTCATTTTCTCCGGCAACGCCAAGCGGCCCGCCCTCAGCATGGCCGACGCCGTCCTGACCCTGGCGGGCGACGACGAGGAGATGGTCATCTCCCACCGCGCCTTCCGCTCCGGCGAGAACGAGTACCGGATGAACGGCAAGACGGTCAGGCTCAAGGACATCCAGGACGATCTCTGGAAGCACGCCATCGGCGAGAAGGAATACTTCGTCATCGAGCAGGGTTCGATCGGCAACTTCGTCACCTCGAAGCCCAACGAGAAGCGCCTGTTCATCGAGGAGGCCGCCGGCACGGCCTACTACAAGGACAAGAAGCGCCAGGCCCAGTCGAAGCTCGACAGCACCGAACAGAACCTCATCCGCCTCGAGGACATCATCATCGAGGTCGAAAAGAGCAAGAACTCCCTCCAGCGCCAGGCCCAAGCCGCCAACCGCTACCGGCGCCTGCGCGAGCGGATCCGGGAGCTGACCTCCCACCACTACCAGCGGAAGCTCGTCGTTCTCGAGAAGGGGCAGCAGGACGCGTCGGCGCTCTACGAGGCCGCTCTCCTCCGCGAAACCGAGATGACCGCCCGGCTGCGGAACGAAGAGAGGGACGTCGCGACCCATCGCAAGGACCTCTGGGACCTCGAGAAGGTCCTCAAGGACGGCCAGGAGGGCCTCTACGGTCTGAAGTCCCGCGGCGCCCGGATCGAAAGCGATATCGACCGCGAATCGAAGAGGGTCGAGTTCTTCGAAGAAAAGAAGAAGCGGGCCGAGGCCGACCGCGACGAGCTCCTCGAAGACGTTCTTTATCTGACGCGGGAGATCGAAGAGCTCAAGGGGCGCCTCGTCGCCCACGAGGAATCGCTCGCGGCCAGCCGGACCGGTGTCGCCGGCTCCGAGACGGAACTCGCCGCGGCCCGCGAGGCCCGGCTTCTCGCCGGCCGCGAGATCGACCGGCTTCGAGGGGAATACCTCCAGGCGCTCCAGAGCCTGACCGAAACCAAGAACGAAAGCGTCAAGACCGACAAGGAGCTCGAGCTCCTCATCCGGCAGGAAGAGAAGCTGGCCGCGCAGCTGGCCGAGCAGGCCGTCGACCTCATCGAAAGCGCCGGGCGGACGGCCTCGCTCGAACGGGACATCGCCGACACGCGGGCGGCCCGGGAATCGCTCGTCAGCAGCGCTGAGGACGTCAAGACGGCGATCGCCGCCGGGCGCGCCGCCGCCGAATCGGCCCGAAGCCGGCTCGAAGCGCTCAAGGCGGAGCGCGACGAATCCGCGTATCACCTCCAGGCCCTGCGCAAGATCGACGAAAAGGCCCGCGAGGAGAGCCCGGCCGACGACGTCCCCGGAGGCCTGGGCATCCTGGCCGACCTCATCCGCACCAGTCCCGAGAACGCCATCCTCTTCGACACGTTCTGGCGCGAGGGCACGCGGTCCCGGGTCGTCCCGGCCGAGGAGTTCGCCGGCGGGCTGCCGTCCGGGCTTCGCGGCAATTATCTGCTCATTCCGGCCGCGGCCCGGCCGGAGATCCCCGCTGAAGTTCTGGAGCGTCCCGGCGTCATCGGACAGCTCAAGAGCCTCATCGAGCCCGACGAGCGGCTCAAAGGCCGGTTGGCCGGGCTCGAGGACGCCGTCATCGTCAGGGACGCCGGCGAGGCCGTTCGGGCCTGGGTGGAGCACCCCGAGCTGAATTTCCTGACCCCGGCCGGTGATTTGCTTCTCTCCTCCGGGCTGCTCAAGCTCGGCCAGAAAGCCGAGGGCGCGGTCGCCTTGGCCTCCGAGATCCGCAAGCTCGAGGCCGAAGTCGCCCGCCTCGAGACCGGATCCGTCCCGATCGCCGCCGAGATCGACGAGAAGACCAAGGCCCTCGAGGCCCTCGAAGCCGATCTCGCCGAGGTCCGCGAGGAGCTCGACCGGATGGAGCGAGTTCTCCAGGACCGCGAGCGCGAGCACCGCTATGGGCTCGGCGACAGCGAGAAGACCCGGACGACCCAGTCGATCCTCGGCCGCGAGCTCGAAGTCATGCGCGACGAAAGGGAGAAGCTCCAGGAAGCCCTCCGGGGCACCGGCCAGGGACTCGCAGTCCGGGAATCCGAAGCCCGATCGCTCAAGGAAAGGATCGAGGGCCGGGAACGCGACCACGCCGGACTTGCCTCCCGGGAGGCCGCGCTCGAGCGAAGCTTCTTCGAGGCCAAGTCGGGGCTCGACCTCGTCCAAGAAAAGATCAACGGGCTCGGGGACCAGGTCCGGGCCGCCGGGAAACGGAAGGAAGCCGCAACGGCCAAGATCCAGATCCTCGAGAGCGACATCCTGCGGAGCGACGAGGACCAGGCTCGCCTCCGCGCGGAGATCGCCGCCCTGCGGGAGAGCGCCACGGCCCTCGGGGAGGAGCGCGCCGCCGCCGAGACCGGGCTCGAGGCGACCGAAGCCGAGCTCGAGAAGGTCCGCAAGGCCCTCGAGGGCTTCGAGACGATCGTGGCAAGAGCCGGGAGGAGGAGGAGGCCGCCAAGAACGAGCGGGTCCGGCACGAGATCCGGAAGGCCGAGGTCGACCGCGACCTGGTCAACCTGGATGAGATGTGCTGGCAGGAGCTCAAGAAGACGCTGGCCGAGCTCAGGGCGGAGTCCACGACCGCCGCGCCCGGGACGAGCCCCGCCGCCGCTACGGAGGAGTCCGGGACGGAGGACCTGGGCGAGGACGAGACCGAGGAGAACGGCGCGGGCGAAGCTTCGGGCGAAGCCGCCAGTGGAGCCGACGCGACTTCGGCAGAGGCCGGCGCTGAAGTCACGGGAGCCGTCAAGCCCCGGCGGGCGGCGAAGAAGTGGCGGCCCCTGGCCGAGATGACCGACGAGGATGTCGAAACGGAGCTCGAGGACTCGCGCGAGGCGATCAACCGCTTCAAGGCCGTCAACCTGATGGCCGAAGAGGAGTTCATCGAGCAAAAGAAGCGGTTCGAGTTCCTGTCGCAGCAGCGTCAGGACCTTCGCGACTCCATCACCTCGACCGTCGAGGCCATCCGCAGGATCGACGAAGAGAGCAAGGGTCAATTCCTCATGGCCCTGGAGCAGGTCAACAAGAATTTCGCCGACCTCTTCACCTCGCTCTTCAAGGGCGGCAACGCCGAGGTCAAGCTCCTCGAGCCGGACAACCCGCTCGAGAGCGGCGTCGAGATCGTCGCTCAGCCCCCGGGCAAGCGCGTTCAGAACCTGAGCCTGCTCTCCGGCGGCGAGAAATCGCTGACCAGCCTGGCCTTCCTGTTCGCCCTTTTCCGCTACCGGCCCTCGCCCTTCTGCTTCCTGGACGAGGTCGACGCGGCCCTCGATGACGTCAACCTGGCCCGCTTCCTCGATCTCCTGAAGACGATCAAGCACCAGACGCAGTTCATCCTCATCACCCACAACTACAAGACGATGGAAGTGGCCGACTACATCTACGGCACGACCATGGCCGAGCCCAATATGACACGGCTGCTCTCGGTCAAGCTCGAGCGAAAGGGCGGCGAGCTGCCTCCCGATCTCGAAGTTTAGCGCCGGTCACCCCGGCCCGAAGGAGGGCGGATGTCGATCTACCTCATCATCATCCTCGCGTACCTCGTCGCCTTGACGGTCCTCAATTTCATCCGTTCGCGGCGGATCAAGAGCCAGGAGCAGTTCATGGTCGCCGGGAGGAGTCTCAAGTGGCAGGTCATGGTCTTCACCCTGATCTGCACTTGGATCGGCTCCGGGACCTTCATCAGCGGCGCCGAGTTCGCCTCGAAGGCCGGGTTCTCCGCCTTGTGGCTGGCCGCGGGCGCCTGGGTCGGCATCATCCTCATCTACTTCCTGGCGGCCAAGATCCATACCTTCGGCCAATACACGGTCGGCGACGTCCTCGAGGTCCGCTACGGCCCGGCCGCGCGCATCTTCGGGGCCATCGCGCTCATCCTGTCCTTCGTCTCCATCGTCTCCTACCAGTTCGTCGCCGGCGGCTTCATCCTCAACGTCATCACCGACGGCAAGATATCGGAGGCGACGGGGACCTTCATTGCCGCGGCCTTCGTCATCCTCTTCACCGCCCTCGGCGGCATGGTCGCCATCGCCTACACGGACCTGCCGAACGGCATCATCATCGTCCTGGCCTGCCTTCTGGCCGTGCCCTTCGTCGTCACGGCGGCGGGCGGTCTGCCCGCGGCCAAGGCGGCGCTCGACCCGGGCTACTTCGCCGTCGTCAACAGCCATTTCGGCGTCCATCCCTGGCTCAAGGCCATCGGCTACTTCCTGTCGACGATGTTCCTCCTCCTCGGCGTACAGAGCATGTACCAGAAGTTCTACAGCGCCAAGTCGGGCAAGGACGCCAAGAAGGCCGTGGCTTGGTGGACGGTCGGGACGATCGTCGTCGAGACCATCGTCGTCGTCATCGCCGTCTTCGCCTACAGCAAGCTGCAGGGCCAGATCGACCTCAGCGTGCCCAAGGCCGGCGGCAAGGTCGTCTTGATGGCGGCCAAAGAGCTCGTTCCCTTCCCCGTCGGCGTGCTCCTCCTCGCCGCGGCCTGCGCCGTCGTCATCTCGACGGGCATGAACTACCTCCTCTCGCCTTCGACGACGCTCATGCGCGACATCTACCAGCGCTTTCTGAACAAGAACGCCAACCCCAAGAACATGGTCGCCCTGCAGAAGGTCCTCATCGTCGCGATCGGCGTCGTGGCCTTCCTGCTCGCGACCCAGCTCAAGTCCGTCCTGGAGATGAGCTTCTTCGCCTACACGATCTACGGAGTGGCCATCACCCCGGCCTTGATCGCCGCGCTGGCCTGGAAGCGGGTCACCAAAGCGGGCGGTTTGGCTTCGATCATCTCGGGCACGGTCGTCTGCCTCGTCTTCTTCGCCCTGTCGAAGATCCCCGGCATCCCGGCCCCCGACGGCGATCCCTGGGGCATCCCGCTCATCTACCCCTCGCTCATCGCCTCGCTGGGCGCCCTCGTCATCGTCAGCCTCCTGACGCCCAAGCCCAAGCCGGAGGAGCTCGAGCGGTTCTTCCCCAAGCAGGCAAAGACGGCCACCGGCGAGGAGGGCTGTCCCGGATCCGTCGCTCCCTGACAGGACGGGGACATGTCCCCGATTGAGCGGCCGGCAATGGAGGAAATGTGAAGCCCGGAGTGGTCGTCGACAGACGCTATATGGACCACGACATGGGCGCCTGGCATGTCGAATCGCCGGCCCGCATCGAAGCGCTCATCCGGATGCTCGAGGACGACCCGCCCGTCCCCTATCTTGCCATTTCGCCGCGCCCGGCAACGGTCGAGGAGCTCGCCTGGGTCCACGCGCCGGGCTACATCGACCTCGTCCGGTCCACGGCCGGGAAGACCGTGCCGATGGACGCCGATACGATCGCCGGCCCGAAGACGTGGCCGACCGCCCTTCTCGCCGCCGGGGGCCTCCTCGAATCGCTCGACCGGGTCATGGACGGGACCGTTCGGAGCACGATCGCCCTCGTGCGCCCGCCCGGCCATCACGCCGAAGCCTCGCGGGCCATGGGCTTCTGCTTCTTCAACAACGCCGCGATCGGCGCCGAACACCTCCTGCGCAGGCATGGCCTGCGCCGCGTCCTCATCGTCGATTACGACCTTCACCACGGCAACGGCACGGAGCACGCCTTCTACGAGCGCCGCGACGTCATGTACTTTTCGACCCACCAGTCGCCGCTCTACCCCGGCTCCGGGGCCGTCCGGTTCTTCGGGCACGGCGAGGGCTACGGGCACAACCTCAATGTCCCGCTCCTTGCCGGAAAGTCCGACGCCGACTACCTCCACATCTTCGAGACGATCCTGGCCCCGGTCGCCGCCCAGTTCGAGCCGGAGTTCATCATCGTCAGCGCCGGCTTCGACATCGCCGCGGGCGACCCCCTCGGCGGCATGGCCGTGACCCCTGCCGGTTTCGGCCGCCTGACCGAGTCCCTGACGGCTATGGCCGAGCGGACCGCGGCCGGACGGCTGGCCCTCGTCCTCGAGGGCGGCTACGGCCTCCAGGCTCTTGGGGATGGCGTCCGGGAGGTCCTGAGGGCGCTCGGATCGAGAGGGACAGCCCCCGTAAGGGACAGGCCCGTCGAAGAGCCGTCCCCGTCCCTGCGGGCCGAGCTCGCTTCTCCCCTTCAGACCTTCCGCAAAAGATGGGATATCCCCCAGGGATAGGTGTCCTCGCTCTTCAAAATCGTCCCTTTTTAAGGACAAGATCAGGACTTTCTCCTCATATTATCAGGCAGGGCCCTTGGCATACTTTTTGCAATATGCGTGTGCGTATAGAGGAGAAGGATCATGAAGAAGAAATCTCTCATCATCGCGGCCGGACTTCTCGTGCTCGCGGCGGGCGTCTTCGCCCAGGAGACGCAGCCGCCTGCCCAGGCGACGGCCCAGACGCCCACTCCGCAGAACACCCAGGAGCTCAAGGACGCGAAATACACCAACGAATCGGTCGCCCGTTTGAGCTTCATCGAGGGCAAGGCCTTCGTCCAGAGAGCGTCCGACCTCGGCTTCGAGGAGGCGGCCTTGAACATGCCCATCAGCGAGGGCGACCGCATCGCCACGTCCGAGGGCCGGCTCGAGGTCCACTTCGGCAAGGGCAACTACATCCGGCTCGACAACGACTCCAAGGTCGACGTCCTCAACCTCCCCAAGAAGGACGATGACGTCGCCCGCATCCGGATCTGGTCGGGGAACGTCTTTCTCGTCGTCGGCACGCTGAAGAAGGAGAAGGGGATCGAGCTCCACACGGCCGATTCCTCGTTCTACGTCCTCGACCGCGGCGTCTATCGCGTCGACGTCCGCGAGAACCGGGACACCGAGATGCAGGTCTACCAGGGCCTCATCGAGGTCGCCGGCGAAGAGGGGTCGACCCTGCTCAAGGCCTCGCAGAAGCTCGAGATCTCCGAGGGCCGCTTCACGGCGAAGCCCTCGAGCTTCATCGCCGTGGCCGACGACTCCTTCGACAAATTCAACGAATCCCGCACGTCCGTCACCGGGCGCGAATATGCCAAGGGCCGGCTGCCCGAGGAGCTCTCCGATTACGAAGGCGAGCTCGACGAGAACGGCGAGTGGACCTATCTCGCCCCCTACGGCAATGTCTGGAGGCCGAACGGCGTCGACGCGGACTGGCGCCCCTACTACAACGGCCGCTGGAGTTGGCTGCCCCTGTCCGGATGGACCTGGTGGCCCTACGAATCCTGGGGCTGGTCGACATCCCATTATGGCCGCTGGCATTGGGGCCTCGACCTCGGCTGGTATTGGATCCCGATGAGCATGTGGGGACCCGCCTGGGTCGACTGGTGGTGGGATGATTTCTACTTCGGTTGGGCGCCGCTCAGCTATTGGGGCTATCCCGGCATCATCCTGGGCGGCCAATATTACGGCCACTATTACGGGGCCTTTTACCCGAATCAATCGCGGGCCCTCACGGTCGTTCGCCGCGAGCACCTCAAGGACGCGCACATCGCGGCCAACGCGCTGCGGGGCGATTCGCTGAGGAGCCTGAACAACAGGATGAGCCTGACCAACCGGAGCCTCAGCCTCAGGCCGGCGGGCACGAAGATCTCCGTCCAGCCCCTGGGCGGCAACCGGGTCATGCTCCGCAACGACGGCTCGACCGGGCTCACCAAGGACGGCCGGATAAGCCGCGAGGCCATCGGCCGGACGGCTGTGGCCGGTCAGAACCCGCGCGCCATCCGCGGGCCGGACGCCCCGGCCAAGACGCAGGGAACGACCAAGGGGACCGCGACCAAGCCCCAGAGCGTCAAGAGCCCGTCCAAGGGAGAGAAATCCTCCGGCACGGCCCGGACGGGGAGCACGAGCGGCCGTAGCATCCGCAAGAAGGACGGCAGCCCGGCGACCGCCCAAAGCTCCGTCGCAGGAAACGCGACGGGCACGAGCGTGGGAGCGGCGCGCAACGTCAACGGCTACCCCTCGTCGCCCCGCATCAAGGCGCCGGCGACGTCCTACGGGCGCGGCACCGGCGGCGGGACCCGGACGCTTTCCGGCTCCGGCTACCGGCCTTCCTCGGGGCGCTCGGTCGCCAGGCCTTCGTCGGGCCGCACGAGCAGCTCCTCAGGCAGGTCGAGCGGCTCCAAGGTTCGTTCTTCCGGGAGATCGAGCGGCAGCGCCTCGCGCGGCAGCTCATCGCGCAGCTCCGGTTCCTCGTCCCGGGGCTCGTCCTCCGGGTCCCGAGGCTCTTCGGGCGGGAGCGTCCGGAGAAAGTAACTAGCTCGCAACCCCTTTCCATCGGGGGCGTCCCTCTCCTCATGGCCGGTTGGGGAGGGACGCCCATTTTTTTTCCAGTTCATCTCCAGTTTCCAGGACTAGTCTATCGCGAGGCGGCAAGTCCGGAAACGGGAGATGAACCTCAGTGCTCTTCGGTCGCTTTTTCGGTCGAATAATAATCGAGGATGCGGAGGTGGTCGGCGAGCGTGCAGTACCGGGACGGCTCGGTCCCGGGCACGAACACCTCGCGGAAGGGAAAGAGGCAGATGGGAGTCGCCAGGAGGCCCGTCTTCTTATCGATCTCGACGAAGGAGAGGTTCGGCGGCGCCTCGAAATCCGGGGGCGCGAAATCGACGACGCCCTCGGCCTTGGCTTTGGCCTTGGCATCGGCGATGACCGGGGCGAAGAAATCCATCCAGATGGGCAGCGCCGCTGACGCTCCGGTCTGCCGTGCTCCGAGCGGGATCGGAAGGTCATGGCCGACCCAGACGCCGGCGCACAGGTCCGGAGAGAAGCCGATGAACCAGGCGTCCGAGTACTTGTCGGTCGTCCCCGTCTTGCCCGCGAGCGGCCAGCCGAGGACGGCGGCGGCCCCGGCCGTCCCGCCCTCCCCCTCGACGACGCCGCGCATCAGGTAGGTCATCATGTAAGCCGTTTGGGGCGAGACGACCTCCTGGGATTCGACCCGGGCTTCCTCGAGGACGTTGCCGTCCTTGTCTTCGATCCGGGTGATGAAATAGGGCATGAACCGGACGCCCTTGTCGGGGAAGGTCGAATACGCCGACACCATTTCGAGCAGGGTGATCTCGAACGTCCCCAGGCTGAGCGAGAGGTACGGGTAGACCGGCGAGGTGATGCCGAAGCGGCGGCAGTAGTCGACTCCGACTTGAGGCGAGATGAAGTCCAGGAGCTTCGCCGTGACGACGTTCCGGGATTGCTCGAGCCCGGCCCTGACTGTGACGGCGCCCTTGTATTTCCGGTCGTAGTTCTTGGGCGACCAGGGTTCGTTGTTCCAGCGGTCGATGAAGGTCACGGGCTCGTCGGCGATCACGCTGGCCGGGGTGAAGCCGTGCTCCAGAGCCGCGGTGTAGAGGAAGGGCTTGATGGCCGAGCCGGTTTGGCGGGGCGCCTGGACGGCCCGGTTGAATTGGCTGTCCCGGAAGGAGTAGCCGCCGACGAGCGCCCGGATCTGCCCCGTCCGCGGGTCGATGGCGATGAAGGCGCCGTTGCGGAGAGGCTTCTGGTCGAGCGAGACTTTGGCCTCGTTCGACGACCCGTCGAAGGAGCCGACCTTGACTTGGATGACGTCTCCCCTCTTGAGGATCGCCTGGAGGCTGCGGGCCTTGGTCCAGCCGATGTCCTTGCCGGTCATGCGTCCGAGCGCGGTCTTGAGCCGGACCGTGGCGTCGTTGCCGGAGACCTCGACGACAATGGCGTCGTAGACCTCGCCCGGCTCGATCGCCTGGTTCTCCCAGCTGAGGAGCCACTGCTCCTCCAGGACGGCCTTGGGAGCGGCGACGAGGCTCTTCAGCGCATCGGGGCTGGCGCTCAGGATGTTCGGCTTGTCGGCTCTCCAGCCGTTCCGGCTGTTCTCGGTCGAGCGAAGCCCCGACTGGAGGGCCCGCTCGGCGTAGCGCTGGAGGGTCGGGTCGAGGGTCGTGAAGACCTTCAACCCGGCCCGGTAGAGGCCGTCGTAGCCATAATTCTTCTCGAGGTAACGGCGGACCTCCTCGAAAAAGTAGGCCCCGAATTCCGCGCTCGTCCGCCTCAGGGGCAGCACGATCATCGGCTTCGCTTTGGCCGCCTCGCCCTCGGCCCGGCTCAGGTAGCCTTCCGAGACCATCCGGTTGAGAACGTGGTTGCGCCGGTTGAGCGTTGCCGCTTTGTTCAAGTAGGGAGAATAGAGGGACGGCCCGCGGAAGATCCCGGCGATAACGGCCGCTTCCTCGAGGTCGAGCGAGCCGACGTCCTTGCCGAAGAAGAGGTTCGACGCGGACTGGACGCCGAAAGCGCCGTGACCGAGGAAGAAGTGGTTGCAGTAGAGCTCGAGGATCTTCTCCTTGGAATAGAGCTTTTCGATCGCCCGCGACAGGTAGAGCTCCTTGAGCTTGCGGCGGAGGCTGACTTCGCGATGGAGAAAGAGCGAACGGGCCAGCTGCTGGGTGATCGTGCTGCCGCCCTCGGGCCGCTTGCCGCCCAGGACCTTGAACACGTCGGCCCAGACGGCCCTGAGGATGCCGCGCATGTCGATGCCGCCGTGGTGGAAGAAGTTCGGGTCTTCGGTGGCGACGATGGCATTGATGAGGGTCTTGGGGATCTTGTCGTAGCCGATCTCGACGCGCCTTTCCTCGGCGAACTCCTTGATCGGCTGGCTGTCGGCGGCGTAGACCGTGGTGATGAGCTTGGGCCGGAACGTCTCGATATCGGCGACGTTGGGCAGGTTGTCCTTGATGGAGATGTAGGCCCCGGCGAGCGCGCCCAGGCCGACGGCCAAGCCGGCCAGGACGAGGATGAGCAAGGCGCGGAGGACCGTGCCGCGCTTGAATTTCTTGACCTTGAACTTCAGGCTGGGGATCTTCATGGCGTCAATACGCCATCATAGCAAAATGGACCCCTAAAGACAAAGGACACTCGGGGCCGGACGCAGGGAATCCCGTTTATTTCGCTCGGGGTATTCCCTCCGTCGGCCGCTCGCCGGCCCAGCGAGCCGGCTCGCTTCGCCTCCGGGCTTCGCTCTCCTCTCGCTGCGCTCGAGGAACCGTGCCCGCTCCGCCCTCCCACGGCCTCCTCCGGGAACACCCCTGCGCGAACAGGATTCCCTGCGTCCGGCCCCTCGCCCTTTGACTATAGGAAGGAGGCGACGTGGGTCCAGATGGCGCGGGCGACGGCGCGCTTGTCGCCGCGGCCGTCGAGGTGGACGAAGAGGGGGCCCTTGAAGCCGGCGAAGATGCGGGCGACGCGAACGAGGTAGTCCTCGCGCTCGAAGAGCTCGTCGCGGGACTTCCGGCCGGCGATCCGGGCCAGCCCCGCGGAGGCGTCGACGTCGAGGATCAGGACGAGGTCGGGCCGGACGGCGAAGGCCTCGTTCATGCGGCGGATACGCCGGGTGTCGATCCCCTTGGCCCCCTGGTAGGCGATGGTCGAGAAGTAATAGCGGTCGAGGACGACGACCTTGCCGGCCGCCAGGGCGGGCTTGAGGTTCTTCCCGACGTTCTCGCGCCGGTCCTTGACGAAGAGAGCCAGCTCCTCTTCGGGGGTCAGCGAATCGGCCCGCGCGGCCAGGCGCTTGATCTCCCTGCCCCAGCGTCCCCGGGTCGGCTCGCGGAAGAAGACAGCCATGCGGCCGCGACGCCGGAGGCGCCGGAGAAGGGCCTTGGCCTGGGTCGTCTTGCCGGAGCCGTCGATCCCTTCGAGGACAATGAGAAGGCCGCGTCGAGGTTTAGTGCGCATGCTGGGGCCATCTTAGGCCGGATGCGTGTCCGATGCAATGGTGCAACGTTCCCCCAGGGGCCGGAGTTTTGGTAGGCTTGGCTGAATTGAATTATCAGCTCCGATATGGTAGTTTTGAAGGGTCGATTTCGGAGGATTCCCATGAAGAAATACGTTTGGATCGCCGTCTCGAGTTTCGCGTTGGGCCTGCTTCTCGCGGGCTACGTGTTCCTCTATCTCCCCGAGAAAAGCGCCGCTCCCGCTCCCGCGGACGTTTTCGCTAAGGCCACGACACCGGCCCCGGCCGCGTCGTCCAGCCTCTTCGCCTCCCCCCTGTCCCAAGAGAAAGTCCCCATGGACTTCTCGGCCATCGCCGAGAAGATCGGGCCGGCCGTCGTCCAGATCGTGGCCGAGCGCCGAGAGGCGGCGCAGTCCCAGGGATTCGGCGAGGACTGGCCGTTCGGGGATGATTTCTTCAACCGGATCTTCCCCCAGCCCCGGCCCCGCCAGAAGCAGCCCGAATCGAACACGGTCGAGGTCGGCGGGACGGGCTTCTTCATCAGCCCCGACGGCTATATCCTGACCAACAATCACATGGTCGAGAAGGACAAGACGACCCGGGTCGTCATCACGACCACCTCCGGCGACGAATACGTCGCCAAGATCGTCGGCACGGACCCGCCGACCGACCTGGCCCTGCTCAAGATCGACGCGAAGAACATGCCGTTCGCCGAGCTCGGGGACTCGTCCCTGGTCAAGGTCGGCGAGTGGGTCGTGGCCATCGGCAATCCCCTGGGCATGGACAACACGGTCACGGCCGGGATCGTCAGCTATAAGGGCCGGTCGATCGACGGCCAGAGCTACCAGGACTTCATCCAGACCGACGCGGCCATCAACCGCGGCAACAGCGGCGGCCCGCTCATCAACATGAGAGGCGAGGTCATCGGCATCACCTCCAGCATCCTGACTTCGGGCTTCGCCGGCAACATCGGCATCGGCTTCGCCATCCCCTCGAACATGGCCAAGAAGGTCGTCGTCCAGCTCAAAGACAAGGGCCGGGTCGTCCGCGGCCGGCTCGGCGTCGGCATCTTCCCGCGGGACCTGACCGAGGGAATGGTCAAGCAGTTCAAGCTCCCTTCCAAGACCGGCGCGCTGATCACGTCCGTCGAGCCCGATTCCCCCGCGGATAAGGCCAAGATCCAGCGGTATGACTTCATCGTCCAAGTCAACGGCCAGCCGGTGAAGAACGGCGACGACCTGAGGTTCAAGATCGCCGACATCCAGCCCGGCAACAAGGTCGACCTTGTCATCATCCGCGACGGCAAGGAGGTCAAGGCGACGGCCGTCGTCGACGAGCTCGCGCCCGAGCGCGAGAAAGGCCAGATCGCCAGCTCCGACAAGGATATCGGCCTCTCGGTCGTCGCCCTGACGCCCAGCGTGGCCCGCCGCTATGAGGTCCGGACGACCGAAGGCCTCCTGATCACCGACGTCCGCCAGGGCAGCGAGGCCTATCGCGAGAATCTTGCCGCCGGCATGATCATCCTCGAGGCCAACCGCAAAAAGATGACCTCGGTCCGCGATTTCGAGGATATCCTGAAGAACACGGCCAGCGGCGACGAGATCATCCTCCTCGTCCGCCAAGAGGCGGACGGGGGTTCGCAGGACTTCATCGCCACCGTCAAAGTCCGTTGATGAGGTTCAGCAAGCTCCACGGGCTCGGCAACGATTTCCTTTTTTTCTCCCCGGGCAGGGGGCCGTCCCCGGCTGCCCCCGGCGATCTGGCCCGGCGCATCTGCGACCGGCACACGGGGGTCGGCGCGGACGGCCTCATCCTCCTGAGCGTCGAGAAAACCGATCCCGCCGAGGCCGGCTTCCGGGTCTTCAACGCCGACGGCAGCGAAGCCGAGATCTCGGGCAACGGCCTGCGCTGCGCGGCGGCCTTCCTGGCCTGGTGCGGGGCCGTCAAGTCGCCGAAGATCCTCTTCCGCACGGCCGCCGGCGAGCGCCCCGCCGAGGTCCTGTCCTCACACGGCCCGCTCTTCGAGATCAGGATCGGCCTCGGCGTGCCGCGTCTGGCCGCGAAGGACATCCCGTTCGAAGACGGGCAGAGTCTCGACCGCGTCTTCGACTATCCCCTCTTCGTCGTCAAACGGACCTTCCCGGTCACTTGCGTCTCCATGGGCAACCCCCACTGCAGTCTTTTCTTCGACGCCATGCCCCCGCATGGCGAATGGCGGACGATCGGCGCCGGGATCGAGACCCATCCCTTCTTCCCGCAGAGGACGAACGTCGAATTCGTCCGGGTCGTCAGCCGGAACGAGATCGAAGTCCGCTTCTGGGAGCGCGGCGTCGGTGAGACCCTGGCTTCGGGGACCGGCTCCGCGGCCGCGGCGGCCTCGGCCATGCTCAAGGGATTGACGGACCGAAGTGTAACGGTCCGGACGGCGATGGGCAGCTTGAAGGTCGAGTGGCCCGAAGGAGGAGAGATCTTCCAGACAGGCCCCGCCGAAGTCGTCTTTTCCGGCGATTATCCCACGGTCTGAGCCGCAAAGGCCGCTTCCCTATTCCGAGAAATGCTCGAAGCCCCCGGGGCGAAGTCTCTCTGTCTTCTTTCCGGGAGTGATCAGCCTGATCGTCCGGCCGGACGTGATGCGGCCGATCCGGGTCAGGCCGTGCGCCCGCGCCAGAGCTTTGACGGCGGCCAGCTTGGCCGGCCTGACGGTGAACAGGAGCTCAAAGTCCTCTCCCCCATTGAGGGCCATGTCCATCGGGTCCCGGGCGAACCGCTTCAACGCCGAGGAAATGGGGATCAGGTCCGACTCGACCTCGGCGCCGACGCCGCTCTCTTCACAGATATGGGCGAGATCGACCGAGAGGCCGTCTGAAATGTCGATCATGGCCGAGGCGAGCTTCCGTCCGCCCAGGATCGCCCCGAGCTTCAGGCGCGGCGCCGGATCGAGGAAGGCCCCGACCAGGGGCCGGACGGGCTTGGCGACCCCGCGGATGCCGCCTTTTTCGAGAAGCCTCAAGCCGCCGGCCGCGTCGCCGAGCGTCCCCGAGACGAAGATCGCGTCTCCGGGCCTGGCCCCGCGTCTCGCCACGGGCGACTTCGCCTCGCCTGTGACCGTGACCGAGATCATGATCTCGTTGGCCTGAGAAAGGTCCCCTCCGACGAGGGCCACCCCCGCCTCGCGGGCCGCGCTCCGGAACCCGGCCATGAACTGCCGGAGCCAGCTCTCTTCGACGTCTCCGGGCAGGGCCATGCCGACGAGCGCGTGCAGGGGCCGGCCGCCCATGGCCGCGATGTCGCTGAGGTTGACGTTGAGGGCCTTGCGGCCGAGGAGTCGCGGCGGATGGTCGGCCAGCCGGAAATCCTGGTCCTCGACCAGGATGTCGGTCGTCAGGAGAAGGCGCTCGGGCCCCCGGACGAGGGCCGCGTCGTCGCCGATGCCGAGCAGGATGTCGGCCCTCTTCTGACCAAAGGCGCGCCGGATCCTCGAGATCACGCGACGTTCGCCGAGGTGCTTCAGCCGCATCTCATCCCTCCCGGGGGCTCGGCCGGGCTAGTTCTTCTTGGGCTTCTTCCCGGCCTTCTTCGTCCCGCTCGTCCGGTCCGCCCGGACCAAGGATCCCACCATGGCTTCCTTGAAGACCTCCTTGACGTCGTCGACGAAAATGAACTCGATCTCGCGGAGGACTTTCTTGGGGATCTCGTAGAGGTCTTTCTTGTTCGCCGCCGGCATGATCATCTTCTTGACCCCGGCCCTCTGGGCGGCCAGGACCTTTTCCTTGATCCCGCCGACCGGAAGGACGTTGCCG
Organism: Candidatus Aminicenantota bacterium; assembly: GCA_963725825.1. Classification (GTDB taxonomy): domain Bacteria; phylum Acidobacteriota; class Aminicenantia; order Aminicenantales; family Saccharicenantaceae; genus RBG-16-66-30. The sequence continues at coordinate 151,256 of CAVSAI010000020.1, forward strand.
CGCAAGGTGATCTCGCCGGTCATGGCCACGTCCCACTTGACCTTGTGGCCGGAGCAGACAGAGAGGAAGGCGGTGGCGATGGTGACGCCCGCCGAGGGTCCGTCCTTGGGGATGGCCCCCTCGGGAAAATGGACGTGGAAATCGTTCTGGGAGAAGATCTTGCTGTCGATGCCGAACTCCGCGGCATGGGCCCGGGCGTAGCTCAGGGCGGCCTGGGCGGACTCTTTCATGACGTCGCCGAGCGAGCCGGTGAGCTGCAGGTTCCCCTTGCCGGGCATTTTGATCGCCTCGACGAAGAGGATCTCCCCGCCGACGGCCGTCCAGGCGACGCCGGTCGCGATCCCGATCTGGTCCTTCTTGAGGAGCTGGTCCTTGAAGACTTTGGGCGGTCCGAGGTGACGCTCGATCGACTGGGCCGTGACGACCGTCAGGCCCTTCTTGCCCTCGGCGGCCTTCCGGGCCACCTTGCGGCAGACCGAGGCGATCTCGCGCTCGAGATTGCGGACGCCCGCCTCCCGGGTGTAGAGGGAGATGATCTTCTTGACCGCGCCCCCGGTGAAAGTGATGAGCTTCGGGGTCAGGGCGTTCTCGGCGATCTGCTTGGGGATGAGGTGGCAAACGGCGATCTGGAGCTTCTCCTCTTCGGTATAGCCCGGAAGCTCCAGCACTTCCATGCGGTCGCGGAAGGCCGGCTGGATGGGATCGAGAAGGTTGGCCGTGGTGATGAACATGACCTTGGACAGGTCGTAGGGGACGCCGAGGTAGTGGTCGCGGAACTGGTTGTTCTGCTCGGGGTCGAGGACCTCGAGGAGGGCCGACGAGGGGTCGCCCCGGAAATCCGCGCCGATCTTGTCGACCTCGTCCATCATGAACACGGGGTTCTCCGTGCCGGCCCTGCGGATGCTCTGGATGATGCGTCCCGGCATGGCCCCGACGTAGGTCCGGCGGTGGCCGCGGATCTCGGCCTCGTCGTGAACGCCGCCGAGGGAGATGCGGACGAACTTGCGGCCGAGGGCCCGGGCGATCGACTTGCCGAGCGACGTCTTGCCCACGCCCGGCGGTCCGACGAAGCAGAGGATGGGCCCCTTGGTCGTCTTCGAGAGCTTGCGGACGCCCAGGTATTCGAGGATGCGCTCCTTGACCTTGTCCAGGCCGTAATGGTCCTCGTCCAGGATGCGCTTGGCCTTGGCCAGGTCGAGGGTGTCCGTCGTGGACTTGTTCCACGGCAGCATGAACATCCAATCGAGATAGTTCCGGACGACGGACGTCTCGGCCGACTCCGGATGCATCTGGGCCAGGCGGCTGATCTGCTTCTCGATCTCCTCCTTGACCTCGTCGGAGACGCGGATCTTGCGCAGCTTCTCCTGGTAGATGCGGATCTCCTCCTGGATCTCGGTGCCCTCGCCGAGCTCCTTCTGGATGGCCTTCATCTGCTGGCGCAGGTAATACTGCTTCTGGAGCTTGTCCATCTCGCCCTTGGCCTCGGTCGAGATCTTCGACTGGACGTCGAGGAGCTCGAGCTCGCGGGTCAGGAGCTCGAAGATCTTCTTCAGCCGCTGGACGGGGTCGGCGATCTCGAGGATCGCCTGGGCGTCCTCGACCTTGAGCTCGAGGTTCGAGGCGGTCAGGTCGGCCAGGCGGCCCGGCTCGTCGACGTTCGAGGCGATGATGAGCACCTCGGGCGGCAGGCTCTTGCCGAGCGACGCGGCCCGCTCCAGGCCGGAGCGGACGTTGCGGATGAGGGCCTCGGTCTCGAGGTTCTTCTCGGGCTTTTCGGGCTCCGGGATGACGGTCACGTCGGCGATGATGTGGGCGCCTTCCTCCTCGAACCCGTCGACCCGGGCCCGGACGAGGCCCTGGGCCAGGATGCGCACCCGGCCGTCGGGCAGCTTCAGCATGCGCATGATCAGGGCCACGGTGCCGACGTCGTAGACATCCTCGCGCTTGGGGTCCTCGACCTCCATGTCCTTCTGGGTCAGGAGGAGGATCATCCGGTTGGTCGAGAGGGCCACGTCGATGGCGGTCTTGGACTTCTCGCGCCCGACGAAGAGCGGGGCGATCATGTACGGAAAAATGACGACGTCCCGGAGCAGCAGGACCGGGAGCTTCTGGGGCACCTGGAGCTTCTGGCCCTGCTCTTCCAGGATCCCTCCGAGCTCGTCGCCGTTCTTGTCATCGATGCTGGCCATGACGTTCTCCCATCCTAACCGGCGTTGCGCCGGGCCTTGATCTCCACGTCCCTCCGCTTCCGCGGGGGCTTCTGCAACACGATCGTCAGGACGCCGTTCTCGAGCGCGGCGAGGGCCTGGCCTGGGTCGACGGCCCCGGGCACGACGACGTCGCGCCGGAAAGCCCCGTACTCCCGCTCGAGCCGGGTGTACCGGGACCCGCGGGGGATGCCCAGCTCCCGCTTGAAGCCGCTGACCTCGAGCCGGCTCGAGAAGAGCAGGACCTTGACGTCCTGACCGTCGACGCCCGGCAGCTCCATCTCGATGATGAACTCCGTCCGGGTCTCGTACACGTCGACGGCCGGGATGGTCACCTCGCCGGGCGCCGGCAGCCGCGGCTCGGCCGTGCTGCTTGGCCAGGGTCGTGGCCCGCACCCGCGTCTCGGCCTTGACCGGACGGGAGACGGGCTTGATGCGGAGGACCATGGCGGCCAACGAGGGCTATTTTTCCTTCATGAGGTCTTCGAGCTCGCGGCGGAATTCGGCGACGTCGCCGAACTCGCGGTAGACCGAGGCGAACCTCACGTAGGCGACCTTATCGAGCTCCTTGAGCCTGTCCATGACGAGCTGTCCGATCTCGGCGACGCCGATCTCCTTGTCCGGCCGCTCCTGGAGGAGGGATTCGATCTCCTCGACGATCTCCTCGAGCTGGCTGATCTGGATCGGGCGCTTCTCGCAGGCCTTCATCATGCCCCGCAGGAGCTTCTGGGCGTCGAACGGCTGGCGCGTGCCGTCCTTCTTGACGACCATGTAGGGGATGGCCTCGATCTTTTCGTAGGTCGTGAAGCGGCGCTTGCAGGACAGGCACTCGCGCCGCCGGCGGATGGAGATCCCCTTCTTGCTCTCGCGGGAATCGATGACCTTGCTCTCGAGAAAGCCGCAGTATGAACACCTCATCGTTTTTCGCTTTCCCCCATCCTCTTGAGCTGGAGGAGGGTCAGCCCCTCGCGGGCCAATATAGCATAACCCAGGGCGCATGTCACGGCGATCTGGACGGCGTGGAAGACGAGCGTCACGCCCGCGGCCCGGCCCGCTTCGAGGCCGAAGAGGAGCACCATGCCGAGCTTGCTGAAATAGTGGAAGCCGCCGACCATGCCCGGCGTGGGGATGGAGGCGCCGACGGCCGTCAGGAAGACGTACGGAATGACCAGGAAATACGGCACGTGGATGTGGTAGGCGGCGAGGAAGACCCAATAGAAGAGGGTGATGCCGAGCCAGACGATGAGGGACAGCACGGCATACAAAGCCAGCTGGGTCCAGGACCGGAAGAAGCGGAGCCCGTCGATGAACTCGCCGAGGAGCGCCGGAATGGCCTTGCGGGCTTTTTCGGGGAAGGGCTTGAGGAGGAACACGACGACGCGCATAGCCCGTTCCCTGTAGAAATAGAGAAGCAGGATGATGACCAGGACGGCCGCGGCGATCCCGATGCCGATGATCCCGAGGACGCTCAGCCGCCGGCCGACCTCCTCGCCGATGGGCCAGGACGCGGCGAACAGCGGCCGGGAGATGAGGAAGAGTCCCAGGAGGAAGCACATCGTGGTGATGTCGAAAAAGCGTTCGACGACGACCGTTCCCACGGCGAAGCCGGGCCTCAGGTCCTCCTTGCGGGCCAGGTACAGGGGCTTGACCAGCTCGCCGAGACGGCCTGGGAAGATGAAGCTGACGGTGAAGCCGACGATGTTGGCCGCGACGAGGTTCCGGAAGCGCACGTCGATCTTCTCGCGGACGACGAGGACGTGCCAGCGGAGGGCCCGGGTGACGAAGCTGAGCACGAAGAGGGGGATGGCGAGGAGGAAGAGCGGCACGCTGACGTCGGCGATCTGCGCCGGGACGTCCTTCCAGTTGACGGTCCGCCCGAAAAAGTAGAGCAGGACGAGCGTCAAGACGACGACGAAGGCGATCTTCGGGACTTTAGATTTCATCGGCGCCCATCTTATCATGAAGCCCCGGGTCCCTCAACCGGGGCGGCGGTCCCCGATTTCGCTTGAATTCCGGCCTCTTTTTGTTTAAGATAGTCGTCCCTGCTGGGAAGTCGTCCAACGGCAGGACTCATGACTCTGGATCATGCAATCAAGGTTCGAATCCTTGCTTCCCAGCCAACTCCCCTTCTCCCTTTTCTCCCGAGAATTCAGCGATTTGCGATAAGGCCCGACTCACGTACCGTTTTCAATCCTAAACCGTAATTTTGCGGCGCTTTCAGTTCAGTTGGGCAGGCCACAGACAAATAGCAGGCAAAGAAGGAAAGGCCTGGAAAACAGGGAAACCGGAAAGCCCTTGACGGCAGCGCCTTATGGGGTGAATATTAGGACAATCTGAAGAAATCTCGGAGGGGATGACATGGGACAAAAGACAAGCCCAGTATTTCTGATCCCAAGCTTGGCCGTCCTGTGTTTGCTCACAGCGTTCAATTATGGCTGTCGCCAAGATAGTTCGTCGACCACCTCGATGCCTTCAAAAGACGTCCCCACGATCATCTCTTATCCCGACCAACCCGTTGAGCCTGACACGAAAATACTCTTTAGCGAAGATATTCGAATACATCATGAAGGATGGTGGCCGCAGAGTGTCCTCATCGATTCTAATGACCGGATTATGGTCCCTACCTACCGTGAGAATCGAATATACGTTTTTGACCAAGCAGGCCGTGACTTGGAAACATTAGAATTCCCTAAAGGTCAGGGCCCCGGGGAATTTACAGCCATGGAATCCCAGCTCTCTCCGAATGATGACCTCTATATCTATGACCGGCTTCAGCAGCGACTAACCATCATGGACGCTAAAGGAAGGGAAGCTAAAACACTCCTGAAATTCGGCGAAATGCGACAGGTTTTTACCTTAGGGCCTCAGGGAGAGTATTATTTTTGGGTCGTGCATTTTCGGCCCGGCACAAAAGACGTTCAAGATCTGGTTTTGACCCGCTTTGACTCAAAAGGAAACCTCGTCCGAGAATATGAATCTCATTCTTTTGCCCCGGGAAGAACGGACCGAAGCGGTAAGAGGATTTATAAACTCTATGATTCCTATGGGATGTTTAAATTGGACCCGGCAGGAAACCTATATGTCGCCATTTCGGATAAATACGAAATCAGGGTTTATTCTCCTGAAGGATTGCCGCTGCGCAAAATCATAAAAAAAACGCAGCGGAGAGGGCCAGACGAAAAAGACCTTGAAATAATTCGGCCGTTTTTCTCCGAATTTCCCAAAGATCAAACTGTGCTCGTTCCGCCTTCGCAAATGCCAGAGATCGCGGATATTCTGATCCTTTCAGACTCCTCGTTTCTTGTGGTCACATTCGATCCACCTAAAGATCCAATGACGCTTTCTGCCGATTGGTTCAGCCCGGAAGGACGATTCTTAAACCGCGTGCAGATCCCTAAGTACTATCTGTGGTTTAAAGCGTTTGGCCCGAGTGGAAGCCATGCCAGAATCGCAGGAGATTACTTCTACGCCATCGAGCCGACAGATGAAGCAGAAAACGACTTTGTGGTTAAGCGGTACAAGATCCAACAGTCTAATTGAGCTTATCGTAGAGATCCTTCTTAACGAAAGCCAACCTCTTCTCTTCCACCCTGGCGCCTTTGAAATGACCCCAGTTCATGGCCAGGTAGACCAGGGGATGGCGCAAGTTCGCCGGAAGCCGCCTCAGGATTGACCGGGGGCTGTAGAACGCCTTCCTCGCTCTGATCTTGCCGACCATCAATTCATAAGGCGACATGTTTTTCGGCTGAAAGACCACCGTGCTGTGGTCGTAGTATTTCCAGTCGTCGGTGAGCAACCGGCCTTCCTCCTTCATTTTTTGGAAAGTCTTCGTCCCCGGGTACGGCGTAAGAACATTGAAGGCGACCGAGTGGACCTTGTTCTTGAGAAGGAATTTGACCGTATCGTCAAAGACGTCTTTCGTGTCTTCGTCAAAACCGAAGATCATCGAGGCCAGGACGAATATTCCGGCTCGATGCACTTTTTCCAGGCCGTTTTCCAATCCTTGAAGTGAGCTGAACGACTTCCGCATGGAGCTCATCTGGGTTTCCTTGACGCTCTCGAGTCCGACGAACAGGCCGGCACAGCCGCTTTCGGCGGCCAGCTTCAGAAGCTCGTCGTCCTTGACCAGGAGGGAGATGGATGACTGTCCGACCCAGGAGATCTTGAGTGGTTTGAGAGCGGTGAAGAGCTCCTTGGCATAGCTCGGATGCCCGATGATATTATCATCGAGGAACATGAAGATCTTCCTGCCCGATTCTTTGATATCCCTCACGACATTTTCGACGGGGATATGGCGGATCTCTTTGCCGAAAAGATCCGTGACGCAGCAGAAATCACAATGATAGGGACAACCGCGGGTCGTCATCAGAGGCACCATGCCGAAAAGGTGGCGCTTGGTGATCTTGCTGAAGTCCTTGGGCACGTATCCCGAGAGGTCGGGCCGCGGATCATGATAGATCTTCTTGAGACGGCCGTTTTGATGGTCTTCGAGCAACCTGGCCCATACGCCTTCGGCTTCGCCGATCACGACGGCATCGCCATAGGGCGATGCCTCATCAGGAAGCAGAGTCGGATGCACCCCGCCCAGAACGACCGTCTTCCCTCTTTTCTTGAACTCCCGGGCAAGCCGGTAGGCACGGGAGGCATTGGACGTCATGAAGCTGATCCCGACAAGATCGCAGTCCTGCTCGAGATCGATATCTTCCGCTTCTTCATCGAGCACAATGACCTGGTGCTCTTTGGGTGTCAGGCCCTGGAGGATAAATAATGCCAGCTGCGGCATCAACATCTGCTTATTGGTCTTTTCGTCCGGATTGACCGATGGGGATATAAGCAGGATCTTCATGCGTCTTCTCTCCGCCGCCACCTATTATCGTACCTCTCAAATGAGATTTACAAGCGTCTGCTGGCACTGCCGGCGGGGTGCCGACCGGTCGATTGTGGTATACTGAGTTATCGGTGCGGATCCGAGTGGCTCAACATCCATGCAAGAAACACTCGGTGCCGGTCTATTCGAAACAGGGGGCAGGAAGGAGATTCCCGTCATGGCAGATGGCTCAGCCCATTCGAGCATCAGGCGCGTCGCTTTCATCGGCAACTATATGCCGCGGCAGTGCGGCATCGCCACCTTCACCACGGATCTCTGTGAGGCCATCGCCGCCGAATATCCCGCCACGACCTGCATCGCCCTGCCTGTCAACGACACCGAGGCCGGCTATGACTATCCGGGCCGCGTCCGGTTCGAGCTCGCGGAGAAGGATATCGAGTCTTACAGCCGCGCCGCCGACTTCCTGAATATCAACAATGTCGGTCTGGTCTGTCTGCAATTCGAATACGGCATTTTCGGCGGACAGGCGGGCAGCCACATCCTGACCCTGTTGCGTGAATTGCGCATGCCCATCGTCACGACGCTGCACACGATTCTCAAAGAGCCCGACCCCGATCAGCGCCGGGTGTTGGAGGAGGTCGCCGCGCTGTCGGACCGGCTGGTCGTCATGAGCGAGCGCGGCGCTGAATTCCTGCAGGCGATCTATCATGTGCCGCCGGAAAAGATCGATCTGATCCCCCACGGCATCCCTGATGTGCCCTTCGTCGACCCGAGCTTCAACAAAGACCTCTTCGGCGTCGAGGGCAAGACCGTCTTGCTCAGCTTCGGCTTGCTCTCGGCGAACAAGGGGATCGAGACGGTCATCTCCGCGCTGCCCGCCATCGTGGCCCGCTATCCTGACGTCGTCTATCTCGTTGTCGGCGCGACACATCCCCACGTCATCCAGAACGAAGGCGAGACCTATCGGCTGTCGCTCCAATGGCTGGCCCAGGAGAAGGGCGTGGAAGGCCACGTGGTCTTCTACAACCGCTTCGTCAGCCTCGAGGAGCTCGTTGAGTTCATCGGCGCGGCGGACATCTATATCACGCCCTACCTGAACGTGCAGCAGATCACGTCCGGCACCCTGGCTTACACGGTCGGAGCGGGCAAAGCCGTGATTTCGACCCCGTACTGGTACGCCGAAGAGCTGCTCGCCGAAGGACGGGGCGCCCTGGTCCCGTTCCGTGACCCGGCGGCCTTGGCGGAACAGGTCATCCATTTGATGGAAAACGAGGCCGAGCGCCACGCCATGCGCAAGCGGGCCTACGTGTTCGGACGGGCGATGATCTGGCCCAAAGTGGCCAAACGCTACATGGAGAGCTTCGAGCGCGCCCGCGCGGAACGCCGGCACTTCGCGCCCCCGGGCTTCCCGGCCAAGGCGCTGGACAAACATCTGGGGGAGCTGCCTCCGCTCAAGCTGGATCACCTGCGCCATTTGACGGACGAAACCGGCATGCTGCAGCACGCCATTTTCACGGTCCCCAACTACCGTGAGGGCTATTGCACCGACGACAATGCCCGGGCCCTGATGGTGAGCGCGCTCATCGAATCGCTGGGCATCAAAGAGTCCTTCGAACTGGCGTCGCGCTATCTCGCCTTTCTTTGGTATGCTTTCAACAGCCAAACGAAGCGCTTTCGCAACTTCATGGATTACCAGCGGAATTGGCACGAGGACCGCGGTTCGGAAGACTGCCACGGCCGCGCCCTGTGGGCGCTGGGCACCGTCTTGGGCCACGCCAACACACCCGCCCTCCATAGCATGGCCGGCTGGCTGTTCGAGCAGGCCTTGCCGACCATTCGCGATACGACCAGTCCGCGGGCCTGGGCCTTCGCGCTCATCGGCATCCACGAGTATCTGCGGCGGTTCGCCGGTGACCGGCGGGCCGGCCGAGTCCGGGAGGAATTGGCCGGGCGGCTGCTGACCTTGTATCAAGATCACCGTTCGGACGAATGGCGATGGTTCGAGGACGGGCTGAGCTACTGCAATGCCGCGCTGCCGCACGCCATGCTGATATGCGGCCGATCGATGGCGAATGAGGCCATGGCCGAGGCGGGACTGACGTCACTCCGTTGGCTGGCCGACCTGCAGCGCTCGGACGGGGCTGGAGGGCATTTCGTGCCGATCGGATCCAACGGCTTCTATCATCGCGGAGGCAAGCGGGCCCGATTCGACCAGCAGCCTGTGGAAGCCCAAACGATGGCCTCGGCCTGCCTCGAAGCTTACCGGATCACGGGAGATAAGGGCTGGAACAAGGAAGCCCGCCGGGCCTTCGATTGGTTCATCGGGCGCAACGACCTCAAGCTCCCCCTCTACGATCCGACCACCGGCGGCTGTCGAGACGGTCTCCATCCCGACCGTCCGAACGAGAATCAGGGCGCGGAATCGACCCTGGCCTTTCTCCAGGCCTTGCTGGAATTGCGCCTGGCGGAAAATTCTCTGATATCCATGGACGCACGATCTCAATGAACAATCACCACCCCGAGCTCTTTCACCGTTCTGAGCACAATCCCATCTTGACCGCCGCCGATTGGACCTATCCGGTCAACAGCGTGTTCAATCCCGGCGCGACACGGCTGCCCGACGGCACGACGCTGCTGTTGTGCCGGGTCGAGGATCGGCGCGGGCAGTCTCATCTCTGCGCGGCCCGGTCCGCCAACGGCAGGGACGATTGGCGGATCGATCCTCAGCCCACCCTGTTGGCCGATCCCAAGCACTTTCCGGAAGAAATGTGGGGCATCGAAGATCCGCGCATCACCTATGTTCCCGAATTGAGCAGGTACGCCGTAGTCTATACCGCCTACACGCGTGAGGGTCCGGGGGTCGCTCTGGCGCTCACGGAGGATTTCCGCCGCTTCGAGCGCTACGGCGTGATCATGCCGCCGGAGGACAAAGACGCGGCCTTGCTGCCTCGTCGGATCGGCGGGAACTGGGCTTTGATCCATCGCCCGGTCAGCTCTCCCAGAGCCAACATCTGGATGTCCTATTCGCCCGACCTGCGCCACTGGGGCAGCCACAAGCTGATGCTGGAATGCCGGCGCGGGGGCTGGTGGGATGCGAATAAGATCGGCCTCTCTCCCCCGCCCATCGAAACCCCCGAAGGCTGGCTGATGATCTACCACGGCGTGCGCCAGACGGCGGCCGGCGCGCATTTACCGGCTGGGGCTGGCTCTCTTTGATCTGAACGCGCCGGAACGGTGCCTCAAGCGCAGTGATGAGTGGTTCTTCGGCCCGGAAGCGGATTACGAGCAGCACGGGGACGTCGGCAACGTCGTCTTCCCCTGCGGCTGCACCATCGCCTCCGACGGCGACACGATCAACCTGTACTATGGAGCGGCGGATTCGAGCATTGCCCTGGCCACCGGCAGTGTCCGGGCCCTCCTCGAGTGGCTTGGACGATAAGCCCTCAGGCGAGCCGCCTTCTTTGAAGGAGGCGGACTTTGACCAGATCGTTAACGAAGAGGGCGAAGACCAGACTGTAGCCGATGACGAGGAGGCTCCGGGCGAGCGGGATGGCTGTCAGAACGCCGGGGATGCCGAAGGTCGCGATGACCGCCCCGGCCAGCATGTCCAGAATGATCAGGCCCAGGAGGGTTCCGCTGGGCCGGGAGCTCCAGAAATGCCGCCGCTCCCTGACGACGAAGACGGACAGCATCGCGGAATAGAGGAGGATCTCGAAGCTCAAGGTCCGGACGGCCGGATCGGCCGGCGCCAGATGCCAGTGGGACATCGCCCACGCCAGGAGGGCTGCCGATTCAAGGGCCATGAGGACGCCCAGAACGATGGAGTCGATGACAAAGCCTCGGATGTTCCAGATGTCCGGCGATCGCGACCAGCGGACATTGTCGGTCGCAAGGGAGATCTTGACGAAATCCGTCATCAGCAGCAGCAGGACCATGACGGAGGCCGTGATCACGAAATCGCCCGTGACAAGAAAGACGCCGACGATGAAGGCCGATTTCACGATGGTCCTCATGACCTTGTTCAGGACCCAGGTGGCGATCCTCTGATAGACCTTCCGGCCGTTCTGGACCAGCTCGACGATGCCCGACAATCCCGCGCTGGTCAGGACGACGCTGGCCGACGCTTTGGCCACGTCCGTGGCGCTGCTGACGGCGATCCCGACCTCGGCCTGTTTGAGCGCCGGCGCGTCGTTGACACCGTCCCCCGTCATCCCGACCACGTGACGGCCGGCCTGAAGGCTGCGGACGATGAGGTATTTGTCCTCGGGATAGACTTCCGCGAAACCGTCGCTCTCTTCGATCCGTTTCAGGGCGGCCGCGGGGTCGGCCGTCAGGAGGGCTTTGAGGTCCGACATGCCGGAGATCTTCTTTCCGATGCCCAGGTCCTCGGAAACCTCGAGCGCGATCGGGAGGGCGTCCCCGGTCAGCATCTTGACGGACACCCCCAGGGCGCGAAGCTCCTTGACCAGGGCGGCCGAATCCGGCCGGGGGCTGTCGCTGAGCGCCGCAAGGCCGACGAGGACCGGCTTCGAATCGACGGCCCTCGCGACCGCCAGGGTCTTGTAGCCCCTCTTCGAGAGATCGGACAGGCGATCCTCCAAGGCGGCGATCTCCGGAGGCCCCAGCCCGCAGGCCTGCCCGATGGCTGAGACCGCCCCTTTCATGACCCGCATCGTCCCGCCGGCCTGACGGATGACGGCTTCCGTCCTTCTCGTGGCCGGGTCGAAAGGAATGAAGCTCTCCTGGACGGCGGACCCGCCGGCGAGATGCCGCTCTTTCTCGAGCTTGATAAAGGCCAGGTCCAGCGGATCGTGGTTGGCTTCCTGGGACGCGAGGGCGCCGTAAAGGATGACGTCGTTTTCGGAAAAGGGCTCTAAGGGGATGATGCGGGATACGGCCATCTCGTTGAGGGTCAGTGTCCCGGTCTTGTCGACGCACAGGACATCCATGGCCGCGGAGTCCTCCGTCGCGCTCAGCCGCGTGACCAGGACGCTCTTCTTGGCCAGCTCCTTCGCCCCGACGGCCTGGCTCACGGTGAACATCACGGGCAGGGCAACGGGAATGGCCGACAGGAGCAGGATCAGCATCAGGGGCAGGATGTCCAGGAGGTCGATCTTCCGGACGAGCGAGACCGCAAACGTCAGCGCCAGAAGGCCGGCGACGATCATGAGGAGCCATTTCACGAGCCTCGTAACCACGGCGTCCATATGGAGCTTGGGCCTGGCGATCTGGACGAGCTCGGTCGTCTTGCCGTAATCGGTCGAGGCGCCCGTCCGGATGACGACCCCCGTGGACTCTCCCCGACGTATGACCGAACCTGAAAAGAGGACATCTCCGGCCTTCTTATCGACGATCAGCGACTCGCCGGTCAAGGCGGACTGATCCGCCTCCAGAGCGCCGTCGAGGATCTTCGCGTCCGCCGGCACGAAATCCCCTGCCCGGACCCTGATGATATCGCCGGGCACCAGCTCCCTGGAGAGCACGAGCGTCCAGGTCCCGTCCCTGAGCGCCCGGGCCTTGACCAGGAGCTTGCTTTTCAAGTCTTCGACGACGCGGCCGGCCTTCTGCTCTTCCCAGAACCCGATGAGGGCGTTCAGGACGAGCAGCCCGGTGACGATATAGACATCCGGGCGCTTGTGCAGGATCCACGACAGGACGATGATGAGCTCGAGCATCCAGGCCGTGAGACCCCAGAATCTCTTGAGGAACATCAAAACCGGCGAGGCTTTCTTCTCGACGACCTCGTTCGGACCGAATTCCCTGAGGCGGCGATCGGCTTCGGATGCCGTCAGGCCCCTTTGCGGATCGGCTGTCAAGATCGCGAGGACCTCGGCCGGCGTCATCCGATCGTAATCGCGCTGAGCCACGTCTCCCCTTCCTCTCAGAACACCTTGGAAATGATGAGGTCGATCGATTTTGATATCCAAGAATCGTGCCATGGGGAGCCGGCCGGGACGCGGCCGGGAATGGAGGAGGACGGGGTCAACGGAGGACGGGGGCCTTATAGGGGCGGCGCGGCCTCTTCGCCAGGAGCAGGTTGTCGATCTGCGTCCTCCAACGATAGCCGAAGTGGAAGGGCAGGGGCGCGACCGGGGAGGCGCCGTCCTCGTACGCTTTCCGCAAGTCCGGCTGCTCCACGTTGGCGAAATCCTTGACCGGGGTGGCGTACCGGCCGAAGAGCCTGACTTGCCATCCGCCGTCCTTGAAAAACCGGTATGGGACGGCCGTATCGTCCTCGAGGACGAAAAGACTGCGGTCGAGGATGAAGCGGCGCACCGTCGAAAAGTCGTTCCAGTGGAGCAGATAGGACCCCGACTTGACGAAGGTCGTCATCCGCTCGAGGCGGGTCAGCAGGCGATAGAGGGACGAACCCGGCTCGAAGGCCTTGTTCGCGACGTCGCAGGAGAAATAGGTGACGCTCTTCGGAGCGGTATCGCCGGGTTTCAGGTAGAGGATCTTCACGCCGTACGGCCGGCGGGGACGAGTCGCCAGTTTTTCGTAAGGGGTCTCGATCCAGTCGCCCGTCCCGTTCGGCGTGAGCCGCCGGACATCGACCACCGCATACCCTCCCCTCCCGAGGAAGAAGGCGATAACCGGCAGGGCCCCGTCGACCCGGCCTCGGGAATAGATGTCGTTCATTTCCTTGGTGATGAAATAGCCGCGCCGGAGAAATCCCGAGACGAGCTCCGCGAGGTCGGCGAAGAACGACTCCCGCCAAGCGGCCGTGGACCGGTCGAGATCGGGCAGGTTGCCGACCGGCTCGAGCCCCATGAGAACGGTCTCTCCGGCCTCGGGAAAAAGGGAATCGGCCGTGACGAAATCGGGCCCTCCGAACGCATAGAACAAGGTCCTTGTGGCTCGCCTGGCCACGCGCAGCTCGACTTTGGCCCAGACCTTCATGGGCTCGAGGACGGCCGTGTCGAAACCTCTCCAGTCCTTGCCGGCCAAGTCGGCAAAGTCTTTCCAGGAGGTCTCCGCTTCCCAGGCGGCGGCCGGCGAACCTGGCAGCCCGGCGATGCGGGCGAACAGGAGGTCGAGAGCGGGGTCGGCCCGCCGGGGAGCCGCGGTCGACGCCGCGCCGGATGTCGACGAGGCGGCCGGAGAGCCGCCGGGGACGGAGCTTCTCCGGCAGCCCGGAAAAGCGATAGCGATGAAAAGGAGGAGAAGGGTGACCGTCCCTCCCATCGGAGCCCGCCTGCTGTGCCGTGTGCCCATTGGTAATGGGCTATTATCGTCGTTTTTCGGCCAAAATGAAAGAACGCCTCAGGCGTGAGCGGCCGTTCGTCTCTGGACGAACCTGGCGTTCAAGCAGTCGCTGCAGAGCCGGTTGAACTCGGCCGTCCGCCGGCGGGGAAACCCCGACCCGCCGGAATTCAAGACCTCGCGGACGTCCTCGAGGCAGCTCTTCGGATCGATCATCGACGTCGAACAGATCTCGAAGAGCCGGGCGACTTCCTCGCCCGAGTCGGCCCAGTACCATTTCTCACATTCGGCGCATTCCATCAGCCTTCGCGATGCGAACGGGCCCCCCTGTCCCGCCCCCGGTTGGCCGATGGCCGTCACATTTCCGCTCCAGCAGAACGGGCATTTTCCATTCACGGCACCCTCCTCCCTATTTATCGGTTATAAATTTCGTCACGACAGTCTTCCTTCCCAGGAAGAACCCCAAGGCCAGGGACAGCAGGATCAGGATCCTCATACCGTTTTTGTTCATGGCAATTGTTCCTCCTATGGCCTGCATGGCTGCGAACGCCTCTGGAATTACAAGAAACATGCCAGCTCAGTCCTCGAAAGGCCTTATCGACGCGCCGGGAAACATGGGGAACGTCTCCGGGGGGGGCGTCGGCGGGAGCCGGTG
>CAVSAI010000021.1:0-43762 GCA_963725825.1 Candidatus Aminicenantota bacterium
GCCCCGCAGGAGCTTCTGCGTGTCGAAGGGCTGGCGGGTGCCGTCCTTCTTGACGACCATGTAGGGGATCTCCTCGATCTTTTCGTAGGTCGTGAAGCGGCGCTTGCAGGACAGGCACTCGCGCCGCCGCCGGATGGAGATCCCCTTCTTGCTCTCTCGAGAGTCGATGACCTTGCTTTCGAGAAAGCCGCAGTACGAACACCTCATCGTTTTTCGCTTTCCCCCATCTTCTTGAGCTGGAGGAGGGTCAGCCCCTCGCGGGCCAATATAGCATAACCCAAAGCGCATGTCACGGCGATCTGGACGGCGTGGAAGACGAGCGTCACCCCCGCGGCCCGGCCCGCTTCGAGGCCGAAGAGGAGCACCATGCCGAGCTTGCTGAAGTAGTGGAAACCGCCGACCATGCCCGGAGTCGGGATGGAGGCGCCGACGGCCGTCAGGAAGACGTAGGGAATGACCAGGAAATACGGCACATGGACGTGGTAGGCGGCGAAGAAGACCCAATAGAAGAGGGTGATGCCGAGCCAGACGATCAGGGACATAACGGCGTACAGTGCAAGCTGGCCCCAGGTCCGGAAGAACCGCAGCCCGTCGATGAACTCGCCGAGGAGCGAGAGAACGGCGGCGCGGGCTCTTTCAGGCAGGGGCTTGAGGAGGAAGCCGACGACGCGCATGGCCCGCTCCCTGAAGAAATAGAGGAGCAGGATGACGACCAGGATGGCCGCAGCGATCCCGACGCCGATAATGCCGAGGACGGTCAGCCGTCGCCCGGCCTCCTCGCCGATGGGCCAGGACGCGGCGAACAGCGGCCGGGAGATGAGGAAGAGCCCCAGCAGGGAGCACAGCGTGATGATGTCGAAAAAGCGCTCGACGACGACCGTCCCCACGGCGAATCCGGGCCTCAGGTCCTCTTTGCGGGCCAGGTACAGCGGCTTGACCAGCTCGCCGAGACGGCCGGGAAAGATGAAGGTGACCGTGAAGCCGACGATGTTGGCCGCGACGAGGTTGCGGAATCGCACGTCGATCTTCTCGCGGACGACGAGGACGTGCCAACGGGCGGCCCGGGTGACGAAATGGAGCGCGGAGAGGGGGATGGCGAGAAGGAAGAGGAGCACATTGATGTTGGCGATCTGGGCCGGGACGTCCTTCCAGTTGACGGTTCGCCCAAAAAAGTAGAGAAGGACGACCGTCAGGACGACGACAACAGCGATCTTGGGGATCTTCGATTTCATCGGTGGGGCCAATCTTACCATGAAGGCCAGGAGGCCTCAACCGGCCGCGGGCGGGAATATTGACTTGAATTATAGCCCCGATTTGTTTAAGATAGTCCTCCCTGCTGGGAAGTCGTCCAACGGCAGGACTCATGACTCTGGATCATGCAATCAAGGTTCGAATCCTTGCTTCCCAGCCAGTTCTTCTCCCCAATTTTCCTCTGACAATCTGGAAATTGCGTTTTCCCGTTTTAAGCACCATTAGGCGAAATTAGGCGCGAGTAGGCACAATTTGTTACTCCGTGGTGAAATGGAGGGGCTGGGTTGCCCTGCCGTCCTTGCGCTTGGGACGATTTCGCTTGATAGTTCCGCTCTCGCGGTAGTATCTTGAACCGAAACGGACCACGCATGGAGTCGTAAATCTGAACGAGGGCGGACATCATGAAGACAAAAGCTCTGAGAATCTTGATCCTGGCGATTGTCTTGGTGACGGTTTCGCGGATTGCGACGGCCAAGCCTGATAAGGAGACGGAAGGCCCTATCGGCGCGGCGATCGACGGCTACTTGTCGCGTCTCGAGAGCTACGGATTTTCGGGGTCCGTGCTGGTCGCCCGTCACCAAAAGGTTCTTATCCAGAAAGGCTACGGGCTGGCGGATCGCACCCGCGACCTTCCGGTCACGGCCGATACGGCGTTCGGCATCGCTTCGCTCGATAAGCAGTTCACGGCGGCGGCGATCCTTCGCCTCGAGATGCAGGGCAAGCTCAAGGTCGAGGACCCCATTAAAAAATACTTGGGCGCGGTCCCCGTCGATAAGGCTGACATCACGATCCATCAGCTCCTGACTCACACATCGGGATTGGCCAACACCTATCGGGACGAGTTCCCTAACCTCGAATTTTCCCAATACATCGAAGCCGTGCTGCAAACCCCGCTCGAGGCCCCACCCGGCAATGAGTTCATTTACTCCAATACGGGATACGATCTATTGGCATGGATCATCGAACGCGTATCCGGCATGAGCTACGAAAAGTATCTGGCCGCCGAACTATTCACCCCGGCCGGCCTGGTCAAGACTGGACTTCGCCTTCCCAGGTGGAGGCCCGACGACGTCGCCCAATACCAGGATTCCGGCCGTCCGGACCCGGCCGCCCGGCTGAAGTGGGCCAAAGACCCCGTCCACCCGTTTCTGTCGATGCGGACGACGGTCGGGGATCTCTACCGCTGGCACCTAGCGCTTTCCGCTCACAAAGTCCTGTCGCCCGACGCTACGGTCCGGCTGTTGACCGCCGAAAAGGAAGGCTATGCCTATGGCTGGAACATCGGGAAGACGACGCGGGGGACGACGGTCGCTTATCACGGCGGTTCGGACTCTGCTATAGGCCTCGTGGCCGCATTTCATCGCTACCTCGACGAAGACGCCGCGATCATTGTGCTCTGCAACACGGCGGTGGGTTCGCTGATGGGCGAATATCTCGTGGAGCCGCTCGAGAAGATCCTCTTCGGGGGACCGGTGACATTCCCGCCCGCCGCCGATCCGGCCGCCCCGGGGGCGATCCGGCCTTGGGCCGGGCGGTACCAGCTTCCCGATGGCGCGGACATCGAGGTCGTCGAGGCCAGCGGCCGACTCATAGCCGGCAGCTCGGCTCCGGACAGCACATTGGTTTTGACGTTTCCCGAAGCGGCCGGGCCGGGTCTGCCCTGGCAAGAGGATGCTCTTATCCGGAGCGCCCTGGAGGCCCTCGACCGCGGCGACGCCGACCCCCTCCAGAGATTGCTGTGGCCCAATGTGGGCGAAGGCTACGCCCGCCGCAGGCTGGAGGGGTGGAAAGCCCTTCGCGACAAGGCCGGCGCATTAAAGGGATTGAAGGTCCTGCACCGCGTCTCGCATGAATTCGCCGACATGAGAGAGACCCATATCTTTGTGCTGGCGGAATTTGAAAAGGGCCGCCAGGTTATCCGCCTGGTCCGCGACCCGGAGGGCCGCTATCTTCTGAATCCGTTCAATACGCCGGAGACGCTGACGTTGCCTCTGGCGCAACTGTCGGCGGACGAATTCGCCGGCTGGAATTTCCGTCTCCTCATGGGTCCTCATCTCAAGTTCCTCCCGGCTGCCTCGGGGATGCCGGTGTCGCTGCAAATCCGCTCCTCTCATGGCGCAGTAATCGCCAAGCGGAAGAATTAGAGAGGAGCGTTGGGACGGATGCTGGGCCAGTTTTGGCTCATGCCATCAAGGTTCGAATCCTTGCTTCCCAGCCAACTCCCCTTCTCCGTTTTATCCCGAGAATTCAGCGACTTGAGATAAGCGGCTTTACTTTTTGTCCGGCACTGCCCCTCTGAGCATATCGAGCTTCTTCTGCATGGCCGGTTTGGACTGGGGGTCGGCCAGCTCGACAGCCTTCTCGGCGGCCTTTATGGACTCGGGCGTGTTTCCTATCTTCATGTAAATGTCGCTCAGCGTCGTCCACAAATAATAGGTCCGAGGCTCGAGCTCGACGGTCCTCTTGGCCGCCGCCAAGGCGCTGTCGAGATTCGTCCCCTCTCGCAGCCAGAACGTCGCATAGCTCCTGATATCCTGGGCTGTCAAGCCGGCGCCGTCTTTTTCGAGCCATGCCGGCCCGTAAACCTCCAGGGCCTTGGCCTCCCGGCCGGCCGCGCAATAAGCATAGGCGACACGCCGGATATAATACGGGTCACCCGGCCTGAGCCTGGCGGCGGTCTCGGCCATGGCCGCGGCGCTCTCCAGATTCTCGTTCTTCCCCACCCAGTAATCCACGTAGGCGGCGAGGTTGGACGCCAGGCTTTCGACCCGGTCCTGCATAAACGTTCTGCCGTAGGCGGCCTCGGCCTTGTCCTTTTCGCCCGCCAGGTCGTAGGCCCGGGCGATCATTTGGCTGATCCTCGGGTCGGGAATGGCGGCTGACAGCTCCCCTAGACGCTCGGCCAATTCGACGGCCTTCTCGGCTGGGCCCCTGTCACGGATCACCCGCGCCAGCCACATGGCGGAGGGCGCCGGGTCGTCGGGAAATCGGCTCGTGGACTCGGAGAAGAACTTGTCGGCTTCTTCCCTCGGCGCGCCGCTGGCGTAATATTTGCCCATCTCCATGTACGCGACCTTGACGAGCCGGCTCTGAGGATACTGCGCGATAAAGGCCCTGACAGGGGCCGTGTCCGGATTGCGGCCCCTGAGGTTCGCCGTCGCCAGAAAGAGCCGGGCGAACTCGGAAAATGGCGCCGTTACCCACGAATCTCCATCGGTGTACGAACCGGCTTTGCCCTCGGGGTCAAGGGCGATGACCTCTTTGTATCTCTCCTGGGCCTTGGCCGCATCGCGGACTTTCCATTTTCGGGCCAGGCCGAAAACGGAGGCCACGTCCTTGGGGTCCGCGGCATAGGCCGCCTGGAGGGCTTTGAACGTGCCCACGCCTTTTAGGATCTTCTCGAGCTCGGCTTGGTAATTCTCGGGCGGCGGGCTGTAGCCGACGAACCAGTCGACCTCGGCGCCTTGACCGTCCAAAACGAGCGTCGTAGGCGTGCCGCCGATCGCGAACCGCTTGAAGATCGCGTCTCCCGCCGGCTCGCCGGCGTCGGCTAAGACGAGGACGAAATTCTTGTCGAGGAAAGGATGAAACCTGGCGTTATGGTAAAACTGCTGACCCAGCAGTCTGCAGCTGCTTCAGCCACCGCTGTAGAAATCAACGAGGACGAGCTTGTTCTCCTTCTGGGCTTTGGCCATGGCCTGCTCAAGCGTGCCATTGAACCAGTTCTGGGCCGAAGCAGCGGAAACGAGGACGAGGAGGAACGAAAGAGCGATGGCTTTTTTCATATTTGCTCCCGATTTCACTATAACATCCCCCGCGCCGGCCGGTCAAACATCGGAGATTTGCGTTTCTTCTCTGTTGGGCATTATTACAGGCGTGATAAGATGAGAAACTGAGAGATGCCAAAAGCGGAGGTACCCATGAGGCTGAGGCTTACGATCTTTCTTGCTCTGCTGCTCTTGGGAGGCGCGAGTCGGGGACTTTGGGGTCAGTTCACTCCGGCGGAGCTGACGGAGAGGCCCAAATGGGAGGAGTTCCTGGCAACGGCGGCGATCGTCGGGGAAGAGCAGATGTCTGGTCCGGATGCGGTCACCAACCCCTGGAAGCTCACCCTCCAAAAAGACGGGATCAAAAGATACGCTCTCTGGAAGAACGCTCATGGCATAATGAACGGCTTCCTGGAGGGCTGGACCTATGAGGTCGCCGCCTATGGATTGGACAAGGCCCTGGGGTTGAACATGGTCCCTCCCACTGTAGAACGACGATTCAAGGGAAATAAAGGATCCTGCCAGCTTTGGGTCGAAGACGTGACGAGCCTGAGAAAGCTCGAAAAAGAAAAGGAGGGGGTCCGCCCGGAGGGCGTCGGCGCATGGGACAGGGCCATTTATTTGGAGAGGGCCTTCGACAACCTGATCGCCAACGAGGACCGGAATCAGGGGGAATTCCTCATCACCCGGGATTGGAGGGTGATCCTCATCGATCATTCCCGCGCCTTTCGGACCTCCGGGAAATTCACAACGAGCCTCATTTTCTCCGAAAGGAGCCCGGGCGGACCGCAGCTCATGAAAGAGCTTCCTCGCGCCTTTGTGGAAAAGATCAAAACCCTTGATTACGGGATGATCAAGGCGGCCGTCGGAGAGTATCTGACGGACAAGGAAATCCAGGCCATGCTCACGCGGAAGCCTCTCATCCTGCAGGAGATCAATAACCTGATCGCCCTGCACGGCGAGAGCAACGTCCTTTACGAGTGAACCCGAAGCGATCATTCGATCAAGATCTGCGGGGGTATGGGGACTGCCGCCTGGTTCGCACGTTGGCTTGACAGTTGGCTTGAGATGATTGCAATGGAATCGTCAAAATGATATAGAACATCTGTTGTCGTAAGGGGTAGTTGTTCAAGATGAGGGCCTCAAACGCCCCGTAGTGCCGCCGCGCCTCTGGTCGGACGGTATACTGAACGGCTATGACAACGACAACTATCACCCAAGGTCGAGGGTTCGAGTCCCTCCCGTACTAAGGTACGGTAGCTCAGTGGTAGAGCAACGGACTGATAATCCGTACGCAGAAGCCGATCACTTCTAAAAATGATCAGCGGAGGGATGATGGCGGGAGTTCCGAGCGGTACCGACACGGCGCTCGTCGTCATGCCGGTGCGGCAATCGGTCCCGCGCCTTGCAGTCGTGCAGATACCGCGGCGGTATGTCCCGGTGCTGACCATGAAGACCGCGCACGCGCGAACATGGTCAAAGAAACGGGATCATAGGCCGCTCAAGCAGGACTCCGCGCGACGGCCGATGGATCTCCGACGCGCATCCCGCCGTTTATTTGCACTTCATTCCATCGAGGGGGAAATATGAGAATAGAGATCGACAAGCGGGGCATTGTTTACAGACGCGGCGTTGGTTCCAGGCGCGGAGAGTATCTGCGGATGCTCAAGCCCGGCAAGCACGCCATACCGCCGTGGCAGCTGGTGGAGATCTACGGCATTTTCGATGAATTCATACCTAAAAGGGACCTGTCGCTGTTCCTTCAGGACGAGGAACTCTGTGATGAGCTGCTGATTGTCGATGTCAGGGACAGTGAGATCGCGGCCCGGTTCGTCGACGGCCATTACAAAGGACTGCTGGCTCCCGGAAAATACGCGTTCTGGAGAAGCACCTTGCCCCAGTCGTTCGTGACCATAGATCTGTCGAGGCCGGAGATCGACGCGTCATTCGACAAGGCGCTTTTTCTGAGGCCCGACATCCAGAAATTCCTGTCGGCCTTCACGGTCGAATCGTATGAAAAAGGGCTGCTGTTCTTCAACAGGGAATTCCAAAAGCTGCTCGAGCCGGGCGATTATTTCTTCTGGAGAGGGACGACCGCCGTGGCGGTCGTCAAGGGGGACATGCGGCAGCTGCAGCTGGACATGTCCGGCCAGGAGATCATGACCAAGGACAAGATCATGCTCAGAGTGAATTTTGTCTGTCAGTACCGGATCAACGATCCGGTGAAGGCCCTGCACACGATAAAGAATTATGAGGAGCAGCTGTACATCCTCATGCAGCTGGCCCTGCGGGAATATATCGGCGCGTATACGCTCGATGAGATCCTCGAACGCAAGGAGAGCATCAGCACGCAGGTCGTCGCCGCCATAAAGGGCAAGACGTCCGATATGGGCATCGATCTGCTGTCCGCCGGCGTGAAAGACATCATCCTGCCCGGCGATGTGAAGGACATCATCAACCAGGTGCTGATCGCCGAGAAAAAGGCTCAGGCGAATGTCATCATGCGGCGCGAGGAAACAGCCTCGACGCGCAGCCTGCTGAACACCGCGAAGATCATGGACGAGAATAAGACGCTCTACCGTCTCAAGGAGCTCGAATACATCGAGCGCATCAGCGAGAAGATCAGCTCTATCACCCTATCGTCCGGCGGGCAGATCATCGACCAGCTGCGGCAGGCCTTTCAGGCGACGAAGGCGGAACAGGGCAAGAAGGATTGAGCGCCGCCGCCGTGATGTCGGCCGTCCGACCGCGTTATCCGCTCCGTCAGTCGACCCACTTGTAGGGGAACAGCTTTCCGGCGTCCTCCGGCGTGATCAGGCCGCCGGCGAGCAGAACGGCGCGGGCGAGCACTGGATCGCGCCCGGCCGCCAGGTCCGCTCCGGTGATCAGGGCCGTCACATCGGGAGCCACCCCCTCGTTCTCGAGGTTCCCGCCGTCAGTCATGATGAGCTCCGTTTCGGTGATGGAGATCCCGTAGAGCACGGCGTACTCCCCGGCCGTCTGCCGGGTATAGAACCGGGACTGCATCACCGCCCCGGCCGTCCGATCCCCGATGACCACCCCGCGCTTTTCGAGTTGCATCACCCGGGCAAAGAGCTCGGCGGCCGAGCCGCTATCCCTGTCGACGATGACGACGACTTTGCCCGTGAAGGCGTCCGGTCCTTTGGACTTGGCGACCATCGGCTTCAGGCCGGCCTTCCGGCCCCTCGGCTGGGCGACCGTCACGTCGTGGTCGAAAAAGTAGCCGAGCAGGCAGGTGAGCGAGCTGACGTAGCCTCCGCCGTTCCCCCTGAGATCGATGACCGCCGACTTGTACTTGGACAGGCGGCCGGCGTAGCGCTTGAGCTCCGATTCGGGCGTCATGAAGGACGGCATGCTCCAGAGGAGAACGGCTTTGTCGGGGGACTCGGCGAAGCGGTGTTCATCGGAGCTGTTCTCCGCCTGGCGCAGGACGTCCCAGATGTCCTCGCCCTGAGTCAGATCGACGAACCGCTTCCCCATTTCGACCTTCGTGACGATGTCCAGCTGGCGCGGAGGGCCTCCTGGACTTTGGACGACCAGTTTCATCTGGGTCGCAGGCCGCACGAGGAAGTACCGGTATCTGAACATATCGGTGTTCTGCCGGGTCAGCGCGTTCCCGTCGATCGAGAGGACCGTGTCGCCGGCCTTCAGGCCCTTGGCCTCGGCGTCGCTGCCGGGCTTGACCGCGATGATGTACGGGATCTCGCCGACCGCGCGGTGACGCCAGCCGTACTCGAACTTCGCGGTGCGCGACGGCGGCACGAAGCGCGTGTGGGAGTCTCCCAGATCGATCACGGCCTGGGCGATGATGCCGAACATGTGACCGACCGAGGTCGCCTGAGCGACGTCCTGCTCGGCTTTGAGGAACCGGGCTTCGAGGTCCACCCCGTGGAATGTCGGCTCATAGTAGCGATTCAGGAGCTCCTTTTTGATCACCCGAAGCATCGTTTTTCCGCGAGTGCGATCGGTGTCCCGCATGTCCTGAGCGAACGCCAGCAAGGCGGCGATGAGCGGGATGGCCACGGCCGCGAGCAGCAGAAAGCCTCGGACTCTTAAGAACGACCGGCGGTCAAGACTTGATTTCATGCGGATCCCTCCTCATGCCCGGAGCTTCGCCGGTGCGGAAGAATAGGACTGTCGGATGCCGGTTCCCATGGCATGCCCCGTGATAATAGCCTCCCCGAAGAGGCGATGTCAACCCGGCGTCCTTGACTATTGCCTGCCTGCCCCTATAATCCGCTCATGCATCCCCAAAGAGCCTTCTCCGTCCTTTCCGTCCTGATGCTCTCGGCCCTGTCCCCGGCCGCGAACGCGGCCTCGGTCAAAGGGAACCTCGCCCCTCTGGCCAAGTCCGTCGCGTCGTCGTCGCGTCCCGAATTCCCCGTCCAGCAGGTCAATGACGGCGACCTGAAGACGTCGTGGAGCGTCAAGACGGGAGCCAAGGCCGGGGAATGGCTCCGCTTCGATTGGCCCTCCGCCCAGACGGTCTCCGGAGTCGTCCTCTATCCGACGGGGCCGTACCTGGCCTCGTTCGATGTCGAAGTCGAGACGCCGGCCGGCTGGAAGAAGCTGGCGCACGCCGGAGATCCGGGTCTGCCGAAGCTCCGCCGCATCGTCCTGCCCGTGCCGACGAGCCTCACCCGTTCGCTTCGTCTCGCCAGCCTCACGCCGACTCCCGACGGCGGCCCGGCGTTTTTCGAGGTCGAGATCTACGGCGACCTGGGCGTTTTGGACCGGATGGCCAAGGAAGTCGATATCGCCGTCTCGGGAGATTCCCGCGGCAATATCGTCGGAACGGTGTCGAAGGACCTCGGCAGCACCGGGCTTGCGGGCGAGACCGTGACTATTTCCGGGGGATCGTGGACGCGCACGGCCGCGACCGGAGAGAACGGCTTTTTCGCCGTCGCGGCGCCGCTCGACGCCCGCGGCAAGATCACGGTCGAGGCGGGGAGCCACAAGATCTCGGTCGACGCGGCCGACCTCCCGCTCCGCCTCACGGCCCGCCCCAAGTCCGGCCGTCTTTCCCTCGAAGGGTCCTGGCAGATCCTCCCCGACCCGCCGGCCGATTGGAGGAACGCGCCCGGATGGCAGCCCATCGCCGTGCCCTCGAATTGGGAGATGAAGGGTTTCCGGGCCAAGAGCGAGACAGCCGTGATGCGCAAGGTGTTCGACGTCCCGAACGGCTGGCGGGGCGAGCGCATCAAGCTCCGCGCCGACGGCATCTACAGCAAGTGCGAAGTGTGGCTCAACGGCGTCCGGGTGGGGAGCCACGACGGCGGCGCGACACCGGTCGAGCTCGACCTGACCGACGCCGCCAGGCCCGGCCAGGAGAACATCCTCGACGTTTTCATCTGGGCGCGCTCGCCGGCGGCCAAGATCGACAATATGAGCGTCTACGCCTACTTCGAGATCGCCGGGATCTGGCGGCCGATCGAGGTGTTCGCCGTCGCGCCGGCCCATGTCTCCCGGGTCAATTGGACCGTGGATTATGACGGCGAATACGTGAACGCCGACCTCGCCGTGAGCGCCACCGTGGCCAACGCCCGGAGCTCCCCGGTCGGCGACGGGAAGCTGAGCGTCCGCCTGTTGGATCCGGAGGGCCGGGTCGTCAAGACCGAGACAGTCGTCCGTCTCTCTCGCGCCCTGGGAGGAGAAGACGATCCCCCTCAAGCTCCGTGTCGATCGTCCGGAGCCCTGGACGGCCGAGCGCCCCCGCCTCTACACCCTGGACGTCGCGCTTAACGGCGCGTCGGTCGGCACCCCCGTCGGTTTCCGGGAGATGGAGGTCCGCGGCAAGCGGTTCACCATCAACGGCCGGGGCGTCAAGCTTTTCGGGATCTGCCTGCACAGCGCCGACCCGGTAGCCGGCCGGGCGATCTTGCCGGCGCTCGTCGAAGAGGACCTCGGGCTCATCAAGGGGTGCAACCTCAACGCCATCCGGACCTCGCATTACCCGCCGCACCCGTACACCCCGGAGGTCGCCGACCGGGTCGGGCTCTATATCGAGGACGAGGGCCCGGCCTGCTGGGCCGACACGGACGACCTCCGCGAGGTGCCCCTCTACGTGGGGATCTACGCCTCGTTCGTCGAGCGCGACCGGAACCACCCGTCGGTCGTCTACTGGTCGATGTGCAACGAGAGCAACTACACGCGGCTCTTCCAGATCACCCAGCAGTACATCAAGAAGGTCGATCCCAGCCGGCCTTCGAGCGGCACCTACGCGCCCGAGAGCGACAAGGCGGACATGGTCGTCCACCATCACCCGACGAACCTCGACGAGTTCATCCGCGAGATGGCCAAGGCGCCCAAGCCGGTCTTCATGGACGAGTGCCAGACCGTCTTCCACGGCTGGGGCGACCTCGCCTATAGCCTCGAGATCGACCCCGGGATGCACGACTACTGGGTGACCAAGGTCCCGGACGTCATCCGCGCCTGTTTCGAGACCGAAAATCAGGTCGGGACGATGATCTGGGCCTGGGTCGACGACGCCTTCCAGATCCCCGGCCGCGGCATCGAGAACGCGCGCCGCGACCTGCCCCGGATCCGGTACGCGGAATCCATCTACGCGGGGCCGGGGCACGGATACGTCGGCGACACCGTCTGGGGCATGGTGGACGGCTGGCGGCGGCCGAGGCCCGAATGGGAGCTCTCGCGGCAGGTCTACTCCCCAATGCAGATCGCGACGGCCCCGCTCGCGCCGGGTCCGGTGCGTGTCCCCGCCTTCAACCAGAACGTGTTCGAGAACCTGTCCATCTATGAATGCCGCTGGGCGGTGGGCGGAAAGAAAGGGACGGTCCGGGCCGACGTGGCGCCGCGGTCCCAGGGCACGATCGTCATCCCCGCCGAGGCCGGGCCGGAGGACGTGCTGGAGCTCCGGTTCTTCGACGGCCCCCGCCTCGTGAACGCCTTCCGCTTGCCGTTCAAGCCTCGTCCCGCTGAGAAGTGGACTATGGGCCGGCCGGCGGACATCGCCGAGGAAAAGGACCGCTACCTTTCGGGAGCGTCAGTCGTCTACCTCCGCGGCGACGGCTGCGAGCTCGCCTATGAGCGAGTCAGCGGCGAGCTGATGTGGGGCCTGGCCTCGAACACCCAGGTCCTGCTCAGGGGGCCGCGGCTGCACGTGCTGAAGAGCGACTCGCCGACGGGAGACGACCCCGCCGGATGGAAGTTCGTCAAGGAGACCCACGGCGACGGCGCCATCCGTTGGGACGGCCGGTTCGGCGACGATTGGGCCGGCGGCTACGATATCCGTCTGGACCGGGACGGGAACGCGGAGTTCGGGTACACCTTCACCTACAGCGGTCCCGACCTCTGGGTGCGGGAGCTCGGCCTCGAGTTCGATCTGCCCTTGTCCTTCGACAGGCTCGAGTGGGAGCGGCGGGCCGAATACACATCGTACCCCGAGGGCCACATCGGGCGCCCTCGCGGCGCGGCCTTGGCCCACCCGCCCATCGCCCAGATGGTTCCGCCGGGGGGCCGGCCGTTCTCGCTCGACGATCATGCCTGGGGCTCGAACGACTTCAGGAGCTCCAAGCGGGGGATCTACTGGGCCTCTCTCTTCGGCCAGGGAGGATCCGTGAAGGTCGTCTCGGACGGGGCGCAGACCGTCCGCTGCGCGGTCACGCCGCACGAGATCTCGCTCAAGGTCCTGGACTTCTATGGCGGCTCGGGAGGGCCCAAACAGTGGTCCGTTCTCGGGTTCCACTACGGCGCCGGCCGGCTCATCAAGACCGGGGAGACGGTCAAGGGCACCGTCCGGCTGAAGATCAAGAGTTGAAGCGGTGCTCGCCGGCAACAGGCTGGCCGAAAGGAATCACCCGGAATCGGGAGAAGAACCTATTTTTTTGGGGTCTTGCCTTCGGTCGATTTGGCCTGCTCCTCCATAGGCTTCTTGTCATGCTCGTGCTTATGGCCTTCCGCTTCCCCCTCGGACAAAGGCGCTTTGCAGACCTCGCACGTGGCGAAGCCCTTGGGATAGTTTTTCCAGCACACGGGACAGAACATGATGTCCTCCTCTTATAAGATCGGCCTCAGATTCCTTACATCCTATCTCAGAACCACTTGGAAATGGTGAAGTCGTGGGTGTGGGAGCCGCCGAAATCCGAGACGCCCGTCGTGATCGTAACGGCGGTGCCGGCGGCGACGGCCGTCAGCTGCGCCTGGCTCATGGCGAACGAGTGGGTGTGCCCTACGTTCGACGAGGTCGTCTCCGAGATCCCGGCCGCAGGCGGGATCTTGACGTCGGCCGTGTCGATCGTCACGGAGTGATTGTGGGCATTGACGTCAGTCGAGTTGAACGTCCTGGAAACCGACGGAGGCGGAGAGGTCGGGGAGCCGCAGCCCGTGACGCCGGCCATGAGCACGGTCAGGAAGGCCGCCCCCGCGATCGCTGCCAGGGTTCTTTGGGTTGACATGCGCACCCCTTTCTCCTCTGTCTAGAAGGCTTCCACGGTCTTGATATTCAAGAATCGTGCCAGGGAAGGCTCAGCCGGGCCGCGGCCGGAGAGAAAGGCCGTCGGGTCAGTCGAGGACGGGGACCTTAAAGGGGCGGCGCGGCCTCTTCGCCAGGAGCAGGTTGTCGATCTGCGTCTTCCATCGATAGCCGAAGTGGAAAGGCAAGGGGGCGACCGGGAAGGAACCGTCCTCATAGGCCTTGCGCAGGTCCGGCTGCTCCACATTGGTGAAGTCCTTGACCGGGGTGGCGTACCGGCCGAAGAGCCTGACCTGCCATCCGCCGTCCCTGAAGAACCGGAGAGGGACGGCCGTGTCGTCCTCGAGGACGAAAAGGCTGCGGTCGAGGATGAAGCGGCGCATCGTCGAAAAATCGTTCCAGTGGAGCAGGTAGGACCCCGACTTGACGAAAGTCGTCATCCGCTCGAAGGGGCCCAGGAAGCGATAAAGGGGCGAACCCGGCTCGAAAGCCTGGTTCGCGACGTCGCAGGAAAAATAATAGACGGTCTGTGCGGCCGAATCGCCAGGTTTCAGGTAGAGGATCTTCACCCCGTATGGCCGGTGGGGACGGGTGACCATCTTTTCGTAGGGGGTCTCGATCCAATCGCCGACGGCGTTCGGAGTGAGCCGCCGGACATCGACGACCGCATACCCGCCCCTGGCGAGGAAGAAGGCGATGACCGGCAAGGCCCCATCGACCCGGCCGCGGGAATAGATGTCGTTCATATCCCGGGTGATGAAATAGCCGCGCCTGAGAAATCCCGAGACAAGCTCGCCGAGGTCGGCAAAGAACGACTCCCGCCAGGACGTCGTGCACCGGTCGAGATCGGGCAGATTGCCGACCGGCTCGAGGCCCATGAGCACGGTCTCTCGGGCCTCGGGAAAAAGAGAATAGGAAGTCACAAAATCGGGCCCTCCGAACGGATAGAGCAGGACCTCGGTGGCTCTCCTGGCCTCGCGCAGCTCGACCTTGGCCCAGGCCCTCATGGGCTCGAGGACGGTCGTATCGAAACCCCTCCAGTCCTTGCCGGCCACGTCGGCAAAGCCCTTCCAGTAGGCCTCGTCCTGCCACGCGGCGGCCGGAGAGCCCGCAAGCCCGGCGATGCGGGCGAACAGGAGATCGAGAGCGGGGTCGGCCAGCCGGGGAGCCGCGACCGGCACCGCGCCGGAAGTCGACGAAGCGGCCGCAGAGCCGTCTGGTACGGCGCTTCTCCGGCAACCCGGAAAAGCGATGGAGATGGAAAGGAGGAGGAGGGTGACCGCCCCCCCCATCGGAGCCCGATTGCGATGCTGTGTGCCCATGGGTAATGGGCCATTATCCCCGTTTTGCGGCCAAAAGGAAAGAGCTTCCTAGGGGTGGGCGGCCGTCGGCCTCTGGACGAACCGGGCGTTAAGGCAATCGCAGCAAAGCCTGTTGAACTCGGCCGTCCTCCGGCGGGGGAACCCGGTCCCGCCGGAATTCAAGACCTCGCGGACGTCTTCGAGGCAGCTCTTCGGATCGATCATCGACGTCGAACAGATCTCGAAGAGACGGACGACTTCCTCACCTGAATCGGCCCAGAACCATTTCTCGCATTCGGCGCACTCCAGCAGCCTTCTCGACGCGAGCGGACCCCCCTTTCCCGCCCCCGGTTGGCCGACGGGAGTCACATTCCGGCTCCAGCAAAACGGGCATCTTCCATCCACGGCACCCTCCTCCCCTATTTGGCGGTTGTATATTTCGTCGCGGCGGATTTCCTTCCCAGAAAGAAACCCAAGGCCAGGGACAAAATGATCAGGATCCTCATGCCGTTCTTGTTCATGGCTCACTTCCCCGGAGGAAGGACTTCGATCTTTTTCGGCTTGAGCACGGTGGCCATTGGCACCTCCCTCTCGAGGATAGAAGTTGCGAACGTCTCAGGAATTACAAGAAACGTGCCAGATCGGCCTTCGGGGAATCTTTTCGGCGGGCGGGCAAGCACTGGAGATCTCCCAGGCCGTGGCGCTGACGCGTGCCCGCGAATCCGGGCCGGCAAGAATGCGTCCTGTCGGGCGGGAATCGTCCGGAGGGGCGCCTAAACGGGGAGCTGAAGGGCTTTACGGATGACGAGCGCGATCTCCCTCAGGGAAAACGGCTTCCAAAGAAAGACCCTGATGCCCAGGTCCGCGGCCTGTTCTTCGCTCAGGCCCTCGCTGAAGCCGGTGCAGAGGATGATGGGCAGCCCCGGCCTGATCTTCAGGATGGCCGAGGCCAATTCTCCGCCGGTCATCCGAGGCATGGTCTGGTCCACTATCACCAGGTCAAAAGCGCCCGGGTCCCTGCGGAAGCTCTCCAGAGCCTCGACGGGATCCGTCATGGCCGAAACCCGATAGCCCAGATGACCGAGGAGGCGGGTCATGGCCTTGGTCTGGAGGATCTCGTCATCGACGAAAAGGACCCGCTCGGTCCCTCTGGGCACGTCGACCCCGCCTTCAGGCCCGGGGCCGACCAGTCCGGTGATCCGTGGCAGGAGGATCGTGAATTCCGTGCCTTTGCCGACCTCGCTCGATACGGTGATGGCTCCGTCATGGGACTTGACGATCCCATGGACGACGCTCAACCCCAGGCCCGACCCTTCGTTCGACTGCTTGGTCGTGAAAAATGGCTCGAAGATCCGGTCCAGGACGGCCGGCGGGATGCCGGGTCCCGTGTCGCGGGCCGTGAGACGGATATAAGCGCCGGGCTTGAGTCCGATGAACCGCGAGGCTTCTTCGGCGTCGAGGGTGACTTCGGCCAGCCGGACCTCGAACCTGCCACACCGGTCGCGCATGGCATGGGCGGCGTTGCTCCCGAGGTTCATCAGGATCTGGCCGATCTGGGTCTGGTCGGCCAGCGCGATGGCGGAGGGAACCGCGAGCGACTCGGCGATGATGATCGTCTTGGGCATCGAGATGCGCAGGAGCTTCAACGATTCCCTGACGACGGCGGCGATGTCGACGGGCCGGCGGTACTGGTCCTTGTGACGGGCGAACGCGAGGATCTGTCCGACCATGTCCCGGCCCCGGCGCGCGGCGTCCAGGATCTGGGCCAGGCGCCGGTCCTCGGCGCTGCCAGGCTTCACCGAGGCCCGCATCAGCTCGGTATTGATCTGGATCGGCAGGAGGATGTTATTGAAATCATGGGCGATACCTCCCGCGAGCGTTCCCAAGGACTCCATCCTTTGCCACTGGCGAAGACGGCCCTCGACGAGCGCCTCGCGGGTGACGTCCCTCTCGACAGCGACGGCCTCGACGAGCCGGCCCGCGGCGTCCCGGATGGGATAGACGGTCAGCGCCAGCTCACGGACCAGATCCCCCGGGGCGCCGGTCGAGAGGTTCCAGCTCCATGGCCGGCCCGATCCGAGCGCGTCGCGCAAGCGGTCTCTCTGTTCCGCGTCTTCGATCCGAAGGATGTCCGCGAAAGGGCGCGCCGCCATCTCCTCGGGGCTGAGCCCGTGACGGACGGAGAAGGCGTGGTTGGCGAAGAGGATACCGCCCTCGAGGTCGAGGATCGCCAGTCCTTCGGCGATCTGTTCGACGGCCTGGGCCAGGCGCAGGGCCCCGTCGACCGATCCCCTCACGCCGGAAGCGGTCTCTCTGAGCCCTGTCGCACGGCTCAACGCTTTCCCTCGTGGACTTGGGCGTCCGCGATCAGCTGCTTCAGCACGGAGACGACCCCGGCGGTCCCGTCTTCGAGCTCGCTGATATAGGTCGGCAGGATACGATGGGCCAAGGCGATGGTCTCGTCGCTATCGTCTCCGAGAGCGAGCAGGACCCGGGAGTCCTTGAGGAAGTCTCTGAAGGAGATGATCCGCCTCAGGTCTTCGTGGGAGGGCCCGAGGACGAGCACGGCGCAAAAGGGATCATGGGGCGTCCGGAGCCTCTCGGCCAGGGCTGGGAGGCCGCGGAGGACCTCCAATTTGTCCTTCGGGACAAGCCTGGACGCCTCTTCGAGGAATTGGCCGCCCGTGCCGCCCTCTTCGGCGATCAGGACGAACAAGTTCAAGGGCTCACTCCTGCAGCTCTGAATCCATTCTCCCGGCTTAGGGAACCAAGATTCGTGCCAATTCCCGGAGTTCCCTGAGGATGGAAGGGATCGGGGCGGCCGTCCCGGGCCTATCCCGAAGTCTTGAGCCCGTATTTTTTCAGGAGGGTATAGAGGCGCGACCGGGAAAGTCCCGAGATCCGGCAGGCCTCGCCGACTTCGCCGTTCGTCCGGCGCATGAGGGAAGACAGGTACTCCTTTTCGATCCTGGTCAGCTCGGCCTCCCGGTAGTCTTTGAGGTTCAAGGCCAGGTCCGTGACGGCCTGTCCCGTCCCGGGCGCCGGCGTCGGGGCCCTCTTCTGGAGGACCGCGGCCCGGGCCAGATGGATGCGGATGTGGTCCGGCAGATGCTTCGGGAAGAGGACGGGCTCCTCTTTGGCGCTGACGATGGCCTTTTCCAGGGCCTGGATGAGCTCGCGGATGTTCCCGGGCCAATCGTAGGCTAGCAGGACTTCGAGGAAGTCGGGGGAATAGGCCTTCATGGGCAGATCGTACTGCTCGCAGAAGCGGACGAGGTAATGGAGCATGAGCTCCTTGATGTCCTCTTTCATCTCCCGCAAAGGAGGCAGCTCGAGGACGAGGGTCCTGAGCCGGAAGAGCAGGTCCTCGCGGAAGCCTCCGGAGCGGGTGAGGTCCTCGAGTTGCCTGTTCGTGGCCGCGACGAGCCGGAAATCGCTGGTGACCTCCTGGCCGCCGCCGACCGGGCGGAACCTCTTTTCTTGGAGAACGCGGAGGAAGGCCTTCTGGATGGAGATGGAGAGCTCGCCGATCTCGTCCAGGAAAAGGGTCCCCCCGTCGGCCTGGCGAACGAGCCCGTCGCGGGGCTTGTCCGCGCCTGTGAAGGCGCCGCGAACATGGCCGAAGAGCGTGCTCTCGACGAGCGTCTCGGGCAGGGCGGCGCAGTCGACGACCACGAAATTCCGGTCGGACCGGGCGCTGTTCCGGTGAATGGCCCAGGCGAAAAGCTCCTTGCCGGTCCCCGTTTCGCCGGTGACCAGAACATTGGCCTCGCTCGAGCCGGCCTGCGCCAGCGTATCGAGACAAGCCC
This sequence comes from Candidatus Aminicenantota bacterium, assembly GCA_963725825.1. Taxonomy (GTDB): domain Bacteria; phylum Acidobacteriota; class Aminicenantia; order Aminicenantales; family Saccharicenantaceae; genus RBG-16-66-30. Next base: position 18,581 of record CAVSAI010000021.1, read on the forward strand.
TGAGCTTGGGGCTCGCGCCGACGATGCCCTCGACTTTGAGGGCGACCGGCTGAACGGCGGTCCGCTTCTTGTCCCTGTACTGGAGGGCCCTCTCGACGCAGAGCATGACGGCCTTGACCGAGAGGGGCTTCTCGATATAATCCCAGGCCCCCTTTTTGATGGCCAGCTCCGCGCCGTCGGGGTCGCCGAAACCGGTGACGATGATGACTTCGGGAGCGGAGGAGGAGGCGCGGATCTCGGGCAGGATGTCCAGACCGGAGCCGTCAGGCATCCTGACGTCGCAGAGAACGAGGTCGAAGGCCTGTTCGGGCAGCTTCCCGCGGGCGGAGCCGAGGGAGCCGGCTTCGACGGGCTCGTGGCCCATCTTCTTGACGACCCGGGCAAGGGCGTCCCTTGCCAGCGAGTCGTCGTCGATGATCAGGATCTTAGCCATTTTCTGGCGGGTTTGGGATTATAGTCGAGACCCTGGCGGCCTGTCAAATAAGGGTCAGCCCAGGTCTTCGGCATGGGTCCCGGCCTCGATCCGGACGACATGGATCTTGGGGGTGCGGCCAGTCTCGGCCTCGTAATCCCGGCAGACCCGGCTCTCGAACTCAGGGACCGCGCCGGCCTCGACTAGGCTGATGGTGCAGCCGCCGAAGCCTGCGCCCATCATCCGGGAGCCGAGGACCCCCGGGACGCGGCGGGCCGCGTCGACGAGCATGTTCAGCTCGGCCGAGGAGACCTCATAATCGTCGCGAAGTCCGGCATGGGACAGGTTCATCAGGCCGCCGAAAACCGCGAAATCGTTCCGGGCCAGGGCGGCCGAGGCCTCGCCGACGCGAATGTTCTCGCGGACGACGTACTCGCAGCGGCGGTAGACGACGGGGTCGAGCTCGGAGCGGTGGTCCCGGAGGAGGTCCAGGCTCACGTCCCTCAGCGAGCGGATCGACGGATCGTGGGTCCGGAGGGCCTGAACGCCGGCCTCGCATTGGCCGCGGCGGACATTGTATTCCGAAGAGGCCAGCTCGCGCCTGACGAGGGTGTCGGAAATGACGACACGAAGGTCATCGCGCTCAAAGGGGATTTGCTCGAACTCGAGCGAGCGGCAATCGATCTTGAGGACGCTCTTGGCCCGGCCGAAGATGTTGATGAACTGGTCCATGATGCCGCAGCGCACGCCGACGAACTCGTTCTCGGCCTTCTGGGCCAGCTTGACCAGGTCCAGGCTGTCGAGCTTGAGGCCGAACAGGGCGTTGAGGGCATAGGCCAGGCCGCCTTCGATCGCCGCCGACGAGGACATGCCCGCCCCGATCGGGATGTCGCCGCCGAAGACGCAGCTGATCCCGCCGAGGCGCTGCCCAGCCTTGAGGAACTGATCGAGGACCCCCTGGAGATAATCGGGCCAGCGGAGGGGAGAGCGGTGGAACTGGCCGAGCTCGCAGCGGTACTCCTGGTCGAAGTCGCGGGAGACGAAGTGGCACAGCCCGTCGGCCCGGCGGGCGACGGCGAAGACCACGACTTTGTCCGTGGCGCCGGGGAGGACGAACCCTTCGTTGTAATCGGTGTGCTCGCCGATGAGGTTGACCCGGCCGGGAGAGACGACGAGATAGGGCTTCCCCGGAAAATGCTTGCGGAATCTGTCGGCGATGACGGGCACGAGGGCGTTCATGATCTCTCCTCCACGCGGAGTCTATCATGAGAGGGAAGCGGAGGGGAAGCCTCAGACGCCGAAGCTCATCTTCTGCCGGATCTCGGCCGCTTTCTGCTCGGCTTGGCCGACGACCTCCGGCCCGAAACGCGCCGCCAGGTCCTCCGGGTCCCGGAAGCCCCAGAAGGGCAGGACCCAGCGGTATTTGAGATAATGGCTGTCGAGGACGGATCCTCCCTGCCCGGACTCGCCGATGGGCTGGATGGGGGTCGAAGGCATGAAGTGCACAACGGCGTCGAGCGTCTCCGCGATGCGACGGTCATCGGTCAGGTCGGCGACGACGAAGCGGGACATCCCGCCGAGGGCCTTGACGATCTCGGCCTTGTCGCCTGATCCGGGCAGGTCGAAGTCGAGGACGACAGGCGAGAAATCGCCGCGCCGGAGCCCGTCCTTGACGGCCGCGAGGACAGGTTGGCGCCCGCTCGGGGAAGCGGCCGATGACAAGGACCGTGTTGAGGATGATGGAGAAGACGTCGCGACGCGCCCGGGCGTGGTGAAGGAGCAGGCCGACGAGCAGGGCTGTCTGGAGGCCGTCGACCGAAATGACCGGCTCCTGGGCGGGCATGATGTCGAGGTCGAGCTGGCTCGAGCCGGTCAGGTTGGACTCCCAGAGCGACGTGCCGTACACGGCGCAGTGATCGAGGACCGCGCCCTCCAGGTTCGTCCGGAGCAGGGTCGCGAAACAGAGATTGGCGTGGGCGGCCTTGGCGGCGCGGAGGTTGGTCTGTTCGAGAACGGCCTCCTGCAGGTTGGCCCCTTCGAGATCGGCTTCGCTGAGATCGGCCTCGGTCAGGTCGGACTTGAAGAACGAGGCCTCGCGAAGGACGGCCGTGACGAGCTTGGCCCGGAAGAGGGACGCCTGACCGAGGTTCGCGCCCTTGAGGCAGGCTCCAAGGAGCGAGGCGCCGCTGAGGTTCGTCCGGACGAGAAAGGCCTCCATGACGTCGGCGCCATCCAATTTGGCGCCGGACAGGTCGGCCTGGCTGAGGTTGGCCCTGAAGAGGCTCGCCCGGCTGAGGTCGGCCTGGCTCAGGTCGGCCCGGAAGAGCTTGGCCCGGGCGAGGTTGGACCCGCTGAGGTTGGCCCCGCCGAGCCGGGCCGCGGAGAGATCGGCCTTGGCGAGATTGGCTCCGGCGAGGTCGAGCCCGGAGAGATCGGCCCCCGCGAGATCGGGCAGGACCCGGGTGTTCTTCCGGCGCCAGTCGTTCCAGTGCTCGACCGGCTCCCGGACGAGATCGATGTGCTCCGCATTCGCCATCGGCGATATTCTAGGGGCATTCCCGTCTCCGTGTCAAACGCGGCCGCGGCTTAGGCGCCGTCGCGGAGAGAGATGCGGATGACCATGATCTCGGACGCCCCCACGGTCCGCACGGGAGGCCCCCAGCCCTGGACGCCGCTGGTGACGAAAAGGTGGGCCCCGTCCTTTTCGAGGTGGCCCCAGCTCAGATCGTATTCCCGCGCGGTGACGAGATTGACCGGGAAAAGCTGGCCATGGTGGGTATGGCCGGAAAGCTGGATGTCGATCCCGGCGGCCCGGGCCTCGTCGAAGCCCGTCGGGCGGTGGGTGAGCAGGACGATCGGCAGGTCGCGCCGTACCCCCGTCAGCAGATCGCCGACGGTCTTCCGGTCCCTCGACCGGGAGTCCCTCCGGCCGATCAGAGTCAGGGCGTCGTCGATGGGCACGGCCTCGTCCTGAAGGAATGTGATGCCGGCCCGTTCGAGGAATCCGCCGATCCCGGCGCTGCTGAAGCGCTCGTGATTGCCGGGGACGCCGTAGATCCCGTATTTCGATCTCATGCGCCGGAAAGTCCTCTCGTAGCGGCCGGTGTCTTCGTCCGGGCTGTCGCCTTCGAGCATGTCGCCGCCGACGAGGATCAGGTCGGGCTTTTGGGCGTTGACCTTGGCCGCGAGCTCCGCCAGGAACCGGTCCGACGTCAGGTCTCGGAAGTGGAGGTCGGCCATGAAGACGACGGTCAGGTCCCGGACGGCCGCCGAGCGGCGCGGTATGTCGATGCGGTATTCGTGGACCCGGAGGATCCGGTGATTGATCGCGCCGTAGGCGACGACGAGGATCGGGACGCCGAGCGAAACGGCCAGCCGCCAGGCCCGGAACCGCGGGGAGCGCACGGTCTCGCGCGAAGCGACGCGGGCGAGCCGCAGGACGCCGATCACCGCGTCGACCGGGATGATGATCATGATCATGTAGAGAAGCAGCGGCAGCGCGTAGTAGCCGGCCAGCGTGACGGCGTTGGTCCAGCGGCCCCCGCTCCCGTGAGACAGCGTCTCCGCGACCGGATAGGCCGCGGCGATAAGCACGAACAGGGCGGTCCAGAGGTTCTTGAGGAGCTTCGACCCGAAGAGGGCCCGGATGCGGAAACAGACATAGAGGGCCAGCGGGGCGGACATCAGCAGCTCGTTCTGGAGGTACATGCGCGCTATTATAGCGGTTTTTGGCCCGGCAGTTACTTCTTGCGGAGCTTGAGGATGCCCTTGATGCTGTCGAGGTCGACCTGGAAATGCTGGAGGAAGTCGTTGCCGAGAAGGCCGGCGTTCTCGCGGTCGCCGAGGTCGTAGACGAGGGCCCGGATGTCGTAGACCGCGAGGCCTTCGATCTCGATCGATTCGAGGGGCACCTGGTAGGCCATGTCGGCGCCGGCGACGCCCTGGAAGCCCACGACGGGCGTCGAATTGTCGATCCGGATCTCCAGAGCCGCCGCGGCCGCCGGCGGGATGATGGTCGTCGTCGCGCCGGTGTCGATGAAGAACTTTTGGCGGAACTTCTTGTTGATGAACGCGTAGACGGGAATGAGCTTGTCGCCGGGATCGAAGCGGATCGTGACCGAATCCTCGTCGCGGCGGCCCTCGTCGACGAGCCGCTGGAGGGTCCGGGCCTTGTCCGCATATTCGGCCGGATAGGCCTCGTCCCCGAGGAGATCGTCCGCCCTGGCCCAATTCCGTTCCAGCACCGCGGCCTCGACGCCGAGAAGGCGGAGCTGGAGGTCATCGGGGGCGATGCGGCTGGCTTCATCGTAGACTTCGAGACCGCCGTAGCCGCGGTCGTTGAGGATCGTATGGAGGGACGATTTGGCCAGATCGACCTCGACGCGGTCGAGATCGGCGAGTAACGGGGCCATCCGGATGACAGGGTCGCGCCGGAGGTCGGCGAGGAGGCGGTGGGCGGCGTCGAAGCCGCGGGCCGCCGCGTAAGCGGAGGCCGCGGCCTCGATAAGGGGAATGTCCGCGGCCGCGGAGAGGACGTCGAGGGGCAGCGCCCGCGCGACCTCGTCGGATAGGCCCTGCTGGACCAGGGACGAGGCCAGCGCCGCCATGCGGGCGGCGACCGCGGGCGGCTTGAGGCGGAGCGGCAGGTCATCGGGCGAGAGCAGGGCCCGGTTGCGGAAGCCTGCGGCGAAGGCCTCGAGCCGGCGACCGCCGGCGACGTCGTCCTCCAAGGTCAGGGCCAGGGCGAACGCCGCCTCTCGTGAGCCCTCGCCCAATGCGGCGGCCAGATCGGCCCTCGCAAGAAGGGGCTTCGGGCCTGAGCCGTCGGGAGGGGCCCACAAGTACCCGTTGGCGACCTCCTGGCCGAAGGTCCAGCCGACGATCCGGCCCTCTTGGAGCAGGACGCCCGGCGCCTGGATGTCGCGGAAAAGGCCGAACGTCTTGAACGAACCGGCCGAACGGAGCGGCCCCGTCTCGATGGCGAAAGAAGTCCGTTCTCCGCTCAGCGTGCGCCATTCGAGGACCTTGGTCTCGTCAAAGGGCGCAAGTTCGGGAGTCCTCAGGGGATCGCCGAGATCGAAGCGGCAGAGGACGACGGGGGCCGGAGAGGCCCAATCGACCCAGGAGGGGGCGGTCCCTGGCGGACCGGGGCTCTCGAGAAGCGGCCCGGTCGTTCCGAGGAAGGCCCAAAGCGGGAGGGCCGTCCAAACACCGTCAAAGAAGAAGGCCTCGATCGAGGACGACGCCGCCCGGGAGGCGCCCTGGAGGGCGAATCGCCCGGCCAAGAGCGCGAGTGCCGGTGGGGCCATGGCGGATCCGGAGGCCGCGGACGCGGCGGGGGCGACAGTGACCGGCTCCTGCGCCGCCGGGGCCCCGGGAGCGGCGCTCCTCGACGACGTCCTGAGGCCGGGCAGGAGAAGATAGGCGGCGGCCAGCACGGCGAGGAGACCCGCGCCGGCGAACAAGTACCAAGGCCTGGAGCGCTTCGGCTTCATCAGGGATGCCGTCAGAAGCGCCCCGCAGACCGAGCAGTATCTTGAAGTCTCGGGGTTCTCCGACTTGCAGCGCCTGCAGATCATGATTCACCCTATCCGTTTAAAAGCATAGGTTGAGTCGGGGCGGAAAGTCAAACTGCGGAAAAGCCGCAAGGCCACGGCCGGCTCCGGCTGGCCTTGACATCCTGGAAGGCGGCAACCTAAAATCCTCCGGAGAGGGTCAAAATAAACCGACCGGCGCGTCCACATACCCCAGGGAGGGATCGAGGAGGGCCAAGGACATGTTCGAGCCGTTCTTGATCGCGGCCTTTCCCGTGTTATTCATGGCCGTCCTGGCGGGAGGCGGGATCTCTCTGCAGCGTCGAGGCATCGATATGGACGGCCGCCCTCCGATTGACAGGAATCTCTTTCTCCTGAGCAAATTGGCCATGGTCATCCCCTGGACGGGGATGGTTTTGCAGGCCTTCGGGGTGAACCTTGCTCTGGCCAGGGTGCCACCGCTCTTCAAATGGGCGGCCTTGAGCCTGTGGATTTTCGGCTGGGGACTTCTGCTGGCCGGACGGATCGGGCTCGGCAGATCGTTCCGGGTCGGATGCCCAAAAGAAGAGACAAGCCTGAGGACCAACGGGGTCTTCCGGTTCAGCCGCAATCCGATGTATGTTGGCTTAGACGCGACTCTGCTCGCCGCGGCCCTTTATACCTTGAACCCGTTGGTTTTGACCGTCGGGATCGGCGTCGCGGGGGTTCATCACCGGATCATCCTGGCTGAAGAGGAGTGCCTGCGGAAGATGCGCGGCCAGGAATACGAAGAATATTATCGAAGGGTCGGCCGGTATCTCTAAGCGGCCAAAGGAGCGGTGATGGAAGAAGATCGATCTTCCGGACTCAACACCGAGGCGCTCACGGGACCGGACAGGCTGAGCGCCCGAAGGAAATTCGCTTTTCGCGCGCGGGGCCTGCAAAACCTGCTGAAGATGGGCCATTGCGCCCCGGCGGTCATGAAGACAATTCTGGACATATGCGGCTCCGAGGAAGAATGGCCGGTCAAAGCGGCCGCCGGCCTTCCGGGCGGCATCGGGGACACCGGGTTCGAATGCGGCGGCATCACCTCACCGCTCATGCTTTTCGGCTTGCGCCACGGCCTCAAGGAAGTCCGAAACGGCTTGCCTCTCGTCTTCTATATGGGGCACGATCATCTCCGGCGGTTCTTGGAGCTCAACCATACGCCGCTGTGCCGGGAGATTCGCGGTGACAACTACCGACTGACACGATGCATCAGGGCCGTCTGCTGTGCTCCTGAGATCGCCGCATCGGCAGCCGCTCGCGCGGACACGAGCGCCATCGAGGGAGAGAGGCTGGAGGCCTACTCCCTCCTCTACGCCCACATGGCCGGTGAAGGATTCCATTGCTCCCAGCAGATGCTCCGCGGCTTGAGCTCCGTCGTTCCTGCGAGCCGGGAACTTCTGGATGCGACCTCGGGTTTCGTGGGCGGAACGCTATTTGCGGGAATGACCTGCAGCGCTTACGCTGCCGGCGTGATGGCCCTCGGTCTGAGAATGGGCGAGATCGAGGACAGTCTTCCGCGCGTGATGCGGATGATCGTGCTCATGAAAACCGGAGGGGACGCCTTCGCCGATCATATCAACAAGTTTAATGGGGCCATGAACCTCGGAAACCGCCTGGCCCAGTGGTTCATCGAAGAGTTCGGCGACACCCAATGTCAGGCCATTACGGGATGCGATTTTTCGTCGCCGGCGGCGGCCCGGAGGTACATCGAGACCGACGGCTTGGCCCGCTGTCGGGAAATCGCGGAGAAAGTCGCGGACCAGGTCCTGCGTTTATCGCGAATGGCAGGGCCACGGGGATTCGAACCCCGGTCTGATGGCTGAGAACCACCTGTCCTGGGCCTCTAGACGATGGCCCCGCAAGGGGCCACAAAAATAGCAGAATCGGCCCTGAGTGTCAACCCGATGAACGGGTCTCCAAAGAAAAATGAAAATGTCCGGGGGGTGGCTCGGCGTCGGGGCTATCGCCGCCCGGCCAGCAGCATCTTGGCGGCCGTTTCGCCCCCGTTGATGCGGTAGAGCATCGGCAGGGGCCGGTCGAGGCCTTCGACGTACTCGGGCGCGTTCTCCCAACGGTAGTTGAGGATCCCGGCGTAGTCCGAGAAATGCTGCCAGCGGCGGCGCGGCATCCCGGTGACCATGTGGAGGTGATTGGCCGGGACGCCCATCTTGGCCTGGCTCGCGGGGACGTGATCGAAGGTCAGGAGCGTATGCGGCCAGGTGTAGTCCGAGGCGTGACAAACCCTTTCGGCGAGAGCCGCGGGGAGCTCGATGCTTTGGGCCTCGTCCTGGACCATGGTGAAAAGGCCCGAGAGGTCGGAGAAGCCGAGGCGGCCGGCGACTCCGCTAATGCCCTTGGGCGAGAGGTAGCCGACGGAGAAGCCCAGCCCGGGGAAATAGAACTCGACGGCCTTGAACAGGAACCATTTCTCGGCATAGTCGAGCGACGCGGCGCCGGAGTTGTTGCCGTCGATGAAGCCGCGCTCGATCCAGGGTTCGTTCTTGTATTTCCGGATGTCCAGGCCGAGCGCCTTGGCGTTGGCTTCGACCTCCCAGGGCTCGTAGACCTTGCGGAAGTCCATGAAAAGAGTCGGCTTGCCGCCGGAGAGGTAACAGTAGGCGATCATGGTCAGAAGGGCCTGGATGTCGTTTTCCGTGGCAAAGGGGACGACCGGCTTCTTGCCCGTGTGGTCCTCGGTCGAGTTGAAGAGCGACTCGGCGATGTCGGCCGTGGTCATCGGCAGGCCGCGCCGGTCCGAGCCCCAGGCCAGCTGGTTCGTCCAGCCGCCGGCGATGGCGTTGACGTCGCGCATGTAGTTGCGGATGATGAGGTAGAGGGCCAGACCTTCGTCGAGCTTCCGCCTGTCGGCCGCGGAGAGGGCGCGGGCTTTGACGTTCTTGGCGGTGTAGATGTCGCGGCGGAGCCGGGTGATGTCCTCGGAGTTCGTGAAGATGCGGTCCTTGAACTTGACGTTGACGACCCAATCGTGGAGGGCCTTGAGCTCCTCGGGGTCGTAGCCGCCCTTTTTCCGGAGCATGTCGGCGAAGAGCTTCATCGATTCGCGCGTGCTCTCCAGGCCGAAAAAGCGCCGGGCGGCGTGGACGTGGTTGAGGGCCGTTTCCATCTGCATGGAGTCGGTGTCGACGGCGACGTATCGCCTGCCCTGGAGGGCGATGCGGGCGAGCATGGCGTAGGCCAGGTCGACGATCTCCTCCTGGGTCTTGGCGTCGTACTCCGGATCGAGCCCTGTCTCGGGCGTGTTGCCGATGACCATGGGACAGAGGCGGCCGGTCTGGGCATAGGCCCCGACGAGGGCGTCGATTCCGACGACGCCCGGCTTGGGCGCGTTGTTGCCCCCGACGCAGGCCAGCGGGATCGTCGGCGGGAAATGAGCGGTCAGGGCCATGGCCGTCTTTCCGGGGAAGAACCAAGTGTCCGGGACGATGACGATCGCCTCGACGCCGGCCTCTTTCATCTCCCGGGCCCCCAGGTCGGCGGTGGCTTCGCTGTCGACGAGCCGCGAGCAGGTAAAGAGGTTGGGCGCGGCGCCGTCGGGAAGGCGGAGGCGCCCGGCCAGCAGTGCGGCGGTCATCCGGCCGATGTTGAAGGCCCGGGTCCGGGACTGCTCATCGATGCGCGGGTCGCAAGGGACGAAGACGCCGAGAGTTGGCGCGCCGGTCTTTTTCTTTCCCGTAAAGGGCATGACTCCCTCCGATAGCGCTCGTCTCAGATGTATTCGATGGTGGCGGGCGGCTTTCCCGTGATCTCGTAGGCGACGCGGGTGACCTGGGGAAGATCCGCGGTGATCCGCTTGGAGATCTTCATCAGCGTCGCCCAAGGCAAGGGCGACGGCTCGGCCGTCATCGCGTCCCGGCTCTCGACCGAGCGGACGATGATGATGTGGCCGAACGAACGCTTTCCGCCGACGATGCCGGTGCCTTTGTCCTCGAGAAGGACGGCGAAAGCCTGGAAGGGCTTATGGGCGGCAACCTCTTCCTCGACGATGACCGTGGCGGCGCGGACGAGGTCGACCCTCTCGGGCGTCACTTCGCCGATGATTCGGGTGGCCAGGGCCGGGCCTGGAAAGGGCATGCGGTTCCAGACGGTCTCCGGCAGACCGAGCTCTTTGGCCACGAGGCGGACCTCGTGCTTGAACAGCTCCTTGAGCGGCTCGATGACCTTGAAGCCGAAGCCCTTCTCCGGGTCGATGCCGATCTGCTCGAGGATGTTGTGCTGGGTCTTGACGCCCTTCTGGGTCTCGATGATGTCGGCCGCGATCGTGCCCTGGATGAGGAAGCGGGCCTTGCTCTTGAGAACCTCCTTGCCGAAGGAGCTGTAAAAGGCGTAGCGGAAGGCCTTGCGCTTTTCCTCCGGGTCGGCCTTGCCCTTGAGAGCGGCGAAGTATTCCTTCTTCTTGTCGGCGATGTCCACGGCGATGCCGAGGCCGGCGAAGATCCTGGCGATCTCCTGAGGTTCTCCGGCCCGCATCAGGCCGTGGTCGATGAAGACCGACTTGAGCTGGGGACCGAGGGCCCGGTGGGCCAGGACCGTGCAGGCGGAGCTGTCGACGCCGCCGGACAGGGCCGAGATGGCCTTGCCGGAACCGACCGTCTTCTTGATCTCTTCGAGCTGGGTTTCGATGAACTTCTTGACGTTCATAGGGCCCTCCCTCCACGTTTGCCTCATCATACTTTTTTCAAAAGAAGGGGTCAACCAGAAGGGGTCAAACCTAATTCTTATACTTTTCCTTTGATGGCAATTATGTCCGAATCAAGGGAGATGTCGGTTGGCTCGAGGAAAAAGTATAAGAATTAAGGTTTGACCCCTTCTGGTTCATTGCATGGCCGGCCCGGTTTCGGCTAACATAGGCTTCCGTGATCCCAGAGGAGGAGCCCATGACCAAACGTTCCATCGCGGTCCAGGCCGGCGCCATCGCCGTCTTTGTCTTAGCGTCGACACTCCCGGCCGTTCCGCGTCCCTCGACGCCGCTCGAAAAGAAAGTCAAAGCCCTGACCGATAGACTCGCCCCCGAGCTCATCGCCATGCGCCAGGACCTCCACTGCCACCCCGAGCTCGGCCTCCAGGAGACACGCACGTCCGGCATCGTGGCCGAATACCTCCGCAAGCTCGGCCTCGAGGTCCGGACCGGCTACGCCAAAACGGGGGTCATCGGCATCCTCAGAGGCGGGAAGCCCGGTCCTGTCACGGCCATGCGCGGCGACATGGACGCCCTGCCGATCACCGAGGAGACGGACCTCCCCTTCGCCTCGAAGGACAAGGCGGTCGTCGAGGGCCGCGAGACCGGCGTCATGCACGCCTGCGGTCACGACATCCACACGACGCTTCTTCTCGGGGTTGCCGCGGTCCTGGCTTCCGTGAAGGCCGACGTTCCGGGCACGATCGTCTTTGTGGCCCAGCCGGCCGAGGAATGCTGCGGCGGGGCCGATCTCATGATCAAGGACGGCGCGTTCAAGGACATCGTCCCGTCGGCTTTCTTCGCCTACCATGTCGACGACACGCTCAAGGCCGGCCGGATCGGCTATGCCTCGGGATTCATGTCGGCCAATGTCGACGGATTCTCGCTCGAGATCAAATCCGCGGGCTGCCACGGCGCCAGCCCTTGGTCCTGCGTCGATCCGATCGTCGTCGGGGCCCAGGTCGTCACCGCCCTCCAGACCGTCGTCTCCCGGGAGACGAACGTCCAGAACAACACGGTCATCACGGTCGGCTCCTTCCACGCCGGCACGGCCCCCAACATCATCCCCCGCTCGGCCCGGCTCGAAGCCACGGTCCGCAACTACGGAGAGGACCAGCGCCGGATCCTCAAGGACAAGATCACCCGCCTGGTGACGGGGATCTGCCAGGCCTCCGGCGCCGAGTTCAACCTGGCCTACGAGTTCGGCACGATGTCCGTCTACAACGACCCCGCTCTCGTCAGCGGGTGCCTGGCCACGGCCGAGCGGGTCCTCGGCTCGAAGACGGCGCTCGTCGAGCAGAAGCCCGAGATGGGCGGAGAGGACTTCAGCTACTTCGGGACGATCGCGCCGGCGGTGATGCTCAACCTGGGCGTCGTCCCCGCCGACCGCGAGTCGACCGCGGTGCATTCACCCACCTTTGTGGCGGACGAAGCGGCCATCCCCATCGGGGTCAACCTGATGGCCAATATCATCCTCGACCATCAGACGAAGGCGTCCAAGGCCGTCCCCAAACCGGTAAAATAGGTCTAAACCCGGGTCGACGGTTCCTCGGAAACGATCTTCTCGATCTCGGCCAGGGCGTTCTTCAAGACCGCGCCGATCCGCGGCAGCTGGTCGCTGGAGATCCGCCTGACCCTCTGCCCGAGGACCCTCCCGATCTCGCCGTATTCCAGCATGACCTCGCGGAACTGCGCCCCGAACTCGGATCCCCATTCGTGCCAATGGCTGCGCATGTGGTCCTTGATGTCGTCGACCGTACGGGCCTGCTCCTCGAGGAACTTGAGGCCTTCGGCGGTGATGGTATAGACGCGCTTGCCGTCCTGTTCCTGGGACGTGACGTATCCCATATCTTCGAGATACTGGAGCGTCGGATAAACGGTCCCGGGGCTGGGGGAATAGAAGCCGTGGGACTTCCCTTCGAGCTCGCGGATGATCTCGTAGCCATGCTTGGGCTTGTCCTTGAGCAGATGCAGGATGAGGTACTTGAAGTCGCCCTTGTGAAACATCCGTTCCGGACCCCAATTCCTGAAATCCTGTCTGTGGAACATGATGACCTCCTATTTAATAGTATCACGATATAACTAAGTAATATCTTAATATGTCGCGTTAGCCCTGTCAACCCCCAGGCTGAAGGGCCCTCGAAATGTCGATCCATTGTCGGCCTGATGTCGCGCCGTCGTGCTGCCGCGGGCCCGGGATTTGTGGTAATCTCCTCCTCGAGATCACCGCAGGAGGATGGCCATGAAGATCGCCGGAGCCTCGTGGATGTTGGTCGCCGGAATGGCGCTGACCGCGCTTGTCGTCTCCGCGGCCGCCCAGGCCCCCGAAGCCGAGCGCGAGACCGACCCCCTCGTCCTGGCCCGTCTCGCCCGCTGGCAGGACTGGAAGTTCGGCCTCATGATGCACTGGGGGCCCTACAGCCAGTGGGGCGTCGTCGAGTCCTGGACCCTCTGTTCCGAAGACGAGCCCTGGTGCCGGCGCACGATGGACGACTACTGCGCCTACAAGAAGGCCTACGAGGCCCTGCCCCTCACCTTCGATCCGGTGAAATTCGATCCGTCGGCCTGGGCGGCGGCGGCCAAGGCCGCCGGCATGCGCTATGTCGTCTTCACGACCAAGCACCACGACGGGTTCTCGATGTACGACACCCGGCAAACGGACTATCGCATCACGTCGCCCGGGGTTCCCTTCCACGCCAACCCCAAAGCCGACATCGCCAAGGCCATCTTCGAGGCCTTCCGCGCCCAGGGGATGGGCCTCGGGGCGTACTTCTCGAAGCCCGACTGGCATCATCGGGATTTCTGGGCGCCGGAGTGGGCGACGCCCGACCGGAACGTCAACTACTCCATCGTCAAATATCCCGAGCGCTGGCAGCGCTTCCGGGATTTCACCTATCGGCAGATCGAGGAGCTCGCCTCCGGCTACGGCCCGCTCGATGTCCTCTGGTTCGACGGCGGCTGGGTCCGTCCCCTCCCCAAGCTCGAAGTCGCGCCCGGCTGTTTCGTCACGAACACGAAGAACATGGATATCGACATGCCCCGGATCGCGGCCATGGCCCGCCGCCTTCAGCCGGGGATCCTCATCGTCGACAGGACCGTCAGCGGACGCTACGAGAATTACCGGACGCCCGAGCAGGAGGTCCCGGACGCGCCTCTCCCCTATCCCTGGGAAACCTGCATGACCATGGGCGACCAGTGGTCGTACAAGCCGAATGACGTGTACAAGAGCCCGCGGCGGCTCATCCACCTTCTCGTCGACATCGTCTCCAAGGGCGGGAATTTCCTGCTCAACATCGGCCCCAGCCCCGAGGGCGAGCTGCCGCCCGAATCCCTGGAGCGGCTCCACGCGATCGGCGAGTGGATGAAGGTCAACGCCGAGGCCATCTACAGGACGAGGCCCGTCGCCCCTTACAAAGAAGGGCGCGTTTGCTACACCTCGCTCGCGGACGGCACCGTCTACGCCATCTACCTCGCCGCCGACGGTGAGACGGTTCCTCCGGCCAGGATCGCGCTCGGCCGCATCGTCCCGGAAAAAGGCAGCGTCGTCCGCATGCTCGGCGTCAAAGAACCGGTACGATGGGGACGGAGCGAGGCAAGCACGATCCTGACCGTCCCGGCCGGAGCGGTCGCCGATCCGCCCTGCCGCGACGCCTGGGTCTTCAAGATCAAGCCGGCCGGAGCGCGCAAGGGCGGCCGTCCGTGACCATGCGGCGCCCCGGCGTCCCCCTGGCCCTCGTGGCGGCCGCCACGGCGCCCGCCGGAGCCGAGTGGCTCCGGGGCTACGGGCGGACCCTCTCGGGCGCCGAGATGTCCTATCATTCGCCCTATCCCGATATCTCCTCGGCTCTTATCAGCCGGGCCTCCGACGGGGCCATGGCCGTCGAGTGGGAGACCGAGGCCGTCCCCGCCGCCTGGAAGGGCGGGCCGGCGACGTTCGTCTGGCTGGCCGGCCACGCGACGGGCAAGGGCGGGCATCGCTTCGACCTCGTCGTCGATGACAGGAAAACGCTGAGCTTCCGGACCTCGCCCGACTCCTCGCGACGGGAGTGGCGTGAGACCGGCGCCGGGGGCCTTTCACTCTCGTTCAAGACGGTCATGGTCGACCAGTTCGATGAGCTCTTCGGCTTCATGTGGCTGGAGGTGCCGGAGGCCCTTCTCCGTCCGGGCCGGCCCCTCAACCTTCGGATAACCGGGGAACCTGCGGGTTCGAACGATTGGGTCATGATCTTCGGCGACGATCTGCGGCGCGACATCTGGGCCCGGGGCGAGCAGGCCTTGGTCCGCAAGGACGGACGTCTCTGCCAGATCGTCCGGGTCGAAACGAGCCACCTCGGTCCTCCCGCTGGGGCCGTCGTCTCCTGCGGCGAAGAGAAGGCCCCGCTCGAGCTCAAGCTCGGCTACAACGCGCTCGAATTCCTCCTGCCGGCGGTCGACCGCGAGCGGCAGGTCACGATCGAGGTGGCCCTCGACGACGGCTCGATCCGGCGCGGCAGGCTCTTGGTCAAGCCGGTCGTTCCTCGGGAGATCTGGCTCCTCCCCCACTCGCATGTCGACATCGGCTACTCCAACCCTCAGCCCGTCGTCGAGAGGGACCATTGGCGATACTTCCGGAAAGCGATCGCCCTCGCGGCCAAGACGGCCGGTTACCCGGAGGGCGCGCGCTTCAAATGGAACACCGAACAGGCCTGGGCCGTCGAGACCTATCTCCGGCAGGCGGGCGAAGCCGAAAGATCGGACTTCGTCGCTGCGCTGCGACGGGGTTCGATCGGCCTCCAGGCGACCCTGGCCGGGGTCCTGACCGGGCTTTGTCATCCCGAGGAGCTCTTCCAGCTGACCTCGTTCGCCAGGGGGCTCGGCGAGCTCGCCGGGACGCCCGTGGACTCGGTCATGGTCACGGACATCCCCAGCCAGTCCTGGTCCCTGGTCCCGGCGCTGGCCCTGGCCGGGATCAAGTACGTCTCGAGCGGGCCGAATTACATGCCGAGCCTTTTCGACGGCGGGGACCGCGTCGGCTGGGCGCTGAAGGCCTGGGGCGACCGGCCCTTCTACTGGCTCTCGCCGTCGGGAAAGGAAAGGGTCCTCTTCTGGATGGCCGGCCGCGGCTACTCCTGGTTCCACGGCCTCAATATGGGTTCGCTGGCCAAGGCCCCGGATTACCGGATCGTCGAATACATGGACGAGCTGGCCGAAAAGCGCTACCCCTACTCGATGGTCCAGGTGCGGTACACGGTCGGCGGAGACAACGGGCCGCCCGATCCCGACCTGGCCGACCGCGTCCGGAGCTGGAACGAGAAGTACGCCTCGCCGCGGATCGTCATCGCCACCGCGTCCGAGATGTTTGCCGATTTCGAAAGGCGGCATGGCGCGTCGATCCCGGAGGTTCGGGGCGACTTCACCGGCTATTGGGAGGACGGAGCGGCGTCGACGGCGAGAGAAACGGCCGCGAGCCGCAGAGCGCCCGGAAGGCTGGTGCAAGCCGAGGCGCTCTGGTCCATCCTGGGCAAGTCCGGGTTCCCGGAGGGCAAGGACGACGAGGCCTGGCGGCAGGTGGTCCTCTTCAGCGAGCACACGTGGGGCGCGTCCGACAGCGTCTCGGATCCCGACGGCGAAGGGCCGCGGGCCCAATGGGAATACAAGAAGGCCTTCGCGTCCGGGGCGGAGCGGCTCTCCTGCGAGCTCCTCGAAGAAGCGGCGGCTGAGACAGGCGGCGCGGAGGGTCCGCGAGCGGCCGGGCAGACGATCGACGTCGTCAACACGTGTTCGTGGGAGCGGACGGACATCGTCCTCGTACCGGCCGCGCTGAGCCGCGCCGGCGGCCTCGTCCGCGACTCCGAGGGCGAGGTCGTGCCCTCTCAGCGGCTGCGCACGGGCGGGCTGGCGTTTATCGCTAAGGCGGTGCCCGGCTTGGGCGCAAAGCGTTATTCCATCGAGGCGGGCCGAGTCCCGGCGGGCGGTCGAGCCCGCGCGGACGCGTATGAACTCGGAAACGGACGGCTCGCGGCATCCGTCGATCCCCGCTCGGGGGCTGTCAGCAGCCTTCGCTGGGCCGGCGAAAGCGGACAGGAGCTGGTCGACTCCGGTGAGCTTCCCGGGCTGGCCCACTATCTCTATGTCCCCGGGCTCGACCCGAAGGCGGCCCGGACGGTTGCCGCCGTCAAGGTCACGCGGGGAGACGAGGGGCCCCTCGTTGCGTCGCTCATCGTCGAGTCGGACGCGCCGGGCACGAAGGGACTTGTCCGCGAATACAGGGTCGTCGACGGCCTGTCGCGCCTCGAGATCGCCGTGACCGTGGACAAGGAAAAGGTCAGGGACAAGGAAGGCGTCCATATCGCCTTCCCCCTTGCCGTTGCGGGCGGGACCGCCAGGGTCGACGTCGGCTGGGGCTTTGTCCGGCCCGGGATCGACCAGATCGAGGGGGCCTGCCGCGACTTCTTCTGCGCCCGCGACAGCGTCGACGTCTCCAACGCGGAGCACGGCCTGACCTGGACATCGCTCGACGCGCCGCTCGTCGAGATCGGCGCCCTGACCGACGAGGTCCCGCTGCGGGGAGAACGGAGGGCCTGGCTTCGGGAGCTCCCTCCCTCCACCCGGCTCTTCTCTTATGCCATGAACAACTATTGGCACACCAACTATAAGGCCGACCAGGAAGGCCGCGTGACCTTGCGGTACGTCCTAGCGCCGCACCGCGGCTCGGACACAGCCGCGGCGAAAAGGCTCGGACTGGAAGCCGCGAGCCCGCTTATCCCGGTCGCGGCCGGACCGGACTCGCCTGTGCCCCGGTTCCCGCTGACCGTCCGATCGAAGGGCTTCGTCGCGACCCGGCTCAAACCCTCCCTGGACGGAAAGGCCTGGGTCTTGCGCCTCTTCAACGCTTCGTCCGCGCCCGGAAAGCTCGTTCTCTCGGGCCAGGCCTTTGACGGCGGCCGCGTTTTCCTTAGCGACCTCAGCGAAACCCAGGGCCCCCCGCTCTCCTCGCCGCTCGAAGTGCCCGCCTTCGGCATCCTGACTCTCCGCGTCGCCCGTTCTCGGTAAGGCCGAGGATCTGACCCCGAGGCGAAAGGGCGGTGACGCAGCGGAGATATCCGGAGGAGGGCGCATATAGGCCCCGAGGGGATCACCGGAGTGAGCAGGAGCCTCCTCGGCCGCAACCGTATGGCTGGGCCGGGGAGTTTCCGATATAATGGACGTATTCTCGTCACCGGAGGCACCATGACCATCCATCGCTCTTTTTCCCTTAGGACCGCCGCCAAGCTGGCTTCGGCGATCGCCCTTATGGCCGCTCTGGGCGGATTCCCGGCGGCCGTCTCGGCCCAATACATGAACCCGATGCAGGACCGGCCCGAGCCGAGGGCCAAGATGGGGATGCCCTTCGAGCGCAGCGTCAGCCTCGGCGACCTGTGGACGATCCAGTCCTCCGAAAAGACCAAGGGGACGGGCGAGCAGATCTCGGTCGCGGGCTTCAAGGTCGACGGCTGGTACCCGGCCATCGTGCCCTCGACGGTGCTCGGAACGCTCGTCGAGAACAACGTTTACCGGGACATCTTTTTCGGCAAGAACCTGGAGAAGGTCCCCACGGCGCCCTTCGACGCCTCCTGGTGGTACCGCAGGGAGTTCATCGTGCCCATGGGCCCCGGCCTGACCCGGGCCCGGCTCGAGTTCGACGGCATCAACTACCGGGCCAACATCTGGCTCAACGGCAAGAAGATCGGCGATGCGTCGTCGATCTACGGCGCCTACCGGCGTTTCGCCATCGACGTGACCGCGGACGTCAAGATGTCGGAGAAGAACGTCCTGGCCGTCGAGGTCTTCCCGCCCAAGCCCGGCGAGCCCACGATCGGCTGGGTCGACTGGAACCCGGCGCCGCCGGATAAGGCCATGGGCCTCTTCCGCGAGGTCAGGGTCCGGGCGACGGGCGACGTCTCGATCGAGAATCCCTTCGTCATCACCAAGCTGGACCTCGCGGCCTTCAAAGACGCCCGCCTGACCGTCACGGCCGAGCTCGTGAACCACGCCGACGTCGACGTTTCCGGGACCCTCGAAGGCCGGATCGAAGGCGCTCGCTTTTCCCGCGAGCTGACCCTCCGCCCTCATGAGACGAAGCCGATCGAGCTCACGCCCGAGACGACCCCCGAGCTCGTCATCAAGGACCCGCGGGTCTGGTGGACGCACGACCTCGGCAAGCCTGAGCTCTACCTGCTCTCTCTCTCCTTCACCCAGAAAAGGGAAAAGGGAGCCGCCCCGGAGGCCCCCGAGCCGCCGCCGGCCAAAAACGAGGTCCGGGAAAAGGCGAAGGACAAGGAACTCCGGCGCATGCCGGGCGTGCCGCGCGTCCTGCCGTCCGATGCCCGGATCGTCCGCTTCGGCATCCGTGAGGTCGCCGACTACCGCACCCCGGAGGGCTACCGGGGATTCACGCTCAACGGCCGCAAGATCCTCATCCGCGGCGGCGGCTGGGCTGACGACCTCCTTCTCGACGTCAAGCCGAAGAAGCTCCAGGCCGAGGTCCGCTACGCCCGGCACATGAATCTGAACACCCTCCGGCTGGAGGGCTTCTGGGGGACGAGCCAGGACCTCTACAACCTCTGCGACGAGAACGGCATCCTGATGATGGTCGGCTGGAGCTGCCAGTGGGAGTGGACCGACTACCTCGGCCGGCCGGCCGACGAGCCCTACGGCGGGATCGTTACGCCCGCGCTCATGGACCTCGTCGCCGCGTCCTGGAAGGACCAGATCCTCTGGCTCCGCAATCACCCGTCGATCTTCGTCTGGGCCGAGGGGAGCGACATGATCCCCAACCCGGATCTCGAGCGGCGCTACATCGCCATCCTGAAGGAGATCGACCCGACCCGGCCGACCCTCGTCTCGACCAAGGGCAAGACGAGCGAGATCACCGGCCCGTCCGGGGTCAAGATGCTCGGTCCCTACGATTACGTCCCGCCGGTCTACTGGTATGTCGACACGCAGAACGGCGGCGCCTACGGCTTCAACACCGAGACCGGGCCCGGACCGCAGGTCCCGCCGCTCGAGAGCCTGCGGAAGATGATCCCGGAGGATAAGCTCTGGCCCATCAACGACTTCTGGACCTTCCACTGCAGCCGCGGCATGTTCAAGGACCTCGGCCGCTATAACGAGGCCATGGACCGGCGGCTCGGCCCGGCCAAGGACCTCGAGGACTATCTCCGCAAGGCCCAGTTCCTGAACTACGAGGCCATGCGGGCCATGTTCGAGGCCTTCGTCGCCAACAAGTACAAATCGACCGGCGTCATCCAGTGGATGTACAACTCCGCCTGGCCCAAGCTCTGGTGGAATCTCTACGATTATTATCTGCAGCCGAACGGCGCGTTCTACGGCGCCCGCAAGGCCGGCGGACCCGTCCACATCCTCTATAATTACGGGAACCAGGAGATCGCGGCCGTCAACAGCTCGGGGACGCCGTCGCCCAAGCTCAAAGCCACGATCCGGGTCCTCGACTTCGACCTCAAGGAGATCGTGGCCAAGACGGTCGACTTCGGGCTCCTGGCCGACGAGGTCAAGACCATCGATGTCCTGCGTCTGCCTTCGGGCCTCACCCCGACCTACTTCCTCGACCTGCGGGTCTTCAAGGACAAAGGCCAGCTCGTCGACGCCAACTTCTACTGCCTGTCGGCGAAGCCCGAGACGCTCGACGAGGCGAACTCGACGTGGTACGTGACCCCGATCAAGGATTTCGCCGACCTCACGGCCTTGAACGGCCTCAAGCCGGTGACCCTCAAGGTCAGGGACAAGACGACGAAGGAAGGCCCGATGACCAGGGTCACGGTCGAGCTCGAGAACCCGTCCGCCGACTTGGCCCTGATGGTCGAGATCCGCGTCGTCCGGGACACGTCGGGCGAGGCGGTCCTGCCGATCTATCTCGACGACAACTATATCACGCTCCTGCCGAACGAGACGCGCAAGATCTCCGGGACCTTTACCACCGAGGATCTGGGCGGCGAGCTCCCGGTCGTGAAGATCAGGGGATGGAACGTCCTGGCCCCGGAGAAATGACAGAGGTCCCGGAGGGGCGCCCGCCCGTTTCGCGCCCGGGCCTGGCCTTGGCGGCCCTGGCCCTCGCCGCGGCCTTTTTCGCCGGCTCGTGCCGCGGCGGCCCGGCGGGCGCGGCCGACCCCTGCCGGGTCTTCGTCTGCGACCACGACGGCATCGTCCGCGGCGACACGTCCCTGCGCCGGATGTCCCTCATCTTCACCGGCGGGTCGTTCGGCGACGGCGGAGAGCACATCCGCCGGGTCCTCCGTGACGAAGGCGTCAAGGCCGGCTTTTTCTTCACCGGCGATTTCTACAGGACGCCGGAGTTCGCGGCAACGATCAGCGGCCTGGTCGAGGACGGCCATTACCTGGGGCCGCACTCCGACCGTCATCTGCTGTATTGCCCGTGGGACGACCGCGAAAAGACGCTGGTGAGCCGCGAGGAGTTCCGGGCCGACATCGAGGCGAACTTCCGCGAGATGGCCCGCTTCGGCGTCGCCCGCAGAAAAGGGCACCTGTTCATCCCGCCCTACGAGTGGTACAACCGCGACATCGCGGCCTGGTCGCGCGATGCGGGCCTCCTCCTCTTCAACTTCACCCCCGGCACGTCGTCCAACGCCGATTACACGACGCCGTCCATGCCCGAATACCTGTCGTCAGAGACGATCTACGACCGCATTCTCGACTACGAAAAGAAGGACCCCGCCGGCCTCAACGGCTTCATCCTCCTCATCCACATCGGCACGGACCCGGAGCGGACGGACAAGTTCTATCTGCGACTCGGGGAATTGATCCGGGACCTCAGGGCCAGAGGCTACGCCCTCGTCCGCATCGACGAATTGTTACGCATAACCTGATCTCCTTGCCGCGAGTCCTGGCGATTTCGGACGATCATCGCGGCGGCGAGGGAATTCGACTCGAAGATCCCCGTCTTCTCCCGATCCTCCGAAAAAAAAAGGGGGAGTGCCGGGCACTCCCCCCTTCCAAACGTCTCTCTTCTAGAACTTGTACTCGATCCCTCCCCGGTACTTGCGGGGAGCGACGATACCTGTGATCTGGCCGATCGTATCGACGCCTTCGATCTTTCTGGTATAGGCGTTGGTCACGTCTTGGGAATTGAGAAGATTGAAGACGTCGAAAATGACGGACAGCTTCCCGGGGCCCAATGTGAAACCCTTTTCCAGGCGCAGATCCAGGATCTTCAGGACCGGCATGTAAAGAGGCTTCAGGGGATCCTGGGCGATGATCGAAGTCCCGCCGGTGGTCAGCACGGCCTGGGCCATGAGCTCTGCGTCGCTGAAATCGGTGTTAGTCGTGATCTTCTTTCCGATCTCCTGCACGACCCAGACGGGACGGCCGGTATGCAGCCGGAAGCGCAAGGCAAAGTCGGCTTCGATCACGGGGATGGTATAGTTGCCGTTGATCTTGAACTCAAAGCGCGGGGTGAAGGGCAGAGGGCCCACCATATTGTTGACGAGCTGGTTGACGCCGGCGACCCAACGATCGCTCCAGATGTCGGGGCCGTCCAGGTTGTAATCCTGGTCCTGGCGCTTGTTGCGGCCCGCCGGGCCGCTGGAATAATTCCAAAGCATGGATCCCATCAATTGCCAGCGGTTGGAGTAACGTTTGTTGAACGTCATCTGCACGCCCTGGAACAGGCGATCGGCCTCATGGCCGTCCCAAGTGGGCAGGTTGCGCCACTCCGTGTCCATATTCTGGTCGACCCACTGGACATCGCCGCCGGGGCCGTTGGTAATGACGCCGTCGCCGTTGTAATCCTTGATGACGATGCTGTACAGGGACACTTCCTGACCGTTGACGACCTGCGTCTTCCGTTCATACTCCCAGGGCTGGCCGGTCACTTTATTGATGGGCCATTCCACGATCATATCCGTCGTATTGCGGTGGATGTAGGTGAGCGCCATGGAGAAATTCTTGAAGAGTTCGCGCTCCAGGCTGACGGTGAACTGGTCGGTGTGCTGATTCTTCATGCCCGGCTGGATCTTCAGCTCAAAAGGGGTCAAGGACGGATCATAGATCGCGAAGGTATTTCGGTAGTCCAGATTGCCGCCGTTATTCGCCGTGAACTCTCCATTGAGCGGGGTCAGAGTCCCGTCCTGCACGCCCTCCAGCAGTCTCCGGGTGGCATTCATGGTTTCGCTGTCGAAAATGACCCCGTCGCCGTTGGCGTCCAGGCCCTCCCAGGGGACCAGATAGTACTTCGTCGTGCTATAGCTCCGATCTTGATCAGGGCCGCCTGAACCGAAGCTCTCCACGCCGAGCGGCGTATAATATCTCCCAAAACTGGCGCGCAGGGCGGTCTTCCCGTCCTTGGTCAATTGGTAGGTCACCCCCAGGCGCGGAGAGAAGCATCGGAAGTTGAACAGGTTCCCCGAGCCCTGGCGGTCCCGGATGACGTCGAGAGTGCCGGCGAAGCCTTCCGGAGTGGTCGGCTGCGCCAGGATCTGCCCCTTGCCGAATTTGGCGGTCATGATGTCGTACCGCGCGCCGAGGTTGAAGGTCAGCCGTTTGGTCGGGGCCCACTGGTCGTCAAAAAAGAAGCCCGTGGAATCGGACGTGCGGACCGTCTTGCGGGGGTTCGAGTAGTACGTGTTGATATTCATGACCAAGCCGTCCTGGCCGGCGATGCCATAATAATAATTCTGGGCGGCGATGCTGTAATAGTAGTAGCCCGAGATGTAGCCGGTCTGGTAATAGCCCATGAGGCCGAGATCTTCCCCGGTGTTCGGATTCGTCAGCTGTTTTGAGAAGAAATTTCCGGTGGTGCCGTTCTTGCGGCCGCGCGTGTACTGCACGCCGAACTTGATATCGTGCTCACCCAGAAAGTTCTCGGCATAGTGCGACACGTCGGCCTGGATGGTGGAGCGGCTGGTCAGATTCCCGTTCCAGGCCTCGAACGCGCCGCCGACGGCGCCGTCGGTGGGCAGGGCTTTCCACCAATTGATCAATCCCGGATAGGCGGCGTGGCCGCTGGGGAGCGCCGATCGACTGTCGACCATGAAACCCAGGAACTTCGCCGAGAGGAACGTTGTGGTGCTGGGGAACCACTGCCACTGAGAGGAGATGGATTGGCTTTTTGTCTTGTTGTCGTAGGCGAGGCTTTGGTCCCAATTCAGGGTTCCGTCGGTCGTGCCGCCGCTGGCGTTCTTTTCATAGTGATAGGCCACCCAAGCCCGATGGTTTTTCAGGGGGTTGGCGGAGATCTTGATATCGCCGTAGCGTCCCGTCCAATTGGAGAGCGGCGTCCAATTCAGCAGCTTTTCTTTGGAGCCCAGGAGGTTCCCGGCCGCGAAGAACCAGACCTTATCGCGGAGAACGGGGCCGCCTACGGTCAGGTCCAACTCCCAGTCCCTTTTGGGATAGAAATTAAAGTTGGTGCCCGGCACGAGGGTCAGCCAGCTGCGGCCGAGCCTGTCGGCGGGCGGAACTCCGGTTTTCGGGATGCCAAGCTGGCTGTAATAGCTCAGGGAGCCCCGCAGGGTGTTGGAGCCGGACTTGGTGATAATGTCGATGGCCGCGCCCGAGAAATTTCCGTATTCCGCTTTAGAACCCAGGGAGATGACGCGGACTTCCTGGATGGTGTTGTAGTTGACGTTGATCATGGAGCCGAAGCCGGCGCCGGAAGGATTGGTCGTATCGACGCCGTTCACCAGGAAGATATTGCCCTGCCCCGACTCTCCATAGGCCGTGGGGCTGCCGAGGACTTCCTTGCCGGTGTCGAACATGCCCGGCGTCGTGAGCGACAGGTCATACCACGAATCGCGGCTCGTCGGCAGCTTGTCCAGCATCTCCTGGCTGATCTTGGCGTCGGTCGTCGAGGTCTTGACATCGACCACCGGCGACGCGCCGATGACCGTCACGGTCTCTTCGAGCGTTCCCATCGGCAAAGCCACGTTGATGGTGACCGTCTCTCCGGCCGCCACATTGATATCAGCCTGCTTGACCGTCTTGAAACTGGGCATCGTCGCCGTGAGGGCGTATCTTCCGGCGGGCAGGGCGAGGAAAACGAACGTCCCTTTCGCCGACGTGACGACGGCCCTCTTGCCCATCAGAGAGGGACTGGTGATCTCGACGGCTACGCCGGGAAGGGCTTCCCCCTTGTCATCCGTGATCGTACCCGTGATCTTCCCCTCCAGGATGGATTGGGCCCGAGCCATGCCCACGCTCATGAAAGCGAGGCAAGCCACAAGGACAAGTGCTCCGGCAAGAATCTTCCTACCCATTTTTTTTCTCCTCTACTCCGCTGTTTTCCAGCCGCGAACGATCATCGCCTCTTCCATAGATTGCTCCCAAAAGAACGAAAACGACCATTTATTATATTTTCGACGCCCCTTTGTCAAGCCCCCGCTATCAATCATGTCAGGGTCGGCCGAAAGGAAGGTCGTTGGAGGGAGGGTTACAAGAGGATCATGGCCAGGGCCTCATGAAGGGGCCCGTGTTGAGCGAGCTACTTTTTGATCTGATCTTTCAGCTTGGCGATCAGATCG
>CAVSAI010000022.1:0-44311 GCA_963725825.1 Candidatus Aminicenantota bacterium
CCCTTATCCACCTCGCGTAAGTGACTTTACCTTATCGGCAACCCCCCCGCTTGTCAAGCCTGGGCGCCCGCGGGAGCCGGGAGATCGCCATTGCGGGCCCGGCGGCGAATGGCCAGGGTGCCAAGCCGGGTCATGAAAATAATGGGGACAGCGCTCCTTCAGTCAGCCATTTCGTCGCGGATGGCCCGGAAGTCTTCTTTGAGTTCGACAAAAACCTTGACGATCTCCGGGTCAAAGTGCGTTTCGCTCGAGGAGACGATGATGTCCACGCTCTCCTCATGGGTAAAGGCGGCCTTGTAGCAGCGCTTCGCCCTCAGGGTCTCGTAGACGTCCACGACCGCCATGATGCGGGCGCTGAGCGGGATGGCCTCGCCCGCCAGGCCCTGGGGGTAGCCGGCCCCGTTCCATTTTTCGTGATGGAACCTGGCGATGGCGATGCCCATGTCGAGCAGGGCGTTGCCCGGGAATTGACGTTGGACCGCTTCGAGCTTTTCCGCCCCCAGGGCGGCATGGGTCTTCATGATCTCGAATTCCTCCGGTGCCAGTTTGCCGGGCTTGAGGACGATGCGGTCGGGGATGGCGACCTTTCCGATGTCGTGGAGCGGGCTGGCGTAAAAGATATTCTCGATGAACGTCGCGTCGACCTGGCCGCCGGAGCGGGAGCGACGGGACAACCCCCCGGCCAGCTTCTTGCAGAACGCCTGGACGCGTTCGAGATGCAGGCCCGAATCGTCGTCCCGAGATTCCGCCAGCTTGGCCAGAGCGAATATCATGGCCATCTGCGTGTCCGAGATCTTCTTCACCTGGACCTGGACGAGCTTGCCCAATTGCCGGTTGTGCTGTTCGAGCTCCTCCTGGAGGTGCCGGATCTTCAGATGCGTGTCCACCCGGGCCTGGACTTCGTCGAATTGAAACGGCTTGGTGATGTAGTCCACCCCGCCCACCGCGAAGGCCTTGACCTTATCCAGGACTTCGTTGAGGGCGCTGATGAAGATCACCGGGATGTCCTTCAGCTTTTCGTCGGCCTTCAACCCTTGGCAGACCTCGAACCCGTTCATCTCCGGCATGTTGACGTCGAGCAGGATCAGGTCCGGCGTCTCGCTCAGAGCGGCTTGAAGGGCCAGCAATCCGCTTGGAACGGGCCGGGTCTTGTAGCCTCGCTCTTTTAACATGCTCGTCAGCAGCTGGAGGTTCGCAGGCGTGTCGTCGACGATCAGGATGCTCGGCTTGTCCGTATAGCCAAGAGATGGTTTCATCAGTGACTCCTCTCCATGGGCAACAGCCCCAAAAGCGCATTGTATTCGAAGCGTTCGACGAGGCCGCGCAGCTCCTGGGCGATCGGGGCGCAAAGTCCGTCGATCTCGTCGGTCAATCCGATCATCAGGTCGTAGTCGGCCTTGATGACGGCGTCCCGCATGTCTCGAACGAAGCCGGCGGGCAGTGCCGCCAGAGCATCTGGCGTCAGCGCGCTCCTGCTGGCGGGCCGGGCCCGGCTCAGCTCCGGCGCGGTTTTTTCGGATAGCTCGAACTCGACGCCCAAGAGCCGCTCGATCATCTCGAAGAGGGCGATCTCCCGGAAGGGCTTGGTCAGGAATTCGTCGGCGCCGGTTTCGATCGCTTCCCGCCGGTTCTCCTCGAACGCGCTGGCGCTCACGCTGACGATCTTGACGTCCTTGCCGCCATCGCTGGCCCTGATGCGCCCGGCCGCTTCGCAACCGTCCATCTCGGGCATCCGCATGTCCATGAGGATCAGGTGAGGCCGCCAGGCCTGGAACACTTCGATGGCCTCTCTGCCGTTGACCACGCACCGGGTTTCGAACCCGATCTCGCCGAGGAGCTTGGACAAAAAAGCGCTGTTGAACTCCTCGTCGTCGGCGATCAGGATCCTCCGCACGGACTGGCCGGGCCTCAGGCGTTTGACCCGATAGGATCCAGGTTCCTTCCCGGCAAAACCGACCTCTCCCTGTCCCAAGAGGACCTGGAACCTGAAAAGACACCCCTTCCCGGCCTGGCTGGTGACGGCGATGTCTCCACCCATGAGCTTGATGAACTCCTTGCAGATGGCCAAACCCAGGCCCGTTCCGGACGTCACCAGGCGCCCGTTCCGGGTTTGCTGGAACGGTTTGAACAGGTCCTTCTGTTCATCTTCGGGAATGCCCGGTCCTGTGTCCTCGACCTCCGCCTCCAGCCTGATCCCGCCGGCCGCCTCGCGACAGGTCCGTATCCTCAGGATGATCCCGCCGGTTTTGGTGAATTTCACCGCGTTGCCCAGCAGATTGATGAGGATCTGGCGCAGCTTGCCTTCATCCCCCTCCGCGTACCGCGGAATGCGGCCCAGCCCTTCCACCGCGAAGGTCAGCTTTTTCGCCTCGGCGCGCATGCGGAACATCAGCTCCAGGTCCTCCAGCAGGGCCAGCAGGCTGAACGTCGTCGGGTTCAGGGTCGTCCGCCCGGCCTCGATCTTCGACATTTCCAGGATATCCGTGATCAGGGCCAGAAGGTGCTCGCCGCTCCGGTTGATGACGTCCAGATGCTGCCGCTGTTGAGCGGCTAGGGTCTCGTCGCGCTGCATCAATTGGGAAAAGCCCATGATGGCGTTGATCGGAGTCCGGATCTCATGGGACATATGGGCCAGGAACGTGCTTTTGGCGCTGTTGGCCGCGTCGGCGGCCTGCTTCGCGTCCTCGAGCTCCTTGGTCCGCTCCCGGACGATCTTTTCGAGGCCTTCCCGGTTCCTGGCCGACTCTTTTTCCCCGTACTTGCGGACGGTGATGTCCCGGGCGATCCCCACGACCACGATCTTCCCCCTGACTTCGGCGGGATAGGTGCTGATCTCCACCGGAACGAGCATCCCGTCTTTTCGTCTCAGCACGAACTCGTCCGGACCGGTCGGTTGGCCGGCGGCATTCTTGGCCAAAAGGCCGGCGGCTTTGGGCCCCTGGTCGACCGGCAGGAGCCCCGCTGTCAGGAAGTCCAGCCCGACGAGCTCTTGTTTCGAGTATCCGGTCAGCGCCTCGGTCATGCGGTTGCCGTCGATGAATTTCCCTTGGAGGTCGTTGAGATAGATGCCGTCGGGCGCGTACTCGAAGACGATCCTGAAGATCTCGTCCGAGGGCCTGACGGTCTCGGGGGCGGAGTTGAACCCTTCTCGGCTTTGCCGGGATCGGGCGGCCCAGACCTTCGGGCCGATTGTGTTGGCGCGCATCTTGATATCTTCGGGCTGTCGTAATCCGGGGCGGACTCCTTTGCCTTTGTGTTCCCTTCACCTGGACGCTGTCATCATCTTGAAGCCGGCGGCTAGACAGGGCAATCGCCCCTTAAGAGGGATTGGGGGGTGTTATGGCGGGTCCCCGGGGTGGGGCCGCTGTCCTTCCAAGTCCTGAGAGACGCGCGCAGAGGGGGGGCGCGCCTCCCCGCGCCTGAGCATAAGGCAGGCAGGAATCTCCCCCCCCGAATCGCTCCGGGCGGCTATTGGAAACAGGCGTCCTCCCCCCCCATGATGGGCTCGTGGAACCAATCAAGCGCCGAAGCCGCTTATGATGCATGACGAGACCGCCCAGATCATCCTCACCGGCCTGGAGGCGAAGGGGCGGACCGAATCGGATGATCTTCTCAAGATCATCTTCGAATTCGCCCCGGATGCCTACTATCTGAACGACACGCGGGGAAGGTTCATCTCCGGCAATAGGGCCGCGGAAGCCCTGCTCGGCTATCGGCGAGAAGAGCTCATCGGCAGGAGTTTTCTGGAGTTAGACATCCTGTCCAAGGGCCAGATCGCCAAGTCCCTCAAGCTCCTCGCCCTGAACGCCCTGAAGAAACCGACCGGACCCGACGAGTTCACGTTGAAGCGAAAGGACGGTAGCCAGGTCTTTGTGGAGATCAGGACCTACCCGGCCAGGATCAAGGGAAAAACGGTCGTCCTGGGGATCGCCCGGGACGTCACGGAGCGAAGGAACGCCACAGTAAAATTGGAGGAGAATTACCAGAAGCTCCTGAGGTCCAGGAATTCCATCATTCAGGCCATGGCCGCCATCGTCGATATGCGCGACCCCTACACTTCAGGCCACCAGAAGAGGGTCGCCTACCTGGCGGGGGCGATCGCCGTCGAGATGGGCCTTTCTCCGGACCAGGTCGATACGATCAAGATCGCCGGTCTCATCCATGATCTGGGGAAGATCTCGGTCCCCGCGGAGATCCTCAGCAAGCCCGGCCGCCTGGATGACGAGGAGCTGCAGCTCGTCCGTGAGCACCCGACAACCGGCCATAATATCCTGGCCTCCATCGAGCTGCTGAGCCCGATCGCGGAGATCATCTACCAGCACCACGAGCGGATGAATGGCTCCGGCTATCCTCTGGGCCTGTCGGGCGCGGAGATACTCCTCGAAGCCAGGGTCCTGAGCGTCGCCGAAACCGTGGACGCGATGCTCTCGCATCGTCCCTATCGACCGGCGTTGAGCATCGAGAGGGCCTTAAGAGAGCTCCGGCAGGAACGCGGCGCCCTTTATGACGCCCGGGTGGTCGACGCCTGTCTCGCCCTGTTCAAGAAACGAAATTTCAGTCTGGAAAACGGAAGCCCTTTTTCTTAAAAAGCTCCAAACAGGCTGACACGACCTCCGGATCGTAGGTCACGCCCCGGTTCCGCTCGATCTCCTCCAGGGCGACCTCCGTCCCGAGGGCGGGCCTGTAGGGACGGTGGGAGGACATGGCTTCCATCGTATCGGCGACGGCCAGGATGCGGGATTCGACGAAGATTTGATCTCCCCGAAGGCCCTGGGGATAGCCTGATCCGTCCATTCGCTCATGGTGCTGTTGGACGATCTCGGCCAGCGGCCAGGGGAAATCCGCAGACTTCAGGATCTCGTAGCCTCTTTGAGCGTGCGTCTTCAGCAGCGCATATTCGAGGCGGGTCGGCTTGGCCGGCTTGCTCAGGATCTCCGCGGGGATGGAGATCTTGCCGATGTCGTGGACGAGTCCGGCCATGTGGAGGCATTCGATCTTCTCGGGGGACAAGCCGAGCTCGCCGGCGATCGCTTCGGCCAGGACGGTCGTCCTCCTCTGGTGCCCGGCCGTATAGGGGTCTCTCGCCTCGACGGCGTGGCTGAGGACGTTGATCGTCGATGTGATCGCCTGGCGCAAGCGCTGCAGGGTCTCTTGCAGACGCTCCTCCATACGCTTACGTTCGGTGATGTCCTGGTTGACGCCGTAGGTCTTGACGGTGCGTCCGCGGGCGTCTTTGACGATGAAGAAGCGCACCGTGATGGTGCCGACTTCTCCGTCGGCATAGAGGATGCGGTGCTCGATCTGCCGGGTGTAATCCGGGTCGGTCGCCTCGATGGCCGCCCGGCTCTCTTCGGCCACGACACCGGCGTCGTCGGGATGGCAAAACCTTCGCGCGTAGTCGGCCGAAGACATCTCATAGCCGCCCACCGCGGCGGCCGTGGTCCGGAAGACCCGGTAGAAATTGTCGTTGAACGTGAAGACGTCGCGGCCGACGTCGTACTCCCAGTGCCCGGCGCGGGCCATCTGCAGGGCGTTGGACAGCTGGGCCGCGCTCGACCGCAAGGCCTCCTCCGCTTGCCTCCGCTCGGTGATGTCCCTATTCGTACCCCGGTATCCGCGGACGTTCCCCATTTTGTCCAACATGGGGAGGCCGGACGTCGAAAGCCATCGGGTTTGACCACTTTTGTCCAGGTTGCGGTTGAGAAACTCACAAAATGGCCGCTTGGCGGCCCAGCCCTCCAGCGCCTCCGATTTCATAGCTTCCCCATCCGCGGGGTGAAAAAGATCATAAAAATGCTTCTTGCCGACGATCTCTTCGGGTTTGTAGCCCAGGATCCTCTCGATGACGGGGTTCGAATACGTATAAAGCCCGGACGCATCCACCTCCCAGATCCATTCCCCGGCGGTCTCGGCCAACTGCCTGAACCTTTCTTCGCTCTCACGCCGCGCCTCCTCGGCGCTCTTCCGGTCGATGAGCTCCTTCCATTCCCGCAGCGCGCGGCTTATGGTATGCGGCATTTCGGCAAAGGCTGTCGGCGATTTGACGACATAGTCGAGAGCCCCCGCTTTGAGGGCTTCAACGGCGATCTGCTCATCGCCATGGCTGGTCATGACCAGGATGGGAAAGGGGCCCGATTCCGGCGGCGAAGTCAGGACCTCGAGGGCCCGCCCATCCGGCAGGAGCCAGTCAAAAAGCACGATGTCGGGCCGGCAGGCGTCGATGGCCTCATGATAATCGTGCAGGGAGCCCGCCACGCGGACCTCGATCTTGGGCAGGGCGCTGAGCAGTTGCCTCCGGACGGCTTCGGCGTGCGCCGGCTCGTCCTCGACGATCAGGATCTGAAGGACGGCGTCAGTCATGAAGGTCCCTTCCCCTCCCGTCGCTCAATCCGGATACTTGTTCCAAGCCAGCCAGTAAAATCCGAACGAGTCCATCATCTTGGTGAACTTCTCGAAATCCACCGGTTTGACCAGATAGCTTCCGGCGCCGTTCGCGTAGGACTTGATCATGTCCGTTTCGGCGCTCGACGTCGTCAGGATAACGACGGGGATCGATCTTGAGATCTTCGTCGCCCTTGATCCGCTTCAGGACCTCCAGGCCGTCCACCTTGGGCAAACGGAGGTCCAGGAGGATCAGATGAGGCCGGGCGGCGGCCTCGGGCCCGGCGAAAGGGCCCTTGCCAGTAGAGATAATCCAGGGCCGCCTGGCCGTCCTCGACATGGACGATCTTGTTGGCCACCCGGAAGTCGCGGAGGTTGCGCATGACGATCTCCGCATGGGCCCGGTCGTCCTCGACGAGCAGGATCCTGATGGCATGTCCGATCTCCATGAAAATCCCTCCTTACGCGGGTTGCTGTCTTGTCCTCGCCAGAGTGAAACGGAACGTCGCGCCTTGGCCGGGACCGGACGATTCCACCCAGATCCGTCCCCCGTGCACTTCGACGATCCGCCGGACAAGGGCCAGGCCGATGCCCGTGCCCTCTGAGCCGGGGTCGAGCTGTTCGAACAGGTTGAAGAGCTTCTGCTGATGCCGCGGGTCGATCCCGATGCCGTTGTCGCGCACGAAAAGAACGATCTCTCCGTCGACCCGCTCGGCTCCGACCTCGACGCGCGGCGTTCGCTGGTCGCCCATGAACTTGACGGCGTTGTCGATGAGGTTCTGGAAGACCTCGACAAGGCGGAGACGGTCCCCATAGAGCAGGACCGGCTCTTCGGTGACTTCCGTCCGCACGCCGCGGACGGATAGACGCCCGGCGACGAGCTCCAGGGCTTCCTTGACGACGTCCTGGAGAGGGACCTCCACGGGGGGATTCACCTTTCGTCCGATGCGCGACAGCTCCAGCAGCTCGTCGAGGAGCCGCGACATCATGTCGGCCGCCGTCTGGATGTAGGACAGATCCCTGTCCACCGCGGCCGAGTCCCCCTTGAGGGCGTCCTGCTGCAGGTAGCCCACGAACGTGCGGATCGTGACCAGGGGACTCTTCAGGTCGTGGGACACCGTATAGGTGAACCGGATCAGCTCGTCGTTCTTCGCCCGCAGCTCGTCTTCGTGCCTCTGGCGCAGCAGCCGGGCGCTCAGGATAGGAGCGACATAGTTGGCGATGGAGCCCAACTTGCGGATATCCTCTTCCGAATAGCCCGATTCTCTATTGGCGACCTGGAAGAGGCCGATGACATTCCCCTCATACAGGATGGGAAAGGAGATGTGCCTCTTGATGGGGACATGGCCGTCGGGGAATGTTCGGCGGAGATCTCGTTGGAATAATTGGGCTTTTTTTCCCGACGGCCCGGGCCCGACTGCTCGTCTCCCCATGTCTCTCGCGGGAAGGTCATGCTCTTTCGGGGACCTTGGCTCTCGTCCCAGACGTCGCGCGTCATGGAGGGCACGACCAGGGGCTCCGTCCTTATCGATGTAGCCGAAAAGGCCGAAGGGACTTTCCGTCACCTCCAGGACGACGTTCAAGACCTCGGAGTACATGTCTTCCCCGGGCGACGTCAGGAAGATGTCGCCTGATTCTGTTCTGGATGACCAGCGCTGCTCGCGCCCGCTTCGCTCGGTGATGTCACGGACTGAGGTTGATGAAGTATTGGGGTTTGCCTCCGCCAACGGTGCAGCGACTGCCGACGTCGATCCGACGACCATCCGTGCTTGCGCGGTACGCTTGACGATATCGGAAGTATCCTTTCTGCTCCGGATCAGGAGATGGACGAGTTGGCGATGAGTCGCTTGAACAGCCCGGGTGCGTGATCGTCTGCCATTGCGCCGGCGAAATGCCCGCGGGAAAGCCGAGTACTTCAACCAAGAAGGCGATTGACGAATCCTCGACCGGCCAGTTTCAGCGTCGAGAATGGAATTCCGAAGATGGCCGTCGAAGAGCGGCGAAAATGGACCTCCTCAGCCTGCAGCGGCTTTCTCCGTCCGCTTCTGCTCGGTGATGTCGCGGGCCGTGGACAGCGCGCCGGTCACGCGCCCGGTCTCGTCCTTGAGCGTCCGGCACCACCAGGCGAGCAGCCGCTTCTCCCCGTCCCGACGCCGCTGCCAGCTCTCGACGTAGATCGTATCCTTTTGGCCGTCGAACAGCGGCCTGACCGTCTCGTAGGTTTCCTGATCACCCTCAAAATAAAAGGCCGCTTCCTTGCCGACGACGTCCTCGCCGAA
Source organism: Candidatus Aminicenantota bacterium (assembly GCA_963725825.1). Classification (GTDB taxonomy): domain Bacteria; phylum Acidobacteriota; class Aminicenantia; order Aminicenantales; family Saccharicenantaceae; genus RBG-16-66-30. Next base: position 8,661 of record CAVSAI010000022.1, read on the forward strand.
GAACTCGAAGGCCGCCCGGTTCGCCCAGCTATAGATCTTCCGGTTGTCCACCTCGACGATAATGTCGGGGGCGGCGACGAGGAGGGCCTCCTGGCGCCGGGACAAAGCGTTCAGGGCCGCCTCGGCCTCATAATTCGTACGGTAGAATCGCACCTTCTGGTCCCGCCAGAGCAGGCCCACGGAGGCGGCCGCGGCGAGCAGGATGGTGCCGAGAAAGAAAACGACCCCCGAAAGCCGCTCCCGCAGCGGCGCGAAGACCTCGGCGGTATCCGCGCGCGCGACCAGGAACCAGGGAGAGCCGGGAACGGCGCGCAAGGCGGCGATGACAGGGACACCGCGGTAGTCGATGCCTTGCACGACGCCTTCATAGCCCAATACCGCTCTGACCGCGGGCAATGAGATGTCGGAGAGCGGAGCCCGCAATTCCAGGGCGGAACCGGGACGAAAGCGCAAGTCGTTCAGGAAAACGACCTCTTCGCCCTCGCGGCGGACGATCAGCGTCTCGGCCGTCCGGCTGGGGACCGGCCAACGGGAGATGAGCGGATAGATGTATCTCTTCGGATCGATACTGAAGACGAGAACTCCCAAGGCCCGACGCGGGGCGTCCTCCGTAACGACGGGAACCAGAATGGACAGGTGGATAGGGCCGCCGGTCGAATCGCGGTGAAAATCCAGGAATGTTATCCGCTCCGAGAGCAAGACCTCGGGGAGAGCTTCCTTGATGTGAGGGGCCACGGTCTCCGGGACATCCGGCGCCGCTGCCCGCTCGCGGCCCTGGGCATCCAATAGAAAGAGCCTGTCGTAATCATAGGCCTTCTTGATCTTGCTCAGCCATGTCTTGAGCCGTCCCAGCGCTCCGGGAGGATCCGGCTGCTCGAACGCTCTTTGCACCAGGATCGAGAAGGCGGGGTTTCTAAAGAGGACTTCGGCGTTCCTCAACATTCCGGCTCTCCAGCCCACCAGCTCGTCCTTTTTCAGGTCCGCGATGGCCGATAGAGTCCCTTCGACTTGCGTCCGAAAGTATTCCCGGTAATTCCCGTAATAGAAGTACCCGGCTCCGACGATCCCTGCCGTCAGGACGACGAATATCAAAAGAAAAAGGACGAAAGAATGTTGCTTCGGCTCCCGGTTACCTTCGGGCATGCCGCCTCCCTCTCCCACGCGAATCTTCGGCCCGGCCGGAGGCGCTTCATGTAAGCGAAGTAAGGAAACTGCTGGATTCCCTTACAAGACTTGCGAAAATAATAAGACCAAGTGCCGGCACATGTCAACACCTGCCCGTTCTCCCAGGACTCCGAAGGCCGCGTGCGGGGGATCAGCGGAACCTATCTGGCGGGGTCCAGGGGCCGGTTTGACGGGTCGGGGAGTTCCGCCTATCATGGCCCGAGGGACAAGAAACCATGTTCGACCAGCTTTCCGGGCGCCTCGAGAAGATGGTCAAGTTCCTCCGCGGCGAGGTCAAGGTCACGGACAAGAACATGGCCGAGGCCCTGAAGATGATCCGCCTGGCCTTTCTCGAGGCGGACGTCAACTACAAGGTGGTCAAGGATTTCGAGGCTCGGGTCAAGGAGAAGGCCCTGGGCGAGGAGGTCCTGAACGGGCTCAACCCCGGCCCAGCAGGTCATCAAGATCGTCCGCGACGAGCTGGCCGCGATCCTCGGCGGGGCCCAGAAGCCGCTCCAGTTTGCCGGCAAGCCGCCTTCGATCTTCATGCTCGTCGGCCTCCAGGGGAGCGGCAAGACCACGACCTGCGGCAAGCTGGCCCGCTGGGTCGCCGGGCTGGGGAAGACGCCGCTCCTCGTCTCGTTCGATCTGAAGCGGCCGGCGGCCCAGGACCAGCTGAGGACGATCGCCGCGGGACTCGGCGTTCCCTTTTACGAGATGACCGCCGCCCGCATGTCCGCCCCGCGGGAGGCCCTGAAGGAGCTTCTGGCCTTCGCGGCCAATCGGGGCTTCGATCCCCTCATCGTCGACACCGCCGGCCGTCTGCATATCGACGACGAGCTGATGGACGAGCTGCGCCTCGTCAAGGACATCCTCGCCCCCGTCGAAGTGATCTATGTCGGCGACGCCATGACGGGCCAGGACGCCGTGCGCAGCGCCCAGGCCTTCGAAGAGAAGATCGGCCTGACCGGGGTCATCCTGACCAAGCTCGACGGCGACGCCCGAGGCGGGGCGGCCCTGTCGATCGTCTCGGCGACCGGCCGGCCCGTCAAGTTCATCGGCGTCGGCGAGAAGCCCGACAAGCTCGAGGTCTTTCACCCGGAGCGCATGGCCTCCCGCATCCTTGGCATGGGGGACATCCTAACGCTCATCGAGAAGGCCCAGGACGAGGCCGGCGTCGCCGAGGCCGAGGAGATGGCCCGCAAGCTTCGCAAGCAGGAGTTCACCCTCGACGATTTCCGGAAGCAGATCGTCCAGATGAAAAAGATGGGCTCGCTCTCGGACCTCCTGGGACATCTTCCGCAAGTCGGGCCTTTCAAGGCCTTGGGCAAGGCCCAGATCGACGACCGGAAGATGGTCCATTTCGCGGCCATCATCGACTCCATGACCCTCGAGGAGAGGGAGAACCCGAAGCTGCTCAACGGCAGCCGGCGGGCCCGCATCTCCCGGGGCAGCGGCCGGCCGGTCCACGAGGTCAATCAGCTGGTCAAGCAGTTCCAGGAGATGCAGAAGATGATGAAGCGGGGCTCCGTCCAGAAGCTTCTGAACGGCCTGAAATAGCGGCCGTTTTCCGTATCCAGGACCCGTCCATCTTATCGGCTACGCAACGGATATCGCCCCTGATCCCCGCCTACGGGGAGCGGAGTCCCCGGAGCGGACCATTAAAAGCGCGGAGGAGGGACTCGGAGCCGCGCTTTTAAGGAATATCTTAAAAATCTCTTTTCAGATACTTCGCAGAAGTCCGGCTCCGAGTCACTCCGCCGCACCTCTGCCGGGTCGCTCCCCAGAGTCCGCTTCCCGCCGGACACCCGTTGCCGCCTCACGCTGGACGGGGAAGAAGCGTGGCACGAACCGTGAACTGCCGCTCTTAGCGGGCTTCGAGAAGATGCTCGACGCATTCGAGCCAGAAGGCGGCATAGTCTTCCCAGAAGACGAAGTTCAGGCCCCAGTGCGGCGCCGGGTCGGACATGTAGGCCAGGACGCGGCCGCGGCCGCAGCTCCGGACCGCCAGGAGGGGATCGCCCGAATCCCGAATCTCGAGGAGCACTTTGCCCTCGGGGATGGCCGTTGTCTTGTTGTAGCCGAGGATCGGGGGCATCGTCCGGAGGTTGATCGACTTGAAGAACCGCTCGCCGGCCGCCGTGAGCTCGGCGTCGAATCCTTCGGTGCTCTCCACGAGGTCCTCATGGTCGAGGCAGCGCACGGGCAGGACCTCCCGGAGGCGGGTGCGGCCCCAGCCGCCCTTGCCCAGCTCGCCGGTGAACGAGTACCAGCCGCCGAGGAACATGGCCGCCTTGCCCTCCTTGATCGCCTCGACGGTCAGGCGGATCCTGTCCGGATAGGTCAGGACCGCGGTCCCGAACTTCTCCCGGTCGAAAAAGTTCGGGGCCAGCTGAAAGAGCTTGGCGTCGACGTCGCTGAAGACGAGAACATCGTAGCCGGCCAGGATGCGCTCGTAATCGCCCGGCCCGAGCCGGTTGTAGAAATCCCAGGACGGAACGGACTCGACTTGGTGCTTCCCGGTCGATTCCAGGGCCTCTTTGAGCCATTTGCCGTAGTTGAAGATGTCAAGCCCCTTGGGGGAGTGGTAAAAAGGCGTTTCGGCGAAAACGGGTCCGGTCAGGACCGCCCAGTCGCCCACGTAGTAGATCTTGGCCATGTGCCGGTCTCCTTCCTCCGGCAAGGATATCAGAGAACGGCGTCGAGAGGAAGCCCTTCCGGGGCTGTCCTCTCGGGGGGACAGGGCCTGATTTCCAGTTGACTTGGACCCCGAATTACGCTATTATTTTCGAGCGAATACCTCTACCACGGAAGTGAAACCACAATGATGACCATGCGCTTGATGAGATTTGGCACCAAGAAGAAGCCGACCTACCGGATCGTGGTGATGGACTCGAAGAGAGCCCGCCAGAGCCAGGCCCTGGACACGCTCGGCACCTACACCCCCCTCGACGACCCCGCCGGGGTCAAGCTGGACCTTAAAAAAGCGAATGAGTGGATCGCCAAGGGCTGCCGTCCGTCGAGTACGGTCCAATCCCTCTTGGATAGGCTGTCCAAACCCGCGAAACCCGCCCGTGTCGTGAAAGCATAAAGGAGGTCGCCGTGAAAGAACTCGTTGAGCTCATTGCCAAAGCGTTGGTGGACCAGCCGGACCGCGTGCAGGTTTCTCAGCTCGAGGGAGAACAGACCACCATCCTCGAGCTCAAAGTCGCCCCGGAGGACCTCGGCAAGGTGATCGGCAAGCAGGGGCGGACGGCGCGAGCCATCCGCATCATCCTCGGCGCCGCGGGGATGAAGCTGAAGAGGCGCTTCAATCTCGAGATCATTGAAAAACCCTGACCTCGTCGCTTTCGGCAAGGTCGTCCGGAGCCAGGGGAGCGACGGCCGGCTCAAGCTCCGGCTCAACGAAAAAGGGCCGACCGGGTTCGTAGGCACAAAAGTTTATCTCAAGCGCGGGGAGGGCGCCGAGGCCTTCGACGTCGAGGATCTGGCGCTCGACCGCAACGCCTACATCCTGAAGCTCAAGGGCGTCGATTCGCTGGCCGCGGCGAACGCCCTGGCCGGCCGCGACCTCTTCGCCGCCGAGTCGGATTTCCGGCGGCTCGAGGGGGACCGGTTCTACGATTTCCAGGTCATCGGGTGCCGGGTCCTGACCCGGGAAGGGACCGAGGTCGGGACGGTCGCATCGGTCCTGGAGGCCGGCGGGCCGGTCTTGCTCGTCGTGAGAAGGGAGGAGCGGGAGGTGTACATCCCCTTCACCGAGGCCATCTGCGTGAAGGTGGACACGGAAGCGGGAGAGGTCGTCATCGACCCCCCGGACGGTCTTTTGGACTTGAATGAGATTTGATATAATCACGATTTTCCCGGAGATGTTCACCGGCGTCTTTTCGGGCGGGGTCGTCAAGAGGGCCCTGGACCGGGAGGTCCTTCGGATCGGGATCCACGATCTGAGGGATTTCACCACCGACAAGCACCGCCAGGTTGACGACCGGCCCTTCGGGGGCCTGGAAGGAATGGTCTTGAAGCCCGAGCCGATCTTTCGCGCCGTCGAGGCCGTCCGCGAGGACGGGGGGAGCAAGGTCTATCTGCTCTCGCCCCAGGGCCGGACCCTGGACGCCGGCCTGGCGCGCGAGCTGGCCGCGGAGCGTCAAGTCATTCTCATCTGCGGACGCTACGAAGGCGTCGACGAGCGCGTCGTCGAGCACCTCGCCGACGGCGAGATCTCGATCGGCGATTACGTCCTGTCGGGCGGCGAGCTGGCCGCCGCGGTCGTCGTCGACGCGGCCGCGCGCTTCGTCGCCGGCGTCGTCGGCAAGGAGGGGTCCGTGCGGAACGACTCCTTCTGCGGCGGCATCCTGGACTATCCCCAGTACACGCGGCCGCGCGAGTTCCGCGGCCTGAAGGTGCCTGCGGTGCTCTTCTCGGGCGACCATCGGAAGATCGAGCGCTGGAGGCGGACCAAAGCCCTGGAAAAAACGGCCCGGCAGCGGCCGGACCTTGTCAAACCTGGAGCTCTGTCCCCGGAAGACCGGGAGCTTCTGGAGAAAACCCCGAAGGAAAGGAAGAACGAATGAATATCATCAACGCGCTCGAGGATAAACATCTCAAGAAGGACCTCGTGCCTTTCAACGTCGGCGACACGGTCAAGGTCCACGTCATCATCCGGGAAGGGGACAAGGAGCGCATCCAGATCTTCCGCGGTGACGTCATCGCCAAGCGCGGCGGCAGCATCAAGGCCACCTTCACGGTCCGCAAGGTTTCCTTCGGCGTCGGCGTCGAGCGCGTCTTTCCCCTCCACTCCAAGATGATCAAGACGATCGAGGTCGTGCGCAAGGCCAGCGTCAGGCGGGCCAAGCTCTACTACCTGCGCGACCTCAAGGGCAAGGCCGCCCGGCTCAAAGAGGACCAGGGCTGACGCGGGGGCCGTGGCCAGCTTCAGGCTCGAGAAGGAGCTCGCCCGGGGCGGCGCCCGCCGGATCGCCGGCGTCGACGAGGTCGGACGCGGGTCCCTCTTCGGGCCCGTCGTGGCGGCCGCGGTCATCCTGCCGGCCGAATGGCTCCTCCGCCGCCCGCCCTCCTGGGTCAGCGATATCGACGATTCCAAGCTCGTCCCGGCGCCCCGCAGGGTCGAGCTGGCCGCCGCGCTGCTCCGGGAGGCCTCCGGGGTCGGCGTGGGGCTGGCCTCGGCCACCGAGATCGACGCGGTGAACATCTACCAGGCGGCCTGCCTGGCCATGGTCCGGGCCATCGAGAGCCTGCCCGAGCCGCCGGACATCCTCCTGGTTGACGGGTTCCCGATAAAAGAAGTAAAGTACCGCCAGATGGGCATCCCGCAGGGCGACCGGACCAGCCGGTCGATCGCTGCGGCCTCCATCGTGGCTAAGGTGTTCCGGGACGGTCTCATGAAGACCTTCGACACACTCTACGAGGGCTACGGCCTGGCCCGGAACAAGGGCTACGGAACGGAGGAGCACCTCCGGGCGTTGAAGGAACGGGGACCGACGGGTTTGCACCGGACCTCCTTCAAGCTCGGTTGAGGACGGACGCCATGAGCGCGCGAAGCGACCGGATCAAGGTCATCGAACAGGCCGAGAAGTTCGTCCGCGCCGGCCGGGTCCGCGAAGCCATCGCCGAATACGAAAAGCTCGCGGCCGGCGACCCCCAGGACGTCGGCACGCTCAACATCATCGGCGACCTCTACATCCGGGCCGGCCAGAACGACCGGGCCATCCGGGCTTTCCAGCTGGTGGCCGAGGAGTATGAGCGGCGCGGCCTCTTCTCCCAGGCCCTGGCCATCTGCAAGAAGATCCACAAGCTCACGCCGGAGGCCGCGGACCACGCGCTCAAGCTCGGCGAACTCTATGTCCAGCAGGGTTTCGTTCCCGAAGCCAAGGCCATCTACGCGTCCGTCGCGGAGCGGCTGGCGGGGACCGGGAAGGCGGCCGAGTCCATCGCCATCTACGAGAGGATCGTCAAGCTCGATCGCGAGGACCACGACGCCCGCCGGGCGCTCGCCCGACTTCACCGGGAGTCCGGCAACCTCGACGCCGCCCTCCAGCAGCTCAACGACGGCGCCGAGGTGCGCCTCGAAAAAGGGCAGTTCGACGCGGCCGCGGAGGTCCTCAACCAGGCCCTGGCGCTGCGGCCCGGGGATGGGCGCAGCCTCGTCAGCCTGGTCGAGGTCTACAAGCGGCAGGGCCAGCCGGGCAAGGCCGTCGAGCTCCTGGAGAAGGAGCTGTCGTCGACGCCCGACAACATCCAGCTCCTCAACATCCTCGGCAACATCCACTTCGAGGCCGGCGACACCAAGAAGGCCGAGGAGATCTTCACTCGGATCGTTACGGCCCACCCGCTCAACGTCAACGCCCGGATCAAGCTCGGGCGGATCCAGATCCTCAAGGACAAGCTCGATCAGGCCTACGAGCTGTTCGAGCCCTTGATCACCAATCTCGTCAAGAAGCACCGGGACGAAAAGGCCATCGGGCTCCTCGGCCTCATCCTCGAAAGCCAAAAGCCTCATCTGCCGGCCCTCGAGCGGCTGGCCCTGATCTACCGGTCCAACAAAGAGGTCAAGAGGCTCGAGGTCGTCGACCGGGCCATCCTCGACGAGCTGCGGCGGCAGGGGGAAAAGGAGCGGATGATCGGCATCTACTCGGAGCTTCTCGAGCTCCGCCCCGACGATGCCGACCTCACCCGCGATGTCCGGGCCCTCCGCCTCGAGATGAAGCTGCCGGTCGAGGACGTTCGGGAGGAATCGCCCGACCTTTCGGACAGGGACCGCGAAGCCATCCGCGAGGTCATGGGCCAGGCCGACGTCTATCTCCAGCAGGGACTCGTCAGGATCGCCCGCCGGCTCCTCGAGAACCTCCGCTTCCGTTACCCCGAGGACCCCCAGATCATCCGCAAGATCGCCGTGATCGACGAGGTCCGGACCCATCTCGACGAGGACGAGATCCGCCGAAGGGTCGAGAAGACCACCGTCCTCGAAGCGCAGTACAAGGAGCGGTCGTCCGGCAAAAAGGCCGAGGAGAAGAGGGCCGACGGGAAGAAGGACGAGGAGAAGAAGGCGGAGGAGACGAGAGCCGAAGAAGGAAAGCCGGAGGAAAAGAGAGGCGAAGGCGCGAGGGCCGCTGAGAAGAACGTCGCGGGAGGGGAGCCGGAAGATGGGAAGATCGCGGCCAAGCCGAGACCGGCCGGTCGCTTCAAGCCCGAGGTCCTCGACGGGGCCAAGGTCTCCACGGCCGATCTCTTCGCCGAGACCGACATCGTTCCCTTCGTCGACGCCGAGACCGGCAAGAGGATCTATTACGACCTGCGGGACTCGGCCGCCGCCGAGCTCCTCTGGCTGGCCGAGGCCCGGCGGCGCCAGCTCAAGGGGGAAGCTTCCCCGCTCGAAAGGGATCTCTCAGCTATCGTCGCCGATTTCCGCAAAGATCTGCTGACGAAGGCGGCCGTTCCGGATTCCGAAACCCACTATCAGCTGGGTCTGGCGTTCCTGGGCCAGGGCCTGGTCACTGAGGCCGTCGAGGAGCTGACAGAGGCGGCCAAAGACAAGAAGCTGGCCATCGATAGCTATACCCTCCTCAGCAAGTGCTTCCGGCAGAAGGGGGATCTCGACGAGGCCGTAAAATGGCTGAAGACGGCCCTGGCCGAAGCCAAGGAGGGCTCCGAGCTGTATTCCGCCCTCTCCCGTGAGCTTTCCGAGATCCAATAGGGTCGAATTGGGTCGGACCACAGAAATTCTCATATTTATCAAGCAGCTATCTGCCAAAAATGCCCCGAAAAAGGCTTAATTCGGGCATTTTTTGGGGCAAAAATGAAAGGGGACCGTCCCCGGGAAAGCGCGTTCTTCTTCCCCGGGAACAGCCCCCTTGCTTTTCTCGCGAACTAATCGACGATCTTAGCCGAGATGATGAGGATGAGACCCTTGTCGCCGCCGTCGAGCTTGGAGACTCCGACGACGGTCCGTTCGCCGGACTTGATGTTGAGTGTGCTCTCTATCAGTGTCCGGACATCGATCGGCGTCCCGGCCGGCATCTCCTTGCCCTCCCTTACCTCGATCTTGTCCGACCGCACGATCTGGCGCAACCGGACCTCGGTCTTGATCATCGCGGCTTTGGGGTCCCCGGCCACGTCCGGAAGGAGCGTCAGCTGGAACTCGGCTTTCGGGCCAAGGACGGCCGTAGCGCGCTCCCGATTGACGACCCGCACCAGCGTCGAGTCGAGGAGCGTATACCCCTTGTAGCGAAGCAGTTTGCGCAGCTCCTTGACGACCGAATCGTTCTGGAGCTCCGCATCGGTCGTGGCCTCGCTCTCCGAGCCCAAGACGAGCTGGACGGTATAGAGAACGTCGGCCGGCTTGACGTCGAGCTCCCGGATGACGGCCAGGACTTTATCGATGTTTTCCGGAGGAGCGCTGACCGTGAGGACCATGGGCATATTGTCGTTGAAACGGATAATCCCGCCAGGGCCGAGAAAGGGATATAGAACCTGTTGGATATCCTGGGCCCGGACGTACTTGAGCTTGACGATCTCCTGGCGCATATTTTGTGCCGCGGACTTCTGTTCCTGCGCGGCCGGCGCGGCCGGATCTTCCGCCAACGCGGGCACGACAACGGCTAGCGTAAAGGCCAGCGCCAAGAGCGCGATGATTCCTTTTTTCATTCTTGATCTCCTTTCCAATCGAAATTCTTGTCAAAGATCCAGACGACCTGGAGCCCGCTCTCCGGCGAGACCAGGGTCATGGTCAATCTGTCCTGTTCGCCGGCCTCGGCCGCGACCGGCTTTTCGCCCGCCGCCCTCATCGTCTGCAGCCGGGACGACGGGCCCCTGAAAAGCAAGCCCAGGACGACGAGGCACAGAAACGTGCCGATGACCGACGCCGCGGCCCAGCGCGGTCCGGCGACGGGCGCGCCGCCGACGCTCTGCGCCTCCCCGGTTCCGTTCGCCTCCGCGCTCACGCGGGCCATGAGCGCGTCCCATTCTCCATCCGTCCATCCCTCTACGCCTTCCGTCTTCGCCGCGGTCTTGATCCCGGCCAGCGCTCGCCGGAATCTCTCCAGCTCCTCGCGGCATCCGGGGCAATCGTCAGTGTGGGCGAGCACTCCCGCGGCCAATCCCGGCCGCAGATCCTCGCCCGCGGCGAGAGGAATGAGCTTGCGGACCCTACGGCACGTCATCGTCCCTCCTCCAAATGGGGATGATCCCGGCGGATCGCCTCACGGAGCTTCCGCCGCGCCGACGACAGGCTGACCCGGACCGAGAGCATGGAGCAGCCCAGCACCCGGGACGTCTCCCGGATGTCGAGCTCCTCGAGATCCCTCAGCACGAACACCTCCCTCTCCCTCGGGCTGAGCGCGGAGAGCGATCTCATGATGCCGGTCCGGAGCTCGTTCTGATCGTGCCCCGATTCCGGGTTCGTCCGGGACAACCGGGTTGCGGTCGCCGGCCCGGACGTCGCGGATGGCGTCCGATCGAGCACCTCCCCAAACGCCGCCCGCTCCCTTGCCGCCTTTCTGCAGCGGTCCCGGGCCTCGTTGGCCGCGATCTGGAAGAGCCAGTTCCTGAACGATCGGGAGGGGTCGAAGCGGCCGAGCGAACGGAAGGCCCGGAGCAGGGCCTCCTGGGTGACCTCCAGGGCCTCCTCCCGGTTGCGCGTCAGCCTCGCGGCCAGGGCGAGGAGCGGCCCCCGGTAGGGGGTGACCAGCGGCTCGAACGCCTCGGTGCGGCCGGCGAGAACCATTGCGATGAGCTCCTTCTCCGTCTCATTCATCCGCATGGTTATACCCGGGTCCGGGCGGAAACGTTAAGGGTTCTGACGAAAAAGACGATAGCACAGGGCACGACGGCATTCCAGGGGACCGGGGAACCCTTGCTCCCCGCCGCTCTCGGCCGGACTCAGCCGCCGACGTGGACCAGGTCCTTGACCTTCTTGAAGACCTCGAGCACGCGGTCCACCTGCGCGTCCGTGTGCGTCGCCATGTAGCTTGTCCGAAGGAGGGACAGCTCGGGCGGGACGGAGGGCGGCAGGGCGACGTTGGTGTAGATCCCGGCTTCGAAGAAGATCTTCCAGGCTTCCAGGGCCTTCATCATGTCGCCGATGATGATAGGGATGATGGGCGTCTCGGTCTCGCCGATGTTGTAGCCCATGGCCCGGAGCTCGTTCCGGACTCGCTCTCCGATCTTGTTGACTCTTTCGATGCGCTCGGGCTCTTTTTCGAGGATGTCCAGGCAGGCCAGGACCGTGGCCACGTTGGACGGCGGCAGGCTGGCGCTGAACATGAAGGGCCGGGCGAACATCTGGATGAAGTGGACGGCCTCCTTGGGGCCGGCGATGAAGCCGCCGACAGAAGCGAGGGACTTGCTGAACGTCCCCATGACCAGGTCGACGTCCTTTTGGAGGCCGAAGTGCCAGCCCGTGCCGCGGCCGCCGCCGAGGACGCCGATCGCGTGGGCGTCGTCGGACATGAACCGGGCGCCGTACTTCCGGCAGATCGGGAGGAGCTCGGGCAGCTTGGCGATGTCGCCGCCCATGCTGAAGACGCCGTCGACGATGACCAGCTTGGCCGGCTCGGGCGGAAGGGACTTCAGGACGGCCTCGAGGTCGGCCGGGTCGTTATGCTTATAGAAGCGCGCCTGGACGTTCTTGAGGACCTTGGCCATGCGGACGCCGTCGATGATGCTGGCGTGGACCTCTTTGTCGGTGATGATGATGTCGTCCTTGTCCATGATGGCCGGGATCGAGCCCAGGTTGACCTGGAAGCCCGTGCTGAAGACCAGGGCCGACTCCATCCCGACGTACTTGGCCAGGCGCTCCTCGAGCTCGATGTGGAGGTCGAGCGTGCCGTTGAGAAAGCGCGAGCCGGTGCAGCTCGTGCCGTACTTCTTGATGGCCTCGATGGCCGCTTCCTTGACCTTGGGGTGGTTGGTCAGCCCGACATAATTGTTCGAGCCGATCATGATATATTTTTTGCCCTGAATGAAGACCTCGGTCCCCTCGGCGTGCTCGATGGGGATGAAGTAGGGGAAGAGGCCCATGGCCTGGGCCGTCCGGGGATTGAGAGGATAGCCGTATTTCTGGGCGACCGCCGGGTCGGAATAAAAGCCTATGCATTTTTCGAAGAGGTCCATGATCACGTCCTTTGGGAGGATTTCGGTCCTTCAGTATAAAATTCCCCGAGCGTTTAGTCAATTTCGGGCTCGAGGATCCTCTTTTGCGACCTTGGACCTAGCGGACAGGCCGGGTCAGGCAGGTGGGGCCGCCGGCGCCCTTGACGGAGATCTCCTTCCCCTCGTAGGTCAGGACCTCCACCCCCGCTTTCTCGAGGAGCGACGCCGTCCGCGGATTGCCCGCCAGTATCAGGCATTTCCCCGGGGCGAGAGCCAGCACGTTCGTGGCCATGGTCGCGTACTCCTCGTCGGGGACCTCGATGAGCCCATTCCCCAGCTCAAGGAGACGCTTGCGGAACGGCACGGGAAGAAGGCGGGAGTAAACCAGGAGCTTCGCCTCGTCGACCGGGCTGAGCAAGGACATCAGGTGAAGGACGTCGCCCGGCCCGTCCCAGTGGGGAAGGGGGACCTCGACGACCTCGACGCCGTCCGGCGCCACGATCGCCACGAGCTGGCGGATGCCCTCGGCGTTCGTCCGATAGCCGTGTCCGACGGCGACCATCTTCGCATCGAGCCAGACCACATCGCCGCCTTCGAGCGTCCCGGGTTCCCGGATCTCGCCGGCGACCGGCCACCCGGAGCGACTGCAAAACTCCCGGACCGCCTCCGGCTCTCCGCGCCTGAGCGCTTTTCCCATCCGGCAAAGGACAAGTCCGTGCGGCGCAAGACACGCCGCGTCGCGGACGTAGATCGAATCCAGTCCGGTTCCCGCGTCCGCGGGAAGGAATCGGACATCGGCCGCGAAGCGCCGCAGGATCTCCGCGAAATCCTCGTACTCGGCGCAGGCCCTGTCGAAATCGGGCTCTTCCGGATAGCCCAGGGCCTTCCACTGGGTCCGGATGTGAGAGGAATCGAGCCAAGCCTCCCGGGGATGCTTGAGGAGAAGTTCCCGGACCGGGGCGATCTCGGACAGTGTTCCTGAGTCCATGGCCCTGCCTTTCAAGCCGGCGTTCGTTTCCGTCATCGGGGAATCTTATCCCCTTGGGGCGCGTCAGTAAATAGTCCGGGAAGCCGCGGACCACTGGCTCTCGCCTCCGGAGCCGGCTCCCCGGGTCGGAGTATGGACGTTCAAGACAAAGAAAATAAACAGGTTGGCTGGGGTTGACAATTTTTGTGGATTTTCCCGGCGGGATAGGCTAAAATTTTCCGACTAGTAGGAGGCTTAAATGAAAACACTCTCTCGTCTGCTTCTCATCGCGCTTTTGGCCGTGGGCCTGACGACAGGTCTTTCGGCGAACGGACTGAACCTGAATGGCTTCGGCGCGAGGGCCACGGGCATGGGCGGCGCCTATGTCGGGCTGGCCAACGACTTCACGGCGGTCTTCTGGAATCCCGCCGGTCTGGCCGAGCTGACAAAAGCCCAATTCGGGCTGGCCGCCGACGGGCTCATCCCGACCGGCAAGTATTCGATCGGCACCTTCAGCATGAGCACGGAAAAGAAGGTCTACCCGGCCGGACTGGTGGGCTTTTTCCAGCCGATCGGGAATAACATCGTCGTCGGCCTGGGCGCCTATACGCTCTCGGGTCTCGGTGCGGACTGGGTCAACCCCGGGCTCGAAGAGGCCCTCGTTTCCCCGTTCCCGCCCGCGGCCTTCACGCCCACGCTCGGCGCCTACGACTGGAAAAGCTACATCGGCTCGATCACCATCGCGCCGGCGATCGCGGTCAAGATCAGCGACATGTTCATGCTCGGCGCGACCGTCAATATCAACTACGGCTTCTTCCAGACCGATCAGTGGGGCGGCTTCACGGTCGTCACGCCCACCGCGCCCCCCGCGGGCAACGTCGGCGCGTCCCCCACGCTCATCAACTTCGGCCAGCAGACCCTGAATGTCAAAGGCTGGGGCTACGGCGCGACTTTCGGCGTGAAGATCAAGCCGGCCGAATGGATCAGCCTCGGGGCGACCTATCGGATGGAATCCAAGGTGAAGATGACCGGCACGATGGAGATCGAGAACATCACCCTCCTCGGCCTGGCCGGATCATCGGGCGCCGAGATGAAGGTTCCGAGCCCCATGTGGCTGGCCGGCGGCGTCGCCCTCAAGCCCATGGACGGATTGACCTTCTCTTTTGACGCCCACTACACCAACTGGTACAAGCTTCAGTCCGTCGCCATAACCTTCACCGACCCCGTTTGGGCCGCGGCCCTGGCCGACCAGGCGTCCCTGGTCCTCAACTGGCAGAACAAGGTCCAGCTCAGGGCGGGCGTGGAATACGATTTTGGCACCCTGGCCATCCGGGCCGGCTATTATAACGACCCGGCGCCGGCCCCGGACGCGACCCTGAACATCCTGACGCCGAGCTTCACGTACAACAGCTTCGCGCTCGGCTTCGGGTACAAGGCCGGCGGCCTGAAGATCGACGCGGCCGTCGAATATCTCTCGGGCCAGAAGCGGACCATCACCGACCCGGCCGCCTCGATGCCCGGCGTCTATCAGGAGCACATCCTCGTCCCGACCGTGGGGCTGAGCTTCAGCTTCTGATCGGATCGAAAGGACTTCCGGAAAGGAGGGCCCGCGCCCTCCTTTTTTTTTAATCGATCGCCAGGCTCTTTCGCCGCCCGCGACCTTGCGCGGGGAGCCCGGGCTGTGATATAAGCCCTCTAGGCATCGGCCACCCGGCTCCATGAGGATATCGATAGCTTCCGTGTCTCGTCAGCGTCCCGCCGGCCCCGTTTTCCCGGCCCTTTTTTACCCTCCGATGCCCCGGACCACGCCACCTATCAAATCTGCCCGATAAGGAAGGTCTAAACATGGACGAAACGAAAAAAATCCTCTCGCCCGCCGAGCCGGCCTGGAGCCGGCGGAAGTTCCTGGGCGCAGCGTCGACCGCCGCGGCCGGGTTCATGGTCGTTCCCCGCCACGTCGTCGGAGCGACCCCGCAGCGCAAGGCGCCGAGCGACACGGTCAACATCGCCTGCGTCGGCGTCGGCGGCATGGGCTTCTCGGACACCCGCGGCGTCCGCTCGGAGAACGTCGTCGCCCTCTGCGACGTCGACGACGAGATGATCTTCCGGCTCCTCCGCAGCGAGGAGCTCGAGCCGGCCGAGAAGGCCATGTACGAGAAGGCGGCCAAGTACCGCGACTTCCGGCGCATGCTGGATAAGGAAAAGGGCATCGACGCCCTGACCGTCACGGTGCCCGACCACAACCACGCCGTCATCGCCATGGCCGCCATCAAGCTGGGCAAGCATGTCTACGTCCAGAAGCCGCTCACCCATACGATCAAGGAAGCCCGGCTCCTGGCCAAGGCGGCCAAGGACGCCAACGTCGTGACCCAGATGGGCAACCAGGGGCACGCCGGCGAGGGCGCCCGCCTTGTCTGCGAGTGGATCGGAGCCGGGGCCATCGGCGACGTCACCGAGGTCCACTGCTGGACGGATCGGCCGATCTGGCCCCAGGGCGTCGACGCCCCGACCGAGATCCCCTCCGTGCCCTCGACGCTCGACTGGGACGTCTGGCTCGGCCCGGCCCCGTTCCGGCCCTACCATCCGGCCTATCATCCCTTCAAGTGGCGCGGGCTCTGGGACTTCGGCACCGGCGCCCTCGGCGACATGGGCGCCCACATCATGGATCAGCCCTTCTGGGCCCTCAAGCTCAAGTACCCGACGAGCGTCCAGGCCTCTTCGACCGTCTTCACCAAGGACTACGCTCCCCGGGCCGAAGTCGTGACCTACGAGTTCGCCGCCCGCGAGGGGATGGGTCCGCTGACCCTGACCTGGTGGGACGGCGGCCTGATGCCGCCCCGCCCGGCCGAGCTCGAGCCGGGGCGGATGATGGGGGACGAAGGAGGAGGCTGCCTCTTCCGCGGCACCAAGGGACTGCTGATGTGCAGCACGTACGGCGAGAATCCCCGCCTCATCCCCGAGTCGCGCATGCAGGACTACAAGCGGCCGGAAAAGACGATCCCCCGCTCCAAGGGCATCCGCCTGGAGTGGATCGAGGCCATCAAGAAGGGCACGAAGTCGACGACCGACTTCGCCTATTCGAGTCTCCTGACCGAGACCATGCTTCTGGCCAACGTCGCCGTCCGCCTCAAAGACAAGAACATGAAGCTCCTCTGGAACGGAGAGAAGATGGAGTTCACCAACCTCCCCGAGGCCAACGAGCTCCTGCACTTCCCGTATCGGCCCGGCTGGAGCCTGTAAGATCCCATGGAGCACATCTCGCGAATGACACAGAGAAGCTTGGTCCTGATGGCGGCGGCGGCCGTTTGCCTTTTCGCCGGAGCGGGGTTCGCTCAGGACCAGTGGCCCGTCCACGACATGAATCGGCCGCTGCCTCCGGTCGTGACGCCCGGCCCCGCCGGGCCGCCGGTCGCCCCGCCGTCCGACGCGATCGTTCTCTTCGACGGCAAGACCCTCGCTTCCTGGACCGACACCAAGGGCCAGCCGGCGAAATGGAAGATCGAGAACGGGTCCATGGAGATCGTGCCCAAGACCGGCGGCATCCGCACGGTCAAGGGCTTCGGCGACTGCCAGCTCCACGTCGAGTGGATGGCCCCGTCCCCGGCCAAGGGGACGGGCCAGGACCGCGGCAACAGCGGCGTCTTTCTCATGGACCTTTACGAGGTCCAGGTCCTCGACTGCTACGGGAACACGACCTACGCCGACGGCATGACCGCGGCCATCTACGGCCAGTACCCGCCCCTGGTCAACGCCTGTCGCCCCCCGGGCGAATGGCAAACCTACGACATCGTCTTCCACAGGCCGCGCTTCGACAAGGACGGCAAGGTCCTCGCCCCGGCCCGGATGACGGTCTTCCACAACGGGCTCCTCGCTCACGAGTGCGCGGTCCTGACGGGGCCGACGGCCCACAAGGCCCGGCCGCCTTATAAGATGCACGCCGACAAGCTCCCCATCTCGCTCCAGGACCACGACCACCCGGTCCGCTACCGGAACATCTGGCTGCGGGAGCTCGAGTGAAGGGGCCGATCATGAAGCGAACCATCCCGCGGGCCGCGGTCATCCTCGGAGCGGCCTGTCTTCTGGTCTGTGCCGGCATGGCCCAAGCTCCCCAAAAGACAAGGTCCGCCCTCATCGTCTGGGGCGGCTGGGAGGGCCACGAGCCCAAGCAGTGCGTCGATCTCTTCGCCCCCTGGCTCGAGAGCCAGGGCTTCAAGGTCGAGATCTCCCACACCCTCGACGCCTACCTCGACCTCGCCAAGCTGAAGACGCTCGACCTCATCGTCCATATCTTCACCATGTCCGACATCAAGCCCGAGCAGGAACGGAACCTCGAGGAGGCGGTCAAAAGCGGCGTCGGCCTGGCCGGCTGGCACGGCGGCCTCGGCGACGCCCACCGCACGGCCGTCGAGTACCAGTTCATGGTCGGCGGACAATGGGTGGCCCATCCGGGCGGGGTCATCGATTACGACGTCGACAT
Source organism: Candidatus Aminicenantota bacterium (assembly GCA_963725825.1). Lineage (GTDB taxonomy): Bacteria > Acidobacteriota > Aminicenantia > Aminicenantales > Saccharicenantaceae > RBG-16-66-30. Next base: position 26,378 of record CAVSAI010000022.1, read on the forward strand.
CACCAACCCGGACGACCCGATCACCAAGGGCCTCAAGCGGCGCTTCCACATGAAGTCGGAGCAGTATTTCATGCACGTCGACCCCGGCAACGAGGTCCTGGCGACGACGACCTTCAGCGGCCAATACGCCTCCTGGATCGCGGGCGAGGTCATGCCCGTCGTCTGGAAGAAGCTCTACGGCAAAGGGCGCGTCTTCTACACCTCGCTCGGCCACGTCGCGGCCGATTTCAACGTTCCCGAGGCCCGGGAGATCGTCGAGCGAGGGTTCCTCTGGGCGGCCCGGGTCATGGGCGACGACCCGGCCAAGATGGATATTTATGCGCCGTTGCTGAAGAAGAAATGACCCAGAGCGGCCGTTGACCGCCCCTCAGGGGTTGCGGCGGACGAAGAGGGCCAGGACGACCTCCGGGCGGAGGCCGTAGAAGGATTGCTCGTAGCCGTCCCCGAGCTGGGCGGCGACCGCGTCCGCGAAGGCCGCGCTGGAGATGACCACCGCGGCTTGGCCGGCGCCGACATCCCGCAGAGCCGCCTCGGGGCTCGTCCAATAGCCCACCCGTCTGAGCTTCCGCAGATACCAGGGCAAGGGCCAGGTCTCGTCCGGCGGGGCGACGACCTCGATCAGAGCATCCCTCGTTTCCGGAGATGAGACGGCCGCCTGGTCGACCTTGGCGACGAGCTTGAGCAGGTCGGGGCTTGTCTGGGCATAGACATAAGGGTTGGCCGGGTCCGCCGGGAACTTGAAATTGGCCCGATAATCCTGGAGAGCAAGGTCGGCGAAACCCGGGATGAGGACCGCCAGCACGAGGACTTTGACCAGCTTGAAGCGGCTGACCCTCAGGAGGAGCGCGACGCCGTTGCCGGCCAGGATGACGAGGCCGAGATAGAAGGGGAGCAGGTTCCAGGGCGTCTTGTACGGGATCAGGCTGTAGACGGAGGTCGTGATGACCGTGAAGAAGAGGATGAAGCGGAGAAAGCGGGGGCTCCCGTCCCGGCCGGCGTCGTGCCCCAGCGCGGCGATGCCGCCGGCCACGGCCAGGAAGAGGAGGAAAGCTTCGCTCCAAACCGGGCCTCCGGCCGTCTTCGAATAGGCCAGCGTCTGAACATAGTAATACCAGGGATGGGCGTGGACGCCGGGATGGGCGGCCCGGACGAACGAGGCGCCGATGGCCCGGACCGAATCGGCCAGTCCCTGCGGGTTCTGAAAGAACGAGGTGTAGAAGGCGACGACCGTGACGGCGGCAGCCGCGAGAAAAAGGGCGAAGTGGAAGGCGCTCGGCAGCCTCGTCCGCGAATCCCGCCAGACCCAGGCGTCCCCGGCCGTGACGACCCCGCGACGGCGGGTTTGAAGGCTCTCAACGAGCGAGAGGGCCGCGAAGGCCGCCGCGATCGTCCCGAAGAGGATGACGCTCGTTTCCTTGGTGGAGAACATCATCCCCGCTGCGACGCCGGCGACGACGGCCCATCGGGCCGAACGCTTCCGTGCGTACCGCCAGCCGGCGCCCAGGAGCGCCGCCAGAAAGACGACGAGAAGCGTCTCCTGGATGTAGAAACGGCTGAAGTAAGTCAGCGCCGGCGAGACGGCCGCAAGCGCCGCGGCCGCGAGAGTCGCTTCGCGGGAGAGGCCTCCGGAGAAGAGCAGCAGGACGAAGAGCAGGGCAGTCCCGAAAAGCGCCGGGACGAGCCGCAGGACCCGCTCGTCGAGCCCGGCCAGGGTCGTCTCGCGGGCCGCCCAGGCCGCGGGCAAGGTCAGGTAGTAGAGTGTCGGGCCGTGATGGTCTTGGGGGTCGAAGCGGTATTGACCCCGCTCGAGGAGATCGCCGAACTTGACCGCCTGGTTGGATTCGTCGGCGTGCATGGGCCGGATATCGAGGCGGGCGACCCGGAAGGCGAGGGCGCCGAGGACGGCGCAGAGGAAGAGACCCCGGAAGGCCTTTTTCGTCATTTGGCCGGCAGACCGTAGACCTCGACCTCCACGTAATGGTTCATGTCGTTCGACGTATTGCCGCCGCTATAGAGGCGGACGTAGCGGGCCTTGACGCCCTTGGGATCGAACAGCTTGCCGTCAAAGGTTTCGATATACTCCTTGTCCTTGCCCGCGCCGAGGCCGGAGGTGTTGTCGTGGTCGTTGTTGAACATGGTCGTGACACCGCTGATGAAATCCTTGTCGTCGGACACCTGGACGATGACGTCGCGATAAACACGGGCCTGGCTGTGATAATGCCAGGCGACGATGGCCGTGAGCTCCTGGGACTTGCCGAGGTCGATCTGGACCCATTGGAGCATCGGTCCGAGCTCGACGTAGTAGCCGTCCTCGCCGGACTTCTTGCCGTCTGTGACGTACGAGACCTCGCCGATGACGGGCTCCTTGTCGCTCGACGTGACCGGCTTGCCGGCCGAGAGAAGGACCGTGCCGACCGGGACCATGAAGGGGCCGCGGGGCCTGCCGGTGACCGTCTCGAGGTTGGGGGTGCGGATATTCTTGGGGGTGCCGACGAACATCGGCTTGGGAAGCTGGATCTTGAGGACCTCTTTGCCCGTGTCCTGGGCGGGGGCGGCCGGGGCCAGGAAGGCCAGGCCGAGGCCGAGGATGGCTATCAGACTGAGGCATTTTTTCATCGTCATCGTCTCCTTGTTCTCGCGGCCCGCTTCTCCGCCAGCGCGGCCCCATTGAATATTCTACACGTTTTCGGCCCGAGTTTCACGAGGGCCCAGACAACGGGATGCCGGCCGCAGAAGGCGGCCACCTCCGCCGTCGATAGGACCATAAAGGCCGTCGAAAGGGCGTCCGATGCGGCGGCCGAAGGGTGCGAGGCCCACGCGGCGGCATGCCCGGCGGCCGGGCGGGCGGTCCTCGGGTCGATGATGTGGGCGCCCTTGACCTCGGTCCCGGATCCGCTCAGGGCCCTGTTGCGGAGGATGACGCGGCCCGGGCCGGAGGTGGTCCCGGCCGTCGAACCCGCGCCGACCGGCCAGCCCCGCCCCCGCGCTTCGCCCGCCGGGCCTGGTCCCGCGGCCAGGGCCGTGCTCGTCCCGGCGTGGAGAAGGACGTTCCCGACGTCCCAATCCCTGAGCACGGCCAGGGCCGCATCGAGGGCGTATCCCTTGCCGACGGCCCCGAGGTCGAGATCGATCCTCGAGGCGGACGCCCCGCCCCCGGGCCGAAGCCGGGTCGCTTCGAAGCCATGACCGTCCGTGGCGACGCTCAGGAGCGCGGGGATCGGCCGCGGCGGGGAAGCTCTCCGTCGTCCGGCTTTCTTCCCCTGCCCGAGATAGTTGACGTCGAAGGCGCCGTTCGTCTCGGATTGGACGAAAGCGGCCAGGCCCAGGATCTCGGCCGTCTCGATCCCGACACGCAGGGAGCCTCCGGGCTCGAGCCGCCCGATCCTGCTGATCTCGCTCGAGGGGTCGAAGCGGCTGAAAAGCCGCTCCAGCCGGTCGACCTCGTCGAAACCCGCCCGGGCCGCCTGCCCCGCGTAGGCCTCCTCCTTGCCCGAGATGAAGATCTCGAACGTCGTCGCCATGGCCTCATGGGCGAACCGATGGACTCGAAGGGGCGGCATCAGGGGCATCCTGGTCGGACCTATTATTCAGCCTTTGGCCCGAGCGGAAGCTCGCGGACGAGATCGGACCCGACTTTGAGGCGGTCGGCGACGTCCTTCTCTCCGCGGATCTTCTCGTCGGTCAGGAACTGGACCTCGAGCAGGCCTTCGGAGTGGAAGCCCGTCCGGAAGTAATTCATCTCGGCGAGCGACAGGCTCCAGCCTTGGAGCCAGGTCTCGAGCTCCTTGCGCTGGCGGCCGCCGCCCAGAAAATGGACGGCCATGCGGATGGGGCTGGACGGATCGACCTCGCTCCCGTCGCTCGCGTCGATGAGATAGACCCCGCGGACGCCCCATTTATGGGCCCCGCTATGGTAGGCCACGCGTTCGGCCATGCGCGTTCGCCAGCGGTAGGGGTCCTCGTCTTCGCAGACGGGGGCCGCCCCCGCGGCGCGGGCCTTGCGCACCACCGCTTCGGGCGCGGCGAAGTAGCCGACGGCCATCTCCTCGTCGGCGTTCATGACCACGCGGAGGACCTTGCCGCCGGTCGCCTCGACGACGTCAATGACCCGCAGGGCGTCCGAGAGCCGGGCACAGTCGGGACAGTGGTCGGCCAGCTTGTTCGGCGTTTCGCGCAGGAACTTCTCGTTGAACTTGACGCCTTCGTCGTCGGGATAGAGCGGCAGGTAACGGATGTCCGATTCGACGAGGTCCTGGAAGAAATGCGTCCCGAACGAGACGTCGGGGACGTAGTTCCCTTTCTTGCGGGCGACCTCGATGAGCATGGCCGAGTTGCTGATCTCGGAATAGGTGACGCGGACGCCGAGCTTGATGTCGCCCCGGCTTCCCCATCGCCCCGGCCCCATGAGGATGAACTGGCGCCGGGGCAGGATCTTGTTGAGCTTGCCGACGGCCTGGCCCACGGTGACGAGATCGGCGAACTCGGCCATGTCGCCGTAGCGGTCGGGGTCGACGTAGACGATGTGGGTGATGTCGGCGACCCGGCCGTTCGAGATGTGCTTCCGGGCCGTGAACAGGACCGCGTCGTCCGGCAGGTTCGACGGGATCTCCATGGCCACATCTTCGGCCGACTGGCTCTGGGGCCGGCATTGGAGCAGGTAGAAATCCGTGCCCGTCGATGCGAATTCGATGTCGACCGGGACCCCGAGGGCCGTGGACAGGGTCTTCAGGATGGCCTCGAGCCGGAGCATGAACGGGGTCGCGGAGATGAGGCCGTCGAAGGTCACGACGGACTCGGACTTGGACATGTCCGTCGCCAGGCCCATGGGCCGCTGGAGCAGGCCGTCCTTGTAGATGGAAAAGGTCTTGGTCAGCGCGGGGAAGTCGTGGCCGACCTCCTGGAGAAGCTCCTTGATGTCCTTCGTCACGAAGGTGTTCTCCTCGAGATCGATGACGTCGATCTTCTTGGGCGAATAGCGGACGGCCTCGTCGGTCGAGACGTTGACCCTCAGGTTCGGCTGGCCGGGGGAAACCAGGACCGGATAATCGTCGCTGACCCGGTCGACGGCCCGCGTCCCCAGGCCGGGCACGAGCCGGAGCAGGCCGTCCTCGCGCCGGATGCGCGGCGACCAGCGGAACTCGTTCCGGCTGAAGGCGACGCCGGCATAGGCCGGGAAGAAGTACTTCCCGGCGCGGGTGCCGACGACCTCCTGGATCATGACGGCCATCTCCTCGTAAAAATCGAGCAGGCCGCGCTCGGCCCGGTACTGGATCGGATCGGGGCTGAAGATCGAGGCGTAGACCTCGGCGACGGCGTCGAGCAGGGCCTCGAGGCGCTGCTGCTTGTCGCCCTGGTTGGCCAGGAACAGGCTCTTGTACTTGCCCGCGAAGGCCGTCCCCAGCCGGTCCTCGAGCAGGCTCGAGCTGCGGACGATGAGAGGCACCTCGCCGAAATCGTCCAGGGCCACGGACAGGCCCTTGAGGATCTCCGGAGGGAAGGTCGAGTTCTTGAAGACCTGGACGAGGTGGGGGTACTCCTGGCGGACGATGTCGATGTCCTTGTATTTCTGCTCGTGGACGTCGTCGAGGTTGTTGTAGGTCGTGAAGGAGATGAGGCCGTCCGACGTGACGTACCAGGTCTTGGGCTTCTTGACCTCGCCGATGATCTTGGTGCGGCGGGACGCCTCGTTCAGGACGCGGCTGGCCAGGAACAGCCCGGCGCTCTTGCCGCCGAGCTTGCCGTGGCTGCCGGGCGGGAAGACGATCCGCTCCATGAGGTCGAAGAAGTCCTCGATGTCGATGTACTTCTTGGCGATATTGATGAACTCGAGCTGTTCGGTGAAGAACCGCCGGATGAGGGCGACGCGGACGCTGTTGGCCAGGGACCGCGGCAGCTGGATGCCTCCGGGCGCCATGATCTTGATCCGGCGCATGCTGTCGAGGACCTCGGCCAGGTCGGCGTAGACGTTCTCGAGGGCCTTGACCGCCTCGCTGGAGCGGTCTTCGTTGATCCACTTCTGGATGCGGTCGAGGACCTCCTCGTCGGTCAGGTTGGCCGAGGCGATGCGGAAGGTCTCCTCGGTCAGCTCGAAAAAGCGGTCCATCGATTCCCGGGTCTGGGGGAGATTGGATTCGCCGAAGAGACCGGCCACCCGGTCGCCGCTGAAGCGCTGCAGCAGGTCCCGGGCCTCGGAGACGCCGCGCCAGCCGAGGTAGTTCATCATCTTGCGCGAGACCCGCGAGAGGAGATTGGGGTTGGTGTTGCGCAAGAGATCGAGCGCGATCCGCCAGCCCTGCTTTCCTTCCGCCCCGTCCCGGCGCTCGTCGCTGATCTGCTCGTACATTCCCCGCAGGCGCTGGTGGAGGATGAAGTGGCCGAGCCGCTCGGCGATCGACTGGATGAGCTTGAACTCGCCCTTCATGAACGGGCCGCAGTCGCTTTCCGGCGTCGGCTTCTTGTACGACACGCACAGCCGTCCGACCGAGGCGTCCTGGACGCGGATCTCGGCGCAATGGGTGTAGGGCGTCTCCTCGAAATCGGGGGATTCGTAGACGTCCGAGCCGTAGGTGATCTGGGCTTGGCAGCAATCGGGGTACTGCCAGCCGGGGGGGATGGCCTCGACGACCTGGCGGAAGACCTCCTCGAGGGCGACGTCGTAGATGCTGAGGATCTCCTCGATCCGGTAGAGGCAGCTCAGCTCCTTGGCCCGCTCGTGGAGCGTCGAGAACAGGGTGTTGACCGCCGTCGGCGTGCGCGGATTGGTCATGTCGCGGTCGTCCCTCCTCGGCCGCTCCGGCTCTCCCCCCATAGGGACTGTCCCTCCGGAGAGGGGGGGGCGCCCGGCGGCCCTGCCGTTCCGGCCTGAGGCCGGGTCATCGAGAACGCCCCGCCCTCCCCGGGAAAGCCGGGGAGGACGGGACTGTGACGACGCGATGTCAGGAAGAGATCAGACCCAGCCGCGGTCCCTGCAGGCGTTGGCGACGCGGCTGACGGAAATGACGTAGGCGGCGTCACGCATGTAGAGCTTGCGCGTCCGGGCCAGCTCGCTGACGGCCTTGAAGGCGGCCGTCATCTTGTCGTCGAGCTTGCTCAGGACCTCTTCCTTGGTCCAGAAGAAGTTCATGTTGCACTGGACCTGCTCGAAGTAGCTGCACGTGACCCCGCCGGCGTTGGCCAGGAAGTCGGGGATGACGAAGATGCCGCGGCTCTTGATGACCGCGTCGGCTTCGGGGGTCGTCGGGCCGTTGGCGCCTTCGGCGATGATCTTGACCCGAGGAGCGATCTTCTTGACCGTCTCGGCGTTGATCTGATTCTCGAGGGCGCAGGGGAAGAGGATATCGACGTCCTGCTCGATCCAGGCGTCGCCCGGGAGGCGCTCGTAGTCGAGCGATTCGGCCTTGGCCTTGTCGATGCCGCCGAAACGGTCGGTGATGGCCAGGAGCTCGTCGAGGTTGATGCCGCTCTTCCTGCGGTAGGTGTAAGAGGCCTGGTCGTTCTGGTCCCAGCAGGAGACCGCGACGACCTTGCCCCCGAGCTTGCAATAGAGCTCGATCGCGTATTGGGCGACATTGCCGAAGCCCTGGAACGAGGCCGTCGTCGACTCGATCTTGATGCCCATCTCCTTGAGGGCCTCTCGGAGCGTGAAGACGACGCCGTACCCGGTCGCTTCCGTCCGGCCGAGGGAACCGCCCATGCCCACGGGTTTGCCGGTGATGAAGCCGGGGTACTTGGCGCCGTGGATGGTCTCGAACTCGTCGAGCATCCAGAGCATGTGCTGGGGGTTGGTCATGACGTCGGGGGCGGGGACGTCGCGGAGAGGGCCGATGTCCTGGGCCAGGACCCGGATCCAGCCGCGGCAGAGACGTTCCTGTTCGCGCTGGCTGAGGTCGTGCGGGTCGCAGATGACGCCGCCCTTGCCGCCGCCGAGCGGGATGTCGACGACGGAGCACTTCCAGGTCATCCACATCGACAGGGCGCGGACCGTGTCGATCGTCTCCTGGGGGTGGAAGCGGATGCCGCCCTTGCAGGGGCCGCGGGCGTCGTTGTGCTGGCAGCGGAAGCCGTGGAACACGCGCATGCTGCCGTCGTCCATGCGGACGGGGATCGAGAAATGGTACTCCCGCAGCGGCTGCCGCAGGAGGTCCCGGGTGGGTTGGTCAAGCTCGAGAAGGTCCGCGACAGTATCGAACTGCTTTTGGGCCATCTCGAAGGCATTAAACCCTTTGGTCGCCATGGGAAAACTCCTTGTGAAATGATGAAGATCTATCGGTCCGCTTCAGAGTCGGAACCCGTGAAGCCCCGACTGGAAATCATAGCCGAAGAGGGCCTAAATAGCAAGGCCCTTATCAGGGGAAAACGAGGCCGCCGACAGGGTCCGGGATTGAAAAAAACGCGGCCGGCGCATAGGATAGGGCTTCGTCGAGAAAGGAGGCCCCATGTCCGAGCGAAACCAGCCCCGCGAGGCCGATCAAAGGCGGGTCGACCGCCGCCGGTTTCTGGCCTATTTCGGGGCCGCGGGCCTGGGCGGGACGATGCTGCCGGGAGCGCTCCTGGCCGTGGCCCAGGACGCGCCGGAGATCAAGCCGGAGATGGTCGCGGCGGCGGCCAGGATCGCCGGCCTGCCGCTCACGCCCGAGGCCGAAAAGGCCGTCGCCGACGGCCTGAACCGCCGCGGCGGCCTGCTCCAGGATTATCAGGCCCTGCGCGAGATGGGGCTCGGCAACGAAACGCCTTCGGCCCTCGTCTTCAACCCGGTCCTTCCGGGGACGAGGCTTCCGGCCGGGAAGACCGTTTTGAAGACGGCGAAGATCCGGGTGACCAGGCCCCGGACGGACGAGGACCTGGCCTTCCTGCCGGTGACGCACCTCGCCGCCCTGCTCAAGAAGCGCGAGGTCAAGTCCGTCGACCTGACCAGGCTCTGCCTGGAGAGGCTGAAAAGATACGATCCCGTTCTCCATTGCGTCGTCACGCTGACGGAAGACCTGGCCCTGGAACAGGCTTCGCGGGCCGATAAGGAGATCGCCGCCGGGAAATACCGCGGGCTTCTCCACGGCGTGCCCTGGGGCGCGAAGGACCTCCTGGCCGTCAAGGGCTATCGGACGACCTTCGGCGCGTCGCCTTATAAGGACCAGGTGATCGACCGGAACGCGACGGTGTGCGAGAAGCTGAGCGCGGCCGGCGCGGTGCTCGTCGCCAAGCTCACGCTCGGCGCCCTGGCCATGGGCGACCGCTGGTTCGGCGGTCAGACGAAAAGCCCCTGGGACCCGACGAGCGCCGGCCAGGGCTCGAGCGGCTCCTCGGCCGGCCCCGCGGCCTCCGTGGCGGCCGGACTCGTGCCCTTCGCCATCGGCTCCGAGACTCGCGGCTCGATCATTTCGCCTGCGAGCCGCTGCGGCGTCACAGGCCTGCGGCCGTCGTTCGGCCGGGTCAGCCGACACGGCGCCATGGCCCTGAGCTGGACGATGGACAAGATCGGCCCGCTTTGCAGAACGGCGGAAGATTGCGCGGTCGTCCTCCATGTCATCCAGGGACCGGACGGTCGGGACAATTCGGTCCTCGACCTTCCCTTTGACTGGGACTCGGGGCGCGACGTCCGGCGTCTTCGCGTCGGCTACCTCAAGGCCGATGTCGAACGGGACATCCCGGACGACCCGAAGAACCCGGAGCGCGTCCGGCGAATGAGAGAGGGCCAGGCTTTCAATAAAGCATCGCTTGAAATCGTCCGCGGGCTCGGCGTCACGCCGGTCCCGGTCGAGCTGCCGAAGCCGGACTCCGGGCCGATGGACTTCCTGCTGACGACGGAGGGCGCGGCCGCCTTCGACGACCTGGTGCGGAGCGACAAGCTCGACCTGATGTCGGCCGAGCCGGAGAGGAGCGGTTGGGTCGGCTCGTTCCGGCTCCACGAATTCGTGCCGGCCGTCCAGTACATCCAGGCCAACCGGGCCCGCTACCGGCTGATGGAGACCTACCACGAGTTCTTCAAGGACCTCGATGTCCTCATCGGGAGCGCTTTGGGGCCGACGAATCTCACCGGCCATCCCGAGATCGCCTTCCCCCAAGGGTTCGACTCCAAGGGCCAGCCGGTGGCGCTCAGGTTGACCGGGAAGCTCTTCGGCGAGGCCGAGATCCTGCTTCTGGCCCATGCTTTCCAGCAGAGGACGGACTTCCACCTCAGACGGCCGAAGCTTGGCTGAGGCGCGGAGAGTCCATGGGGGAATTCTTAAAGAGACTGAGCAAGGCCTTGGGCCTGAGCTATACCTGGTGGCACTGGAGATGGCTCAATTTCAAGAGCCGCTGGGCGGGGGCCTTCTCGGCCGACACGAATGTCATCCGCCATCTCCGGTCCGGCCAGAAGATCTGCAGGAAATGCGGCGCCCTGGCGGGCCCGGACGAACGGCGATGCTCCGTCTGCGGCTCCAAGCTGCCGTCGGCGGCCGGGAATTTCCTCTACAAGGTTTTCGGGCTCATCATGCCCGGCGTCTCCCCCGTGACCGCGGCCCTGACGGCGGTCATGGGCGCGAACTTCATCCTCCAGGTCGTATCCTCGGGCGGCGCGGCGCTCCTCTCCCCGGGGCTGGACACGCTTGTCCGGGCCGGAGCGCTGGATTCAAGGCTGGTGGCCTCAGGCGAATGGTGGAGGCTTTTGACGTGCGTTTTCGTCCATATCGGCGTCATCCATTTCCTCTTTAACATCTACGCCTTCCTCAGCGTCTCGAGCTTTCTCGAGTCGGAGATCGGATCCGCCCGGTACTTGACGCTCTTCCTGTTCTCCGGAGTGTTCGGTTCGGCCGCGTCCTACCTGCTCCACGCGCGCGTCGTGTCGGCAGGCGCGTCGGGGGCCATCTTCGGCCTGATCGGATTCGCCATTCCCTACTTCCGCCGGTTGGGGAGCGACCGGGGACGGGACATCCGGAGCTTTATGGTCCGCTGGGCCCTGTACGCCTTCTTTTTCGGCCTCCTCGTCGGGGCGGACAATTACGCCCACGCCGGGGGCTTTGCGTCCGGCTTCGTCCTGGGCTCGCTCATGGAGACCCGGGAAGACATGAAGCGGCAGCGGAACCCATTATGGAACGTCGTCGCGGGCTGCATGACGCTGGCCCTGATCTCGAGTTTCGTGCTTCTTTTGAGATCCCGCTAGGAGAAAGCTAAGACCCCGGACCCTCCAAATCGCACTAATTTGACAAAAATATGACTAAATGATAATATTGGTCATAAGTCATCATGAGACAAATCGCCAAGCGCTCGGATATCCGTGACCTGATCCTCGACGCCGTGGACGTCCTCCTGGGCAAGTACGGATACGGCAAGATGACCGTCGAGGACGTCGCCAGACAGGTCGGCATCGGCAAGGGCACGATCTACCTCCATTTCCCTTCGAAAGAAGAGCTGGTCCTGGCCCATATCGACCGTATCGCCGAGACCGTCGTCCGGAAGCTCCAAGAGCTGGCCGAGTCGTCCGATTCGGTCGACAGGCGCCTCCGCCGGATGCTCGTCCTCCGCGTCCTCCAGCGATTCGACGGCGTCACCCACTATTCCCAGAACCTCGGCGATTTGCTGTCCTCGGTCCGAACGCCGCTCCTTCAGCGCCGCCAGACTTATTTCGAGAAAGAGGCGGCAGTTTTCGAAGGTCTTCTCCGGGAAGGGGCGAGGCTTGGGTCTCTCGACTGCCCCGATCCCATGGCGACCTCGCTCGTTCTCATCCAAAGCACGAATTCCCTCCTCCCGTTCAACCTCTCGGCCTGCGAGCTGGGCCGCCGGGAAGAGCTGGAGGACCAGGTCGGCAGGATCGCCGATCTCCTGATCAAGGGGCTTCTCCCGTCCTCGTCGCGCCCGGCCGCCTGGACGCGATGAACCGGTTCCTCATTCACGGTTTTTAGGAGGTTTAGCATGTCCAAAACGCTCCGTTTGATGCTCGTCCTGACCGCGATCGTCGTCCTATGGATCTCCGCGCTCTTCGGCCAAGAGGCAAAGGCGCCGGCGCTCGACAAGGTCCAAAAGCAGGCCATCGTCGACGAGATCGCGACGCTTCTCAACAAGAACTATATCTTCTCCGAGACGGCCAAGAAGATGGAGGAGGCCCTCCGGGCCAAGCTGGCCACAGGCGGGTTTGACGATCTGGACGACGCCCGGAGATTTGCCCAGGCCGTCTCTAAGGACCTGCTCGAGATCAGCAAGGACCGGCATATCGGCTTCAATTACGACCCGGAGCTGGCCGATGGTCTCAGGCGGCTTCAGAGCCGGAGCCAAGAGGAGGCGCAGAAAGCTCACGAGAGCGAGCTCGAGACCTCCCGTCGCGACAACTTCGGCTTCCGCAAGGTCGAGCGGCTCCCGGGAAACATCGGCTACCTTGATTTTCGCGTCTTCGAACCGGCTGCGGATGCCGGCCCGACGGCCATCGCGGCCATGAACTTCCTGGCCCATTGCGACGCCGTCATCGTCGATCTCCGCCAGAACGGCGGAGGGGACACCACTCAAATCCAGCTCATCTCCTCCTATTTCTTTGACCAGATGGTCCATCTCAACGACATCTATATCCGGTCCACGGACCTGACGGAGAACTACTGGACCCTTCCCTACGTCCCCGGGCCGAAGCCGTCCGGCGCCGAACTCTATATCCTGACAAGCGCAAGGACATTCTCCGGGGCCGAGGAATTCGCGTACAGCATGAAGAACCTCAAGAGGGGGACCGTTGTCGGGGAGACGACGGGCGGCGGCGCCCACCCCACGGACATGAAGATCGTCCAAAACGATTACATCCTCCGGGTCCCCTTTGCCAGGGCCATCAACCCCGTTTCCAAGACGAACTGGGAGGGGACGGGGGTCGCGCCCGACATCGCGGTCCCGGCCGCCCAGGCCTTCGACCGGGCCTACGCGATGGCGATCGAGAAGCTCGCCGCGAAAGCGACCGACCCCGGCAGGAAGGCCGAATACGAGTGGATCTCTAGGGGCGAAAAGGCCAAGCAGGACCCGCCTCGCGTCGACGCCAATATCCTGAAGACCTACGCGGGTGTTTACGGCGAGCGCAAGATCACTTTCGAGAACGGCGCCTTGTTCTATCAGCGGACGGGCCCGAAATACCGGCTCATTCCGATGACCCCGACTCTCTTTGCCCTCGACGGGCTCGACAATTTCCGGGTCGAGTTCGTGATCAAGGACGGCAAGGCCGTCGAGCTCATGGGGCTTTACGATAACGGCGAGCGCGATCCGTCGCCGCGGACAAAATGAGCGGCTGAAGTCTCTCCCGGTCAGCCCCCGCGAAGCTCGGCGACGCCTGCTTGAGAAAAACTCCGGCCCTTCAGGCGCGGCTTCGCTCGAAGAGCTCGAGGCCGACGAACACCATTGCTGCCACGGCCGAGACGAGAGCGCTGTAGCGATGGAAGTCGAACATGAACCTCTGGCCCCCGGTGGGCAGGAGCGGCAACATAGGGAGCAGAGCGGACAGGGTCAGTAAAAAGCCGGCGGCGGCGAAGAGCCAGAACGCCCAGAGCCTGACCCGGGCCGGGGTGATGCCCATCTTGCGGATATCCAGGAGCACCAGGCTGAGGCTGGCCGGATTCGGGACCGCAATGAAATGGCGGCCCTTGAAGAGAACGACGATCGTCAGACACACGGCGAATAACGCCCCGGCCATGACATGGGCGACGAGCGGATAGCCGAACAGTCCGCGGGGGATGAAGATCGCGAAGAAGAAGCCGCTTGCGGCGAGATAGATGAAGCTCCCGTAAAAGCAGACATAAAGCCACTTTTCGAGGACCGGTTCCCGCCATAGGGGCAACCCCTTGACGTAATCCCACCAGGCCCGCGGCGATGCCTGGCGCGACATCTGTACCGTCCGGAGAGCGAGCCAGGCGAAGAACTTCTTGGCGATCTCGGAATAGAGGATGGTCGATCTGGCTTCCTCGCGGCTCGTCCGGAAGCGGTGGAAGGCGATCCCGAGGAACGTCGTCCCGAGAACGAGGATGGTGACGATCGTGAACAGCATGGCCTTACCTCTTCTCCATGAACCCGGCGACGCGGCCGAGCGCGACCAGCCCCGCCAGGAGGAGAAGGGATCCGGCGATGAATGCGCAGATGGCCAGGACGATCTTGAGGGCCGGCCGGACGATGAACGACAGGCCGAAGATGCGCTGGAAAAGCCCGCCGAGGCCCATGAAGGACGCGGCCGAGCGCTTGGCCACGCTCTTCGTCAGCAGCGGGCCCGTGCCCTTGAGCTTGGTGAAAAAAAAGTCCGAGCCGCCGCTGTGGCAATCGGTGCAGGCCTTCCAGCCGAGGGACTGCTGGGCGGGCCGGACGTTGTGGGCCAGGGGCCAGGTCACCGGTTCGGCCGCCTTGTCCCTGCGGGAGACGAGTCCGCCGTCCTTGTCGAGCCGGAACAGCCGGCCGCCGGAGATATAGACGCGCTCGTCTGCGCCGCCGGCCTTTGCCAGCGCGCCGAGAATGAGGGTCACCTGCTCCTCGGTCAGCGTCTGTTCCGTTCCCGCCTTGGCAGTCACGGTCCGGACGTCGAAGTCCGTGGCCAGGGGAACGAGCTTGCCGCCGACCAGCCAGCCGGGCCCGGGGGACGCGGCCAGCTCCGCCGGAGCCTCGGAGATGTCCAGGAACCCGCCGACGAACCGGTAGAGCGTCTTCCTGACGACGATCGCCGGCTCGCCCGGCTTTGCCGGGTCCGTTCCCAGGGCCTGGAGGAATTCCTGGAACCGCGTTTCGATGGCCGGGTCCTTGTCCGCCGCCGCGGGGTCGAAATCGGGCACGAGCGGCACGATCTCCCCGCCTTTCCTGATCCCCCAGGAGGCCGGCGGCAGCGCCTTCGTCCCTGCCCTCTCCGTCGCGTCGAGGCCGCCGTCGACGTTCGGCGCGAAGACAAAGCGTCCGGACGCGAGGACCGGCGTCTCGTCGTCGGCCGCGACCTGGCTCAGGGCGATGAGGACCTGGGCGATGCGGTCCTCCGGCTTGAGGATATCGCCCGCGACCGTCTCGACATCAGCCGGCTTCAGCGGGAGAACGTCCTTGCCCGAACGTCGGCCCCAGAAGGCCGGCCAGACAAGCCGCTGCGGCGCGATCCTGTCCCGCCCGTCCTTCCCATAGACGGGCTCGATGATCGCCGGAGCGTCCGTCGACCAGGTCGCGACGCCGTAGACGCCGAGCCTGTTCGCCCGCGACGTCCTGACGCGGGTGAAGCCCTCCTTCGGTTTCGGCCCCGAATGGCAGACCGTGCAGGCGAGCCGTTTGAAGTGGACGAGGGGGATGCCCGTGTGCTTGGGGTAGGGGGCGCCCAGGCGGCCGGGCAGGACCGTTCGTTCCCCGTCCTCGTTCTCGCCGAGATGGCAGCCGCGGCAGGTGAAGGATTCCGCTTTCCTGTTGCCCGTGTCGGCCGCCTCGCCCTCGTAGCCGCGGACCATGAGGTGGCCGAGGTCGCCCCTGTGGCAGTCCGTGCATTTGAGCCCGGCCGCCGTGTGGACGTCGGCGTCGGTCGTCCACATGGCCGCGTCCTTCGGCGAGACGGAGTGGCAGACGAGGCAGCGGTCGTCGGCGGGCTGGTAGTTCAGGTCGAAAAAGTAACGCTGCTTGGAATCGAAATCGACCGTCCGGTACTTGACGGAGGGCACGACGGCCCATTCATGGTCGTCGAGGTTGGGCCCGTCATAGACGTCCCACGTCGGTTTGAGCCTGGAGGCCATGCCCTCGACCTCGCCGACGCCGCCGCCGGCCGTGGCCGCCCAGCGCAGGTTCTCGCGGAGGATCTGCTTGGCCCACTCGCTGTGGTCCTGGCGGCCCGACCGGTTGTGGCAGGCCAGGCAGTCGACCTCGGCCTTTCCGGAGACGTTCCAGCGCCCGTCCGGCTCGGCCAGGACCTCCTCCTCGGAGGGCTCCATCGGACCGCCGCCGGGCATGTTCCGGCCGAAAAGCATCGTGAAATCCCAGGCCGAAAGACCCACGGCCTTCGGATCGTAGCTCCCCGGCCACTTTCTGTAGGATAGCGGCAGGATGGTCCCCGTCCTGGAGTCGACTTGGAGCCAGGGTTCGCCGGGCCGGCCGCTCACGGCCGCGGTCATGGCCCCGAAGTGCCAGCCGCCCCGGACCGTCTTGTAGTCGTGGCACGGTCCGCAGGAGAAGCGGGCCGAATACGGCAGGGGATTCGTCTCCCCGGGGATGATGGGCTCGTCGTTCTCGTCGCGCAGCGGAATGAGGTGGGCCGGGATCGTCCGGTTGCCGTCCCAGACGACCAGTTTTTGACCCTGGCCGGCGGCCGGCGCGGCGGTCTGGGCCGTGGCGTCCGCCGCCAGGGCGAGAACCAGAGCGAACAGGGCGAGAAGCCCGCCGCCCCAGGCCCGGAGAGAGGTCCGTCGGGCGGGGCTCATGCTTTGAACTGCTCCGGCCGGAACTCTGTGACCCGGCGCGTCTTGACCGCTTCGTTGGTCTTGAGCACGGCCACGCACGATTCGTAGGCCAGATCGGCCGGGCAGTTGAGCCGCGCGCCGCCCCGCACCGCGTCGAAGAAATTCTCGAGGTGCGGCTGGTGGGCCGGCTTGGCCAGCTCGATCGGCAACGGCCAGCGCCCCGCCTCCGCCGTCACCCGGACGTCGACATAGATGTTCTTCGTCGACGACTTCTGGATGGGCACGGTCTCGGACATGAGCAGGCCGGCCTGGGCCAGAGAATCCCACTCGGGCGCGTGGGGCTCGCGCATGGCCCAGTTGCCGCGCTGGGGGATCTCGGACAGGACGACCGAGCCGTTGTCCCCCATGAAGGTCTCATAGAACCCGCCGTGCTGGGTCGTCGTCTGGACCTGGTAGAAGGCCCGGGTCACGCCCTCTTTGGTCTCGAACTCGTAGATGGCCATGACGTTGTCGTACCATTCCCAGTCCTTGTAATAATCGAGCCCGCCGCTGGCCACCACCGTTTTGGGAGGCGTGCCGTGGACCCAGCTGAAGAGGTCGATCTGGTGGGAGCCCAGGTCGACCATCGGCCCTCCGCCGTACTTCCTGTACAGGCGCCAGTTGCGGAACTCGGTCATGGAGCCGTAGCCGTACTTGTCGAGCGTGGCCTGGTCGATGACGTACTTTTCCGGCCAGCCGAGGAGGTCGGCCTTGGCCCGGTTCCACTGGGCGTAGTCGACGGTCACGCGCCCGATGAGCTTCTTCTCACGGATGAGCTTGTCGATGGCGTGGATGTAGCGCGGATTGGAGCGCCGCTGGTGGCCGATCTGGAGGAGCCGGCCGGTCTCGCGGGCCGTGAGGACCATGGACCGGGCCTTTTCGAGCGAGTTCGACATCTCTTTTTCGCAATAAACAGGCAGTCCCGCCCGCAGGCAGGCGTTGGCGTGCTCGGCGTGGACCCAGTCGGGGGTGGCGACGACGGCCGCCTGAAGGCCTTTTTCCGAGGCCAGGAGGTCGCGGTAGTCCTCGTATGTGGCGGCGATATGGCCGTACTTTCTTGAGGTAGTTCCCGGTGTACTGCCGGCTGTAGGACCAGATGTCGCAGATGGCCGCGATGCGGATGCCGGGAATGCGCAGCATCGACTCGACGAGCACGCGGCCCTGGGCGCCGCAGCCGATGACGGCCACCCGGAGCTCGTCGGCGCTCCTGGCCGCGGCCGCGGGCAAGGCTGCGGCCTGCGGCGCGTCCTGCCCGAAGGCCGCGCCCGCGAGCGCGGCGCCGAGGCCGGCCGTGGCCGACGACCTGAGGAAATCCCGGCGGCTGATCCGCGCGGCCGCGGGGGTCTTGCTGGCATGGCCCATGATGTCACTCCTGCCTCGGTTGAGGTCGTCATATCATACTATAAAACGGAGCCCCCGAAGAAGCGAAAAACGAATTGACTTCACCGCTCTCCGGACCTATCATTCCCTCGCATTGGCGCGCCGGGCCCAGACGACGGGACCGCTCCGGCGCTTCGAGGAGGGGGTGTCCTATGAGGTGTCCTTACTGCCGATCCGA
>CAVSAI010000023.1:0-69729 GCA_963725825.1 Candidatus Aminicenantota bacterium
TGTACTATATCCTCGGAGGCCGGGGCCTGATGCACGTCGGAAACGAACAAGCCGAGGTCGAGGAGGAAGAGGCCGTCTACATCCCGCCGGGCCAGGTCCAGTTCATCGAGAACCCGGGGCCGGGACGCCTCACGTTCCTCTGCATCGTCGACCCGGCGTGGGCCTCCGAAGACGAAGAGGTCCTGTCATGACTCCCGACCCCGCGCTAACGCCGCCGCCCGCACCCCGTCCGGGGCTGCTGGCCAAGCTCTACGACCTGCGCAAGCAGCTCAGCTGGAAACAGGCCTTCACGGCGCTCAAGTATCCCAACTACCGGCTCTGGTTCTGGAGCCAGATGTTTTCGCTGTTCGGCACTTGGATGCAGTCGACGGCCCTGATGTTCCTGGTCTACAAGCTGACCGGCTCCGCGGCCTATCTCGGCATCGTCGGCTTCGTTTCGGGAGCCCCGGCATGGTTCTTCATGCTCTATGCGGGGGTCATTGCCGACCGGATGTCCCGGCGGACGATGATCATCGTGACCCAAACCTCCATGATGGTCCTGGCCTTCGCCATGGCCGCGCTGGCCTTCCTCGGAGTCGTCCAGCCCTGGCACATCCTGATCATCGCCCTGCTGCTCGGCGTGGCCAACGCCTTCGAAGCCCCGGCGCGCCAGGCCTTCGTCCTGGAAATGGTCGATCTCCCGGACATGACCAACGCCATCGCGCTCAACGGGGCCATGTTCAACGTGGCCACCGCCGTCGGTCCGGCCGTGGCGGGGGTGGTCTACGCGCTCTTCGGGCCGGCCTGGTGCTTCACGATCAACGGGATCTCTTTCATCGCCGTCATCGCGGCCCTCGCCTTCATGAAGCTCAGGCCGTTCGTCCCCAAAGCCGAAAAGACATCCGCGATCGCCGACCTCAAGGAGGGGGTCAGGTATGCCTGGGGGCACCCGATGATCCGGACGATCATCGGCCTGCTCGCCGTCGTCAGCCTTTTCGGGATCTCCTACGCCGTCCTGTTCCCCGCCTGGGCCGTGAAGATCCTCGGCGGCGACGCGACGACCAACGGCTTCCTCCAAGCCTCCCGCGGCCTCGGCGCCATGGCCGGGGCCCTACTGATCGCCAGCCTGGGGGGGTTCCATTTCCGGGGCAAGCTCCTGACCCTGGGAACCGTGGCCATGCCGGCGCTGATCATCGTCTTCGCCCTCGTCCGCTGGACCCCGCTGTCCCTCCTGTTGCTCTTCGGCGCGGGCGTCGCCCAGATATTCATATTCAATTTGTGCAACGCTCTCGTCCAGACCTTCTCGCCGCAGGCCTTGCGCGGACGGATCATGGGCGTTTACGTCTTCGTCTTCTTCGGGGCCATGCCCGTGGCCGCCCTCGGGGTCGGAGCGACGGCTCAGCACCTCGGCGAGACGGCCGCAGTCCTCATCGGGGCTTCGATCATGCTCCTGGCCGCGGTCGGCGTCTGGATCTTCGTTCCCCGCCTCTGGCATCAGTCCTAGGCGAGCTCGACAAGGCTGTAGGTCCTGTTCCCCAGTCCGATCGTCTCGCCATGGGCGAGCTGTCCGGACCAGTCGAGATCATAGCCGGCGCGCAGAGGGTCCCGGCCGCCTCCCCGCGCGACGAGGAGGTCGGCCGTGGCCTGGTCGATGGCCACCGGATCGAGCGAGGCCAGGATGCCGATATCGGCGGCGATGGGTTTCTGGTTCTTGGCCATGCAGTCGCAGTCCTTGGTCACGTGGATGAGGAAGTTGAGGAAGACGGCCTTGTCTTTGAAATGGGACAAGACCCGGAAGGCGTATTCGGCCATCTTCTCTTGGAGCCGGAGCGAGTCCTCGTCCCACTTCATCTTGATGGCGCCCTGCTTGCAGACGACCAGGCATTCGCCGCAGCCGATGCACCTGGCAGGATCGATGACGACGTGGCCCTCGGCCTGGAGGATGGCCGCCTCCGGGCAAAAGGCCATGCAGACGCTGCAGTTGCGGCACGCCTTGGCGCTGACCCGGGGGTGGGTGACGGAATGCTGGTCGAGCTTTCCCGCCCGCGAGGCGCAGCCCATGCCCATGTTCTTGATGGCCGCGCCGAGACCGGTCTGGACGTGCCCGGTGACATGGGTCAGGCCGATGAAGGCGTCGGCGTCGAGGATGGCGCTGGCGATCTTGGACGAAGCCGTCCTCGCCTGGGCGCTCCGCGGCTCCTGCTTGTCGCGGCCGATGAGGCCGTCGGCGATGATCACCGGGAGGCCCGTCCCTTCAGGCGTGAAGCCGTGCAACCAGGCCAGCCGGAGATGATCGATGGAGTTCGACCGGTTGCCGACATAGAGCGTGTTGGAATCGGTCAGGAAGGCGTGCTTCGTCCTCGTCCGGACCTCCCAGATGAGGCCGGCGAGCCACGCAGGCTTGATGTAGCCGGTGTTGCCGGCCTCCCCGAAATGGATCTTGAGAGCGGCGAAATCGCCCTCGCCGACCCGGTCGTTGAAGCCGGTCGCGAGATAGGCCTTCTTCGCTTTGGCGGCCAACGCGTCGGCCGGATCGCGTCCGTCGGCGGGGATGAAATAGACCTTGCTCGGCATGCGAAGCGTCTCCATGGTCAAGCCGCCAGGACGCGGTCGACGGCGTCGCGTCCCGTGCCGGGCTTGACGGCGCGGCCCAGGCCGTCAAGCGTTTTTTCGACGGCCTCGATCGCGAACCGGACCTGGGCCGAGGTCAGATTGCCCATATGGCCCATGCGAAAAACACGGCCCGCCGTGGGTCCGAGGCCGCCGGCAACGATGACACCGTTCGCGGCGAGGCCAGCGCGGAAGGCCTTGTCCTCGACGCCATCAGGATAGCGCACGACGGAGAGCGTCGAGGCCTCGAAACTCGGGTCGGTGAAGAAGGAGAAGCCGAGAGCCTCCAATCCCGCCCGGAGGGCCTGGGCGTAGAGGTCGTGCCGCTCGAACCGCTCTTCGATCCCCTCCTCGAGGATGAGGCGCATCGCCTCGGCGAAGGCCCGGATCTCGTTGACGCAAGGCGTCGAGAAGTACTTCGTGGGGTCGTGCATGATCGGCAGCCAGCGCAGGATATCGGAGTAATAGGCCGGAATGGACTTTAATCCGCGGCGCTTCTCCATGGCCCGCGTGGAAAAGACGAGAATGGCCAGGCCCGGCGGCGTGCCGAGGCATTTCTGGGCGGCGGTCAGGACGACGTCGATGCCCCAGGCGTCCATGCGCTCGGGGATGCCGCCCGTGGCGCAGACACCGTCGACGATGAAAACGGCCCCCGTCCTCTCGAGGACCTGGCTGTACTCTTCGACGGGAGCGCAAGCGCCGGTCGCGGTGTCGACATGGGTACAGACGACGACATTATAGTTCTTGGTCTTGAGCCGCTGATCGAGCTCGCGCGACGTCACCGCCCGGCCCCACTCGCACTCGAGGACGTCGTGGTCGATCCGGAAGGCCTGGCAGATCTGGGCCATGCGGTCGCCGAAATAGCCCTGCGATAGCACCAGGACCCGGTCTGCCTGGCCGGCCGTGTTGAGCAGGGCCATCTCCATCGACAGCGTGCCCGCGCCCGCGACGATGAACGGCTCGCCTTCCGCAGAGAAGACGATCTTCCGGAGGTTCTCGCAGGACTCTTTGAGGTCGCGGGCCATGTCGGGGCCGACGTGGGAAACGGTCGGCAAGGCTAAGGCGTCGAGGATGCGCGGCACGACCGGGCTCGGGCCGGGGATCAGGAGCAGCTTCTCTTGCGTCATCAAAAACCTCTCGGGCGAAAGTCCCGTCCATTGTGACCAATCCCCGACAGGAAATCAAGGATGGCGTTGGGGGGGGGCTTCGGGGCTCTTCATCAGGGCATCCGCCCTGCTACGCTCGGGGTATTCCTTCCGTCGGCCGCTCGCCGGCCCGGCGAGCCGGCTCGCTTCGCATCCGGGCTTCGCTCTGTAAGACGGGGACTCCGATTAGGAAATGGGGACGTTTCTGTTTTTCGCGGCGAAAAACAGAAACGTCCCCATTTCCCGTCCCCGTCTTCCATCCGTGCCCGCTCCGCCCTCCCACGGCCGCCTCCAGGAACACCCCTGCGCGGGGCGGATTCCCTGACGAGACCCCTCAGCCCCCCATAATCGCAGCATCCACATATCGCCACCGGTATATCATCGTCGCCGTCCGCCCGAAAAGAACGGGGACACGCTTTGAGGTACATGTCCCCCGCTGGTTCCCCCGCGCTTGTTCGACTTATTCGACAATGCGGTAATTGACTCCGTCAAAGACGACGATCAGGTTGCGGCCGGCGGAGAGATACTTGGCGATGGCCGGCTTTTCGGTGAGCAGGCGGTAGAATCCGTCGGAGTTGAACTTGATGTCGGTCGTCGGGGAGCCCTCGCGGTAATCGCTGTCCGTCCAGACGCCGTCTTTGAGGTAGAACGTCTTGTCGTCCTTATAGAGGATGCGCTCGGAGGCGACCTCGATCGCGCGGTCCTGGAGCTTGAAGGATTGGGTGGCCTTGGCCGCCTTGACCGCGCCGACGCCCATCACCTGGCCCGTGGAGATGGCTTCCTGGGCCGCGGGAGCCGCCGCGTCGATGGTCATCCGCTCCCGTTCCGTGACCAGGAAGGACGTATAAGGGGTGACGATGCCGTACTTGAGGCCGAGCCGGCGGATCTCGTCGGCGAGCTCCGCGCTCTGCCCTTGGAGCCGGATCTCCTCGAGGAGATAGCCGATGCGGCGGGTGGCCCAGAGGCGGGGCAGGAAGCTGAACTTGTCGCTCCCGGTCAGGGGGCGGCTTTCGAGGACGAAGCGCTTCCCCTCCCGTCCGGCCTGCCCGGTCATGACGACGCTCACGGGACCGTCCCCGGAGTACTTGCCGACGAGAACGAGCTGGGAGCCCTTGAAGAGGTCGGGCAGGACGCGCGGGTAAACCTGGCTCGTCTCGATCCCCTTGAACTCGACGGCCAGGTCGGCCAGGAGCGGCGAGGAGATCTTTTCGTAGAAGCTCGAGACGGCCACCTCCAGGTCCTCCGATTCCCCGATATAGACGGACCCGCCGCGATGGTCGGTGGCGATCCGGTCGAGGAGCTCGGTGTTGACGTCGTCGCCGACGCCGAAGACGAAGATCCGGGAGCGCCGCTCGTTCGCCTTGGCGACGTTCCGCAGGATTTCGGCCGTCTCCGTGGTGCCGACGGTCGGCAGGCCGTCGGTCAGGAAGAGAACGTAGCTCGGCCTCCCGCCGCCCGCCATCCGGGCCAGAGCGGCGAGGAGTGCGTCGTTGATGTTCGTCCCTCCGGAATCCTCGATGGCATCGACGAACGTGAGGGCCCGGCCGACGTTCTCGGCCGTGGCTGGAACGAGCGCCTCCGAAAAAGAGGCGACGCCGTCGTCGAAGTCGATCAGTGAAAACTCATCGCGGCGGTCGAGGTGGTTGAGGATGAAGCGGGCGGCTTCCTTGGCCTGGCGGATCTTGGCGCCGCTCATGCTGCCGGAGCTGTCGAGGACGAGGACGACGTTCTTGTCGACGACCTTCTCCCCGGGAGCGGCGAAGCGCGGCGAGGCCAGGAGCATGAAGTACCCCCCGTCCGGCCCGTCCCAGTTCATGAAGGACAAGCCGACCTCGTCCTTGGAGAGCGAGTAATAAAGGAGGAAGTCCTTGTCCGGCCGGACATCCTTGTCTTCGTAGCCGACCCTGGCCAGCCCCTGCCCGTCCTTCCTCACGGAGACCCTGTGCGATGGGGAATAGATGTTGACGATGGGCACCCGGCTCTCGACGCGGACGGAGATGCTGACATCGGCCAAGGGGTCGCGGGAGAAGCGCTCGGTGTTCAGGGGGTAGAGGTACTTGACCAGGCCGTTCTCGGCTTTGAGGACCTCGGTGTACGAGATCTGGACCCGCTTCTCGCCGTTGGCCGGGATGGGATAAACTCGGGCCCGGAAGAGGTTGCGGCCCATGTATTCGAGCAGGCCCGGATCGCGCATGCGGCGGACGATGTCCTCGTAGATGCGCCGGGCCTCGCGGCTGTCGACGATCTCGCCCTGGACCCGTTCGTTCCCGATGAACATGGCGAAATCGGAGACCGAGGCCCCCTCCGGCACGGGGAAGATGTAGGTCCCCTCGATATCGCGCCCGAAGTGGTTGATGAAGACCTGGTCGACCGACGTCTTGGCAACCTGGTCCACGATCTCGACCTTGACCCGGTGGTACTTGACACTTAGGGGCGGGACCTGCTCGCCCGGCCGGTGGTTGGGGATGATGAAGCCGTCGGCCCGCAGCGCAGGCGCGGCGGCGGTCAGAGCGGCCAGCGCGGCTAAAAGAACCAGGCCTTTATGGCAGCGTCCTTGGATCATCGTATCCTCCTTGACCGTCCCTGTGATCGGCTTCCCATACCCTTAATACAACCGTCTCGGCTGTTTTGTTCCATCTGATCCCGGCCCCGCCGGGAGGATGGGCGGGGGACGGCCCGTGAGAGTTTTCTCAGAGCAACCGCTCGAGGCGGCCCCGGAGGGCCTCGACCGCCGCAAAGACCTCGACAGGATAGCCCACGAACCGCTCCGGGTCGCCGGTGAGCAGGAAGATCGAGTCGATCCCCGCGTCGAGGGCGGCCAGGACGTCGAAGTGAGTGTCCCCGATGACGGCGCACTCGCCTGGCCCGATGCCGAGCGTTCTGAGGACCTCGAGAAAGGGGGCGCCGGAAGGCTTCCACAGGCCCTTTTCGCGGGTGATAACGCAATCGAACTCGAGCCCGAACTTGCCCAACAGGAATTCGGTGTTCGGGCTCGAGTTGTTCGTCACGAGCGCGGCGGCGATGCGCCGGCGCCGGAGCATCCCGAGAAGCTCGAGGATGCCTTCACGCAGCACCGAGGCCTGGGTCTGCCGGGCCTCATGACATTCGAGGATGGCCCACTTCGCCGACCGCTCGGGCTCGACGAGCGAATCGAGATAACCCAGGATGGATGACGCCCCTGTTCCGAGCTCTTCCCGGATCCGGGACCAATCATAATCGTTTTCGACGACGGTGCCGTCGAGATCGAAGATGACGCCCCTGATGCTCATCGCCGGGTCATCTTTCTTTGACCCGGCCGACCTCGAAGAGCGGCTCGCCGTCATTGCACGGCGGTGTCCCGATGACGTAGAGGAGGATGCCGGTGAACGGGGCCCTGACGTCCTCCCTCTTGGCGCCGGCATAGTCGGTGACGGTGCCGACGACCTGGCCCTGCCTGACATAGTACCCCATGCCGACGCAGGGCGTGAAGAGGCCGTTCCATTTCGAATAAACGACCTCGTACTTGTCGATCCAGATCGGGTCGGTCGCCGGCTCCGGACGGCCGTCGATCATGCCGAGATGCCTCAGGACGCTGAAGGCACCCTTGACGTTGAGGCCCACGGACTCCTCGTCCGTGCGCCCGAGGAAGCCGGCCTCGGTCGTGATGGCCGGCTTGCCCCGGAGGATGGCGGTGTTGCCGAGGTATTTCGAGTTCTTGAGATCGTTGCCGCGCGTGTCGTCGATGATGATGTGGGGGAGGCCGAAGGCCAGGGCCAGGTCCCGCGTCCCCGCGTCGAAGCCCTTGTTCCCGCTGATCATCCAGTACGTGTAGGGAATGAGGGCCTCGTTGCCGTCCCCGCAATGCATGTCGATAAGGACGTCGGCGCGGCCGACGACCTCGTCGTTGAGCACGGCGGCGATCCTCTGGCTCATGGAGCCCTGCGGGTCGCCGGGGAAGACCCGGTTGAGGTTCTTCCAGTCGTCGGGGCCGTAGTAGATCGTCCGCTTCTTGAAGCTCGGCAGGTTGGCGATGTGGACCATGAGGAGGGTGCCGCGCAAGGCCTTGGGGTCGATCATCGTCTTCAGCCGGTAGAGGGCCAGGATGGGGGGATACTCGTAGGCGTGGAGGCCTGCGACGAGGGCCAGCACCTTGCCCTTCTTCGCCCCGTTGATGACGGTATAAGGGATCTCGGTCCCTGAGCCGTCCCGGCCCGCGGGGACGGGCAGCATGCCCGAGACGGTGGTTCCCGCCTTGATACGGGCCCCGCCGATGACAAGATCATCGCCGGCCCAGGCCGCGGCTCCGGCGGCCGCGAGGAATAACAGGATCATCGCGCACGCAAGCTGTCTCGGGATCTTGGACATGATTGACCTCCAGGGCCGGAGTTTCCCGCCTATTCTAACGGAACCGCCTGATGATTTCCATCAAGGGTGGATATTGTCCGGAGACGATATCCGAGGCCCCCCAACGGCCGAAGGGGCCATGGGAAAAGCGTGCGTTGACGGAAGCTTGCGGGCTTTGTTATAATCCGCACCGGAACAACCAACCTTCAGGGAGGTCCGACAATGGGCAAGTTCATCGCTGTGATCGGCGGTCTCGTCGCCATGGCCGGCGGCCTGGCTCTGGTGATCTTCTCCGCGACGTTCCGCTCCGCGTTCTTCCATGTCGTTCTGGGATTCATCCCGCCGATCCTGTTCTTCGGCGGATTCATCGGCCTCATCGCCGGCATCAGCAGCATCAAGGACGCCAAGCGCACCAAGAAGCTTGAGCAGGAGTCCGAGCCCAAGAAGGCCGAATAACGCCGGCGCCTCCCCCGCGTTCCGCCCCCTGCGTAGCGTCATCCCTTGCCTGTCCGGAAAGGGCTGTGCTAAGATGGTGACGCTAACGTGGTCACTCTTCAGTTGTTCGCCCTGAGTCTTTTCTTTTCCCTCCCCCTTCCCGTGGCCGCCCAGATCGAGACCGCTTTCCTCGAGAACTCCCCGGCCGTCCTGCGAGGGCTCTTGGCGACCGAAGGCACGATCCCCGTCTCCCTGCCGGAACCCCTGTCGCTCGCCGACGAGCTTTCTCCCGATCAAGCCTACCTCGTGTTCCGCCGGTACTTCTCGATCTTCAAAACGACCGAGTTCACGACCAATCCCCAGGTGTTCTCCCTTCCCGGTTCGCCGGGCGGGATATTGAAAGCCCGCTGGTCGTTCCGCAACAAGAGGACGGGGAGACAATATCCCTTCGGTCTCTATTTCTTCATCGTCCCCGTCCGCCTGCCTCGGGCCCCGGGCGCCCTCGGGCCGCTCATCGCCTTCAAGATCGTCGAGATCAGGGCAGAGAGGCTTTGATGTCCGGACAACGATCCCGGTGCCGCGGCATCCTGCTTGTCGCGGCGGCCACGGCGCTCGTCCTGGCCGGTCTCGTCGGGGCTCTCTCGCTCACGCTGCCCGGATTCATGTCCCGGGATTATGACGCGAAAAGCCTGGCCTCCCTGCGCAGACAGGCCGGCCGGACAAAGGAGAAGTTCGCCGCCCTGCAGGCCTCCCTCGAGGCCCGCAAGTCCCGCTTCCCCGTCGCGGACATGCCCGCCGACGCGGCCGATTACTTCTCCCTTTTCCGCGCCGCCGGGCTCGACCCCGAAAACCAGGGCGTCGCCCTCTGCAACGGCGACGGCCTCATGGAAGCCTGGTACGGGAATGTCCTGAGCCCGGCAGACCAGATCGGGCGGGACTATCTGGAGGCCCAAAAGCTGAGCGGGACGACGTTTCTGGTCACGAGCAAGGCTTCGGTCTATCTTGTCGCTGTCCAAGCTCTTGGCGGCGACGGCCGGATGCTGGTCCACTTTTCCCGGCTGGCCTTCATCCCCCAGGTCCAATCGTCCTACATCCGCGAGTTCCACGCCCTGCGCCCTCCCCGAGGTTTCGATTTCGACATCGAGTACTATGCTTTTAACGAAGATATCGAGGGCTGGGAGAGGTTCTTCGCCCAGCACAAGGACGAGTACATCGGCCAGCCTCGTCAGAGGAACGAGATCCAGACGCTCTTCTTCCCTCTCAGGAACGAAAAAGGACGCATCATGGCCGCTGTCACCCTGGCCTCGCCGTCCTTGACCTCGCGGCTCACCGCGACCCGGGAGGACCTGCGCCTCGTCCTGCTCCTCCTGCTCATGACCGGCGCCGGCCTGGCCCTGGGCTACTTCTGGTCCGCTCCGGGCTTTCTCCGGGGACGCGACGTCCCCTCCGGAGCGATCGGCGCGGTCGTCCTCGTCGTCATGAGGCTTCTCGCGCTTCCCTTGGGCGAGCTCGAGAGGGTCCAGTCCCTGGGCCTTTTCCAGCCGGCTGTCGCCGGCTTCGTTTCGTGGCGCGGCCTGACCCAATCGCCGGCCGACATGTTCCTCACAGCGCTCGCGGGGCTCGGGCTTGCAGCGTGCCTGGCCGTCTGCGCGTCCGGTCGCCGGAGTGACCCGAAGGACGGCCCACGCCCGCGGGGCCGTCTCGTCCTCGCCCTGTTCCCGGCGGCCGTCCTCGTCGGGGGCGCCGTCCTCGCGCTCCACGCGGTCGTCCGGCTGGTCGTGTTCAACTCCAACCTCTCGCTCCTCCGCTGGGACTTCGATGCCTCGCGCCTGGCGATGCAGCTCGGGTTGTTCGTCGTTCTGGCAACCGTCCTCCTCGTCCTGGCCGTCGTCTTTCGGACCGTCTTGCGGGACCCCCGGACGGTCATCGCCGCCGGACTTGTCGTCGCGCTGGCTGCGGCAGCGGCCGCCCTGCTGGGCCCGGGTCCCGGGATCCTGGTCGTCGCCGCCAGCGCGGCCCTCATCGGCTGGCTCTTTGCCGTCTCCGTCGTCCCCGGCCTCTCGCGGCGGCGCGAGATCTGGGTCGCCGGACTCGTCCTGGCCGCGCTCTGGCTGGCCCGGTCCGTCGACGGGCTGACCGTCGACCGGACCCACATGCTCATCGAAACGACCGTCGCGCATGCCGTCCAGACCCAGGAGAACTGGGGGAACTTCCTCGTCCGGGAATCCCTGCCCGGCCTGGACAGGCGGGAAAGGCAGATCCTCGATTTCTTAAAGGACTACCCGCCCCAGGACTCGGAATTTGCCCACGGCCTGTGGAAAGAGACGCCGGTCGCGAAATCCAACTGGTACTCGTCGCTCGAGGTCCGCGACGCCGAGGGGACGACGGTGAGCCGGTTCTCGCTCAACGTCCCCCGGTTCCTGGGCGGCGCGCCCGACCTGCCCGTCTCCGAGGCCTGGGCCATCGTTCCCTACTCCCAGACCTTCATCGGCAAGAAAAGGGACTACCTCGTCGGCTACAGGGACTTCTTCGTGGACGGCGCCCCCCGCGGACGCGTCGTCCTGTACGTCTCGCTCGATCCGGAGATGCTGCCGTTCCTCTATTCGGCCAACCCCTATTTCGAGGTCCTTCGGACCGACTCCCTGCCGTCGCTGGGTCAGATCGATCTCGGGTGCGAGATCTTCGACCTCGACGGGCGCTCCGTGTTCAATCCCCGCAAGCTGACGGCGGGGCTCTCGGCGTCGGGCCTCGACCGCCTGCGTGATTCCCCGGCGCCCTTCTGGTCGACGTTCCGGGAGGGCGGGACGGTCTACGACGATTATCTGTTCCGCCAGGGGGACCACGACTACAGCCTGTTCGCGCCGCGGAAGAGCCTGAGGACCCAGGCCGTCGATTTCCTGAGATACTTTTTCCTCGGCCTGGCCGCGGTCCTGGCCGTTCTGATCGTCGCGTCCCTCGCCTCCGGCAGGCCCTCGATCCGCAAGCCCTTTTGGTCGTTCTCGAACCGCGTCTACGCCGCGTTCCTGGCCGTGGCGCTCGTCCCGCTGCTCATCTTCACGGTTTTCACGCGGAACCTCTTCGACAGCCTGTTCACGGAGCGCTTCGTCGAAGACTCGGCCGTCCACGCGAGCTACGCTCAGGGCCTGATGGAGGCATTCCGGATCATCCAAGGCGTGGAGTACTCGCCGTATCTCGCCCCGCGGGAAGACCTGGCCCTTTGGATCAGCGAGACGCTGGCGAACGACGTCATGCTCTACCAGGACGCCGTGATCAGCGCCTCGAGCCGGCGCGAGTTCTTCGAGACCGGTCTCCTGCCCGAGATCCTCGACGGCGAGGCCTACCAGGCCCTCGTCTACGACCGCAGGCCGTTCGTCATTCAGCGGACGCGCCTCGGGGACTATTCGTTCCAGACCCTGACCGTCCCCTACGAGTCCCAGAACACGACATTCTTCATCTCCCTGCCGTTCCCCTTCGAAAAAGAGCAGGTGAACGAGGCCAGCCAGGAGATCGTCGAATTCCTGGCCGTGCTGTCGGCCTTCTTCGCCGTCCTGGTCATCCTCTTCTCGCGCGGCATCCGGAGCATGATCATCGTGCCGGTGCGCAAGCTCCTGGCCGGAACCCGGGAGGTCGGCCTCGGCAACCTCGAGGTGGCCATCGAACACCACTCCCGCGACGAGATGATGACCCTCATCGACGGCTTCAACACCATGATCCGGAACCTCAAGGCCCACGAGCAGGAACTGGCCGAGATGAGCAAGAAGGTGGCCTGGACCGAGATGGCCCGCAAGGTCGCCCATGAGATCAAGAACCCGCTGACGCCGATCCAACTCTCGGCCGAGCACGTCCTCAAAGTCTACGAGGACAAGCGGGGCGACCTCGACAAGACCCTCAAGGAATCCATGTCTTACATCATCAGCGAGGTCGAGAACCTGCGCCGCATCGCCCAGGAGTTCATGGAGATCGCCCGGGACACCACGGTCAGCAAAGAGCCGGTCGATCTGCGGGATCTGCTCGAGGAGGTCCTCCGGCCCTACCGCCGCCTGCTCTCCGAGCGCATCCGGTTCACCGTTGTGGCCGAGGGGACGGATTTCCGGGCCCGCGGCGACGGGGCCAAGCTCAAGACCGCCTTTCGCAACGTCATCGCCAACGCCATCGAGGCCATCAGCCAGCAGGGCGAGGTGGCCGTGACGATCGGCCGCCGGGGGCCCTGGTACACGATCGCCGTGCGCGACAGCGGGCCCGGCATGAGCAAGGAAACGGCCGCGCGGATCTTCGAGCTCTATTTCTCGACCAAGGACGCCGGCACCGGGCTCGGCCTGCCGATCACGAAGAAGATCGTCGAAGAGCACGGCGGCACGATCCGCATCGACAGCGAGCCCGGCCGCGGCACGACGGTCACGATCGAGCTCCCGGCCGGCGACTGACCGATGGCAATTTGACCCGGATTCTGGCAGAATAGCCGGAGCGCTTCTCACCGAAAGGACGCCCGCGATGGCCAAGACGCTCGTCACGTATTTCAGCCGGACAGGGAACACCAAAATCGTCGCCGAAGCCGTCTTCGACGCCCTGTCGGGGGACAAGGCGATCAGGCCGATGGCCGAGGCGGGCGACCTCGCGCCGTACTCTCTCATCTTCGCGGGGTTCCCTGTGCAGACCCACAGTGTTCCCTATCCGGTCGAGGTCTTCCTCAAGTCGGTCCCCGAGGGCAAGAAGGTCGCCCTCTTCTCCACCCACGGGTCGGTCACCGGCGGCAGCCTCTCACGGGAAGCCCTGGTGTACGCTTCGATCCTCGTGGCCAAGGCCCAGCTCGTCGGGACGTTCTCCTGCCGCGGCAAGGTGTCGATGAAAGCCCTCGAGGTCCTGATGCAGTCGCCCGAGCACGAGGCCTGGGCCGACATGGCCGCCTCGGCGGCGACCCATCCCGACGAGAGCGATCTCGAGGACGCCCGCGCCTTCGCCCGTTGGACCATGACCCTGAGCGCCCAGGAACGATACCGCGGGCTCTAGCGCTCCGAGGCCCTGATCCTCGAGAACCCAGAAACGCCGACGAACTCGATCCGCTCCTCGCGCTCGACTTCGTCGAAGAGCAGGTTCAGCCCCAGCGTGTCGCTCGAGATATGGCCGGCCAGAACGATGTTGAGGTGGGCCTTCTTGGCGTTCTCGAGGGCTTCCTCGCTGATGTGCATGCTGACGATCGTGCTCACCCCCGAGGCGGCGTAGGACTCGTAGATCGTTTTGGCGCCCTCGGTCCCGCCCGTCATCTCGACCGAGATCCGGCCGCAGTGGGCGTTTTCGGCGCCGCTGACGATCTTCGGCCCGGCCGTCCGGCGGACGGCCGCCCGGTATTCCGGGATGGTCTTCAGGAGGTCGAGCAGGTCCTTGAGCCTGGCCGGCTTGGCCTGCTCGAAGAGCGTTTCGAGATAAGTGTTGACGCAGTTGTCCGCCGGCGTGTGGAGGCACATCATCGGCAGGCCCAGCAGGCGGGCCGCGTCCACGGCCCGGTTGTGATTCGCGGGAAGGACCCGGCGCTCGATCTCGCCCATCCGCGTGTCCAGGAGCTGTTCGGCGACGGCGATGTTGACCCCGTGGGCGGCCAGCATGTCCGATTGGACCCGC
This sequence comes from Candidatus Aminicenantota bacterium, assembly GCA_963725825.1. GTDB lineage: Bacteria > Acidobacteriota > Aminicenantia > Aminicenantales > Saccharicenantaceae > RBG-16-66-30. Next base: position 14,109 of record CAVSAI010000023.1, read on the forward strand.
ATGACCGCGGGGAGCTGGGCCATGGCGATGCCTTGGGGATGGTGGGCGATGACGACGTCGATCCCGGCGGCCCGGTCCCTGTTCAGGGTGTGGGCCAGGACGAGCTCGGCGGCGTCCATGTCGATCCCGACCATCGCCGTTTTCACCTCGACGGCCGGGTCGCCGGTGAGCAGGCGAGTATCGGCGTAAGGATTGAACAGCCGGTCCGGTTCCCAGGCTTGGCGCTCGTCGTCCTTGAGCGTTTCCGACTTGACCCGCTCATCATCAAGAATGCCCCGGACGGCTTCGAGTCCCCGGGGGTCCTTGGCGATGCCGGCAGCAACGGCTCTCCGGTAAAGGGTTTCGAGTTTCATCACGGTATCCTTTCGTTGACGGTCGGGACCTCGTCCGAGGGAAGGCGGGCATCGACCCAGGAAGAACCGAGTAGGGAGCCGGCCACGGACCGGACCTCGGCCTCGAGCGCCGCGGCTCGGGCGCCAAGCGCTCCCGACTCGAGGGCGGCCCTCTCGGTCTCTCCCCTTTCGAGGAGGCGGCAGAGCCGGCAGGCTCCGAGGCGGGCCAGTGCGGCCCCCGAAAGGAGCCCGGCCAACCGCTCCTGGACCTCGCGGAAGGCCATGAGGCTGCTGGAGTAAAAACCCTGCTCTCGAGCGGCCAGGGCTCCGGCCGCGAGGACGTGGGCCGCGGCGCCGGCCGCCCGGCCCAGGCGGCAGGCGGTCTCCTCGACGGGATCGAGCGAAGCGCCGGCATGCCGGTCGAAGAGATCGCGTCCCAGCCTTGGATCGAGACGGGCGGCTTCCTCGAGGATCGTAATGCGCCGGCTCAGCGGGCCGCAGGCCGAGCCAGGCCCTTCGCCGCCGTGAGGCGAGCCATCGAGTTCGCGCCAGATCGCGTCGGGACCGGCACGTAGTCCGGCCGGGCCGGGATCCGGAATTCGGCGGAAATAGTCCGCGGCGGTCGTGCGGAAGGCCGCCTCGGCCCCGGTCCGGAACTCATCCACGGGTCGTCCCCTCAGCCGCCTCTGCGGATGACGCCGGCCGCTTCGAGCTCTTCCATCTTCGAAGCGGTGACGCCGAGCTCGGAGAGGATCTCGGCGGTGTGCTCGCCGTGACCCGGACAGGTGCCGGGCCGATCCTGTCTGTCCCGGAGCGGATGGCCGATCCGGATGACGGGCGGGCAGCCGGCCGGAGAAGAGATGACCAGGCCGCGGTCCCGGACCTGGGGATCGTCCAGCGCTTCACCGAGGGAGGGCACGACCTCGCAGCAGAAATCGGTCCCTTTGAGGAGCGCCTTCCATTCGTCGGCGGCGCGGCCGGCGAACAGGGCCTCGAACTTGGCGAAATCCTCGGGCCTCTCCGAGAACTGCAGCGGGAGAAGGTCCTCCCGGCCGACCGTCCGGCAGAAAGCGCAGAAGAATTTCGATTCGAGCGCGGCCAGGGAAATGTCCCGGCCGTCGCGCGTCCGGTAGACGTTATAGCACGGATGCTTGCCGGTGAGAGGCAGCCGCCCCCGTCCGCCCCGCTCGCCCGCGGAATATTCGGCGACGGGCATGACCATCCAGGACATGGCGCTGTCGAGCATGCCGATGTCGAGGGCCCGGCCTTCGCCGGTCCGCTCGGCCTCCCGCAGGTAGGCCAGGATTCCGGCCGCGGCGTACATGGCCGAGCTCAGGTCGGCGATCTGGACGGGGGGGATCGATGGGAGGGCCTCGGGACGGCCGCACAGGCCGAGAAGGCCCGAGCGGGCGATAAAGTCGAGGTCGTGGCCGGCCCGGTCCCGGTCCGGCCCGTCCTGGCCGAAGCCGGAGATCGAGCAGTAGACGATGCGGGGATTGACCGCCTTCACCGCCGCGTAGCCGATGCCGAGCCGGTCGACCGTGCCCGGCCGAAAGCTTTCGACGACGACCCCGGCGGTGGCCGCCAGCTTCAGGAACAGGTCCTTGCCAGCCGGCGCCTTGAGATTGAGGGAAACGCTTTTCTTGCCCGGGTTGAGGGCCAGGAAATAGGCGCTCTGGCCGTCGATGAAGGGGGCCATACCCCTGATGTAGTCGCCGCCCTCGAGGTCCTCGACCTTGACGACCTCGGCCCCGAGGTCGGCCAGAAGAAGCGTGCAAAAGGGACCGGGAAGAAGACGTGAAAGGTCGAGGATGCGGACGCCCTCGAGCGGCTTGACGTTCATGGTCGTCCCCTATTTAGCAGAAAGCCGGGGCCCGGTCAATCGCCGAAAGAAAGGCCGCGGCCGCGGCTCTCATTTGACATCGTTCCGCCGTCAGATAATAATATCCAGACTATGGAGAAAGCGCTGACATGCGAGTAAGGATCGCCGGCACCGGAAAATGCCTGCCGGGGACGGATGTCCCCGGGAGGACCGTCACCAACGAAGAGATCGTCCGCATCCTGCTGGCCCACGGCGCCATCAAGCCCGGCACCGACAGGCCTTGGGGGGCCGACGAGCTCGTTCCGCAGAAGATCGTCGACCTCGTCGGCATCCGCGAACGCCGCTGGGTGGACGACACGGTCAATACGTCGGACCTGGCCTTCTTCGCGGCCGAACGCGCCCTGGCCGAAGCCGGCATCGGCTGGCAGGACATCGGCATCCTGGCCCTCGGCAGCTCGACCCCTGAGGCCATATTCCCTTCGACGGCCTGCATGGTCCTGAACAAGGCCATCAAGGGCGAGATCGCTTCCGGCCGGCTCGCGGAGAAGGACGCCCGTACGGCCCTTCGGATCCCGGCCTTCGACGTCCTGGCGGCCTGCACGAGCGGCCTGTACGCCGCCGACCTCGTCCGCAAGCACCTGCTCTTCAGCGAGACGGAGTGCCGCTACGGCCTGGCTCTCGGCGCCGAGGTCCTCAGCCGGCTCCTCGACTTCAGCGACACGAACGCCGACCTCTGGGGCGACGGCTCCGCGGCGGTCGTCCTCGAAAGGACGAACGGGCCCTCGGGCATCGTTTGCATGGAGACGGGGACCGACGCCCTCGGCGTCGACGCCGCCTTCAGCGTCGGCCACGACACGCGCCATCACGACGCGCTCGTTCCCCCGAACATCGCCATCAAGGGCCACGACATCCAGAAGTTCGTCCTGCGCATCATCCCCGAGCTGATCGTCAGGACCATCGAGAAGGCCAACCGCACGCCGGGCCGGACCCGGGACTACAGGATCGAGGACGTCGATCTGTTCGTCTGCCACCAGGCCAACGCCCGCATCTTCGAGTTCCCGGCCAAGAAGCTCGGCATCCCCCTCGAAAAGTTCTACGTCAATGTGGACCGGCGCGGCAATTGCTCGTCCACGTCGGTCCTCCTGGCCCTGCGCGAGGCGGTCGAGGAAGGACGCCTCAAGAAAGGCGGCCTGGCGCTCCTGACGAGCTTCGGCGGCGGGCTGACCTGGGGCTCGATGCTGGTCGAATGGTAGCCGCGTTCCTCCGCTTCGTTCTGTTCGCCCTCGTCGCCTATGTCGCGTTCCTGATCTTGCGCATCTATCGCGGTCTGAAACGAAGCCGGCCACAAACGCAAACGCAGGCGCCCCGCGACGAGGCCCAGGGAGTGATGGTCAGGGACGAGATCTGCGGCACCTATATCCCCCGCGACGAGGCCCTCAGGGAGGTCCGCGGCGGGGTGGAACATTTTTTCTGTTCCGAGGAATGCCGCCGCAAGCTCAAGGCCCGCTGACCGCGGAGGGGGCGTTCACTCGGAGAAGAAGGCGATCCGGAAATCCCGGAATTCCCCGGTGGGCGGCTCGCGGCGAACGTCGAACCGCTCGACGCGGGCGAGGCGCGGGCCCTCCTTGAGGCGGTCGAGAAAGGCGGCCACGTCCCCGGCCGATCCTTCGGCCAGGACTTCGACCCGGCCGTCCTCGAGGTTCCTGACCCAGCCGGTGATGCCGAGGCTCCCGGCGTACTTTTCGGCGAAGAAGCGATAGGCCACGCCCTGGACCCGGCCGTCGATGAAGACCCGCACTCGAACAAGTTCTTTGCCCATGTCTGGCTGTCCCGCGCTCTCCTTCTCTGCTAATACTCCAGGGCCCGAAACAAAGTCAATGTCCCGACGGTGGAGATCCGTGGTAAAATCCGGACGGCCGCGGCGGACGGGAAGAGAATGACGAAAAACCTTGTTACGATCGCCGGCTGGGACCCCTCGGCCGGCGCCGGCGTGTCGCTCGATCTGCAGGTCTTCGAGCGGCTCGGCCAGCGGGGTTTCGGGATCGTCACGGCGGTTACGGCCCAGAGCCCGGAGCGCGTGAGGGGCGTTTTCCCGGTGCCCGGCCGGGCCGTCGCGGGCCAGTTCGGGTCGCTCACGGCAGGGCTCGATGTCGGCGGCATCAAGGTCGGCATGCTGGCCACTGCTGCGAACCTCAAGGTCGTGGCCGGGATCCTGGCCAAGCACGACCGCCTGCCGCGTGTCGTCGACCCGGTGCTCCGCTCTAGCTCGGGCGCCTATCTTCTCGAAAGGAAAGCCTGGCCCCGTTTTCTCGAAACGGTCGAAGGGAAAGCCAGCCTCATCACGCCGAACCTCGTCGAAGCGGCGGTGCTCACCGGACGTCCCGTCCGGAACGTCGCCGAGATGAGAGCGGCCGCGGAAAAGATCCAGCGGCGGAGCGGCATCCCCTGCCTGGTCAAGGGCGGACACCTGGAAGGCCAGGCCGTGGACGTCCTTTTCGATGGGAACGAATTCTCCTGCTTCGCCCACGAGAAGCTGCCCCGCAGCGTCCACGGGACCGGCTGCTACCTGTCGTCGGCCATACTCTGCTATCTCGCTGAGGGAAGGCCGCTCAAGGAATCGTGCGGCCTGGGCATCTTCCGGGTGGGCCGGGCCATCCGCGCCTCAGTGCCCGGAGGCAATGGCGTATGGGTTTTCGATTTCAATCGAGAACGGGGACGGGTGCCGTTGCCGCCCCGGGGAGCTGACTGACGATCCGGGCCGCCCGGTCGAGGACGCCCTTCGGGAAGACCACGCCCTGCCGGGCCGCGGCCGCGGTGTTGATGTAGAGCTTGACCGCGTCCATGGACTCGATCGGCAGCCCACCGGGGTTCTCGCCGTTCTTGACCCGGACGGCCAGCCGGCCTGTCTTGAGGCCGAGGTCATAGAAATCGAAGCCAAGCGCCGCGCACGCGCCGAACTCCACGGACCGGAGAAAGCTCGCGAACAAGGGCGTCGCGCTCTCTTCGGCGGCCCGGCCGATGATATCGTACGAGCTGTTGAGGGTGTTGTCGGACATCGGGAAAAGGACATCGATCTTCTCGTTGAGGAGGCGCTGGAGGGAGCGGAGGACCTCGGTCGGGCCGGTGACCGGCACGACGACGAGCTCGAGGCCGAGCCCGGACGCGGCCGCGCGCGCTTGTTCCAGATAATACTCCGAGTTGATCTCGGAGGATGTCCAGAGGGATCCGACCCGGCGGGCCCGAGGCAGGACCTCACGGATGAGGGCCATCGTCTGCCGGATGGGTCCCGTCGAGACGACGCCCGTGACGTTCGCGAGATGGTTCGCGGCCGATTGGCCCGCCCCGACGAGATAGGGAACCGCCACCGCGCCGAAGACGATGGGCACTCGCCGCGAGGTCAGGATGGCCGCCTGGAGGGCCTGGGTCGACAAAGGGATGATCATATCGACCCGGCCGGCGAGCTCGCGGGCGATCGTCTGGACCTCGGCGATATCGTTGTTGGCGATGCGGATGGTGACGACGATCTCACGGCCGTCGCGGAGGCCGGCCTCGGCGAAGGCCTGGAGGATGCCGCGGCGAACCTCGTTGGCCGTCGGCGAGTCCACCGACTGGAAGATGCCGATGACGTAGGGACCGGGGCCGCTCGAGGCGGGCGGAGGCGCTTCCTGCTTGCGGCATGCGGGAAGGAGCAGGCTGAGAGCCATCCCGACGATCGACAGGGTCTTGGATTTCATGGCCGGCCGCGTTTATCTTAGAACAACTACCGGCAGGGGAGCAAGGCCCCGGATCAAGGGCTCAGGCGCGGAGGCCCGCGATCTCCCGGAAGCGCTCGACGGCGATATTCCCGCCGCTCGCGACGGCGACCACGGTCCGGCCGGCGCGGCCGGCCGGCGATCGGAGCAGGGCCGCGAAGGGCAGGGCCCCGGCGCCCTCGATCATCCGGCCGTAGCGTTCGAAGACGACGGCCATGGCTCGAGCGATCGAGGCTTCGGGCACGACCTCGATCGCATCGACGAAGTCCCGGCAGAGGGGAAAGGTGATCGACCCGGGCTCGATGGCGCCGGCGACGGCATCGGCGATCGTCGGCCTCTCATCGACTTCGACCAGCCGGCCCGCGGCCAGGGACGCGGCCATGAAAGCCGAGGTCTCGGGCTCGATGCCGATCATCCTGACGCCCGGCCGGACGGCCTTGAGAAAGGCCGCGATCCCAGCGATCAGGCCTCCCCCGCCGACCGGAACGAGCACGTCGTCGAACCGGGCCAGGTCGGCGACGAGCTCGAGCCCGACCGTTCCGGCGCCGAAGACGATGTCCCAGTCATTATAGGGTGAGACGAAGACTCGGCCGGTTCGGGCGGCGAATTCGCGGGCGATCGCCTCGGCCTTGTCGCAGCTCGCGCCGCGGACCTCGACGTCGATGCCCATGTCTTCGATCCTCTGCTTCTTGATCGCAGCGACCGTTTCAGGGAGAAAGAGCTTGAGCCCGATCCCTTCGAGACGCGAAGCGTGGCTGATGGCCAGGCCGTGGTTGCCCGTCGAAGCCGAGACGACGCCTTTGGCCCGGTCCTCCGGCGAAAGGGACCGCAGCTTGTTGAGCGCTCCCCTCAGCTTGAAGGAGCCGGTCGTCTGGTCGCACTCCCACTTGACGTAAACCTTCGCCCCGGTCTCCCGGCTGAGCGGCTCGGAGTACTCGACCGGCGTCCTCCGGATATCGTTCTTGATCCGCTCGTAGGCTTCCTTGATCTTCGCGGCGTAATCGACCGGCGTCTCGTTCATTCTTGCCCTCTGTGAGATAGATTATCATGACCTGCAAGAAACGGAAAATTCCGCCTTCGCCCGGAACAGACGATGAGCGAATTGAGAATTCCCGAGGGCGAAGGTACAATAGGGACTCATGGCCAAGTATTACGTCGGCACCGCCGGCTGGAGCTACGAGGACTGGGGAGGCATCGTCTATCCGGTCCGCAAGGGCCGCGGTTTCCATCCCCTCGCGTTTCTCGCCGACTTCATCAACATCGTCGAGGTCAACAGCACCTTCTACCGGCCCGCGCCGCCGGCCATGGTCCGCTCGTGGCTGAAGAGGATCGAGAGCCGCCCGGATTTCCTGCTGTCCCTCAAGCTCTATCAGGCCTTCACCCACGCCCGGGAAGGGTTCACCGAGAAGGATGTCGACGAGATCCGCCTCGCGGCCGACCTCGTCCGTCTCCAGGGCCGCCTCGCGGCCCTTCTCGTCCAGTTCCCCTGGTCCTTCCGGAACTCTCCGGCGAATGCCGGATACCTCGAGCGTCTCCTCGAGCTCTTCGCCGGCTATCCCCTGGCCGTGGAAGTGCGCCACACGAGCTGGGACACGCCGGATTTCTATGACCTTCTCCGCGCCAAAGGGGCCGCCTTCTGCAACATCGACCAGCCTCTCTTCGACGCCTCGATCAAGCCGTCCGCCGTCAGCACGACGCCGGACTTCGCCTATGTCCGCTTGCACGGCCGCAACTATGAGAACTGGTTCAGCGAGAGCGCCGGCCGCGACGACCGCTACGACTATCTCTATGCCGCGGACGAGCTCGAGGGCTGGATCACGCGCATCAAGGATCTCGGCACCAGGAGCAGCAAGATCTACGTCATCACGAACAACCACTACCGGGGACAGGCCCTGGCCAACGCCCTCCAGATCCGGAACATGATCACCGGCGACAAGGTGGACGTCCCCGACCTCCTGCTCGAAAAGTACCCCGTCCTGCGGGAGATCGTCCGGGCCATCCAGGCCGGCCAGATGGACCTCTTCGACAGGAAAGGCCGGGGCGGGAACGACGACAAGGGAGAACCGACATGAACTGGTGGGAAACGGATTTCGTCTCTGTCCGCGGCAACCGGCTTCAGATCGCGGGTCGCGAAGCGGCCGAATTGGCCGAGCACTATGGGACTCCGCTCTATGTCTACGGCAAGGACCGCATCCTCGAGCTCTACGCGCGCCTCGACGACGCCTTCGCCCGGCACTCGGCGCTGCCGGCCCGCATCTGCTATGCCATGAAGGCTAACCCCCACCGGGGCATCATGCGCCTGCTCCGGAAGCGGGGCGCCTGGATCGACGCCGTGTCCCCCTGCGAGGTCGAGACCGCCCTCAAGGCCGGGTTCCCCGCGGAGCGCATCCTGTTCACCGGGACGAGCGTCAGCCGGGCCGACCTCCGCTCGGTCTTCGCCGTCGACGGACTGACGGTCAACATCGACGCCGCCGAACAGCTCGACCTCATGAGCGAGATCAAGCGCGAATTCCCGGGCAAGACCCTGCGTGTGTCCGTCCGCTGGAACCCGGGCATCGGCCGGGGCTTCAACGCCAAGGCCATTACGGCGGGCAAGCGCTCCTCCGACGGGACGCCCATCAAGTTCGGGGTCGAGGCGAAGAAGGTCATCGGCGTCTTCGAGCGGGCCCGCAAGCTCGGCTTCCGCCCCGTCGGCATCCACCAGCACCTCGGCTCGGGCTGGGTCCGCGAAGATTTCGGCATGGTCCGGACCGCGGTCGACCGCATGGTCCGCAAGGCCAAGGAAGTCGAAAAAGCCGGATTCCCCCTCGAGTTCATCGACTTCGGCGGCGGGTTCGGACCGCGCTATCTCAAAGGCCGGGGCGTCTTCCCGGTCGAAGACTACATCGCCTATCTGTCCAGCGCCGTGGCCAAGGCGGGACTCTCCGTAAAGGCCCTGGCCATCGAGCCGGGGAAATACCTGGTCGGCGACGCCGGAGTGCTGCTCCTCGGCGTCGAGTACGTCAAGGAAAGCTACGGCAACATCTTCGCCTGCGTCGACGGCGGTACGTTCAACACGGTGCCCCGCCCGGCGATCTATCTCTCGGCCCACCACGAGATCGTCAACGCCGGCCGCATCGACGGGCAGAGCAAGGCCCGGATCACCGTGGCCGGGAACCTCTGCGAGACCGGCGACGTCTTCGGCCGGGAGCGGTCCATGCCCCTGCCCGAGAGCGGCAGCATCCTGGCGGTCCTGTGCGCCGGGGCCTACTGCCGAAGCATGGCCTCGAACTTCAACCTGCGCGAGATCCCGCGCGAGATCCTCGTTTGACCAGGGCCGCCACGGCCGCGGCGGCGTCGGCACAGCGGAACTCGAATCCCGCGGCCCCGAGCCGGCGCGGAAGAACGCGCTGACCCACGAGGAGCGTCTCGCCGGCCTTCTGGCCGAACAGGAGCCTGAGGAGGACGGCGGGCACGGGCACCCAACAGGGCCTCCGGAGACCCTCCCCGATGAGCCGGCAGAGCTCACCCTCCCGAAGCGGCCGGGGCGCCGTAAGGTTGAAGGCCCCGGCGAGGCCTTCGTGCTCGATGAGGAAGCGAACGGCCCGGGCCTCGTCCTCCAGCGTGATCCAGGAGAACCATTGCCGGCCGTTGCCGAGCGGGCCGCCCGCGAAGAATCGGAAGGGCCGGACAAGGCTCGGCCAGACCCCTCCCTCTCGGCCCAGGACGAGTCCCGACCGGATGACGACGCGACGGACCCCGAGATCCTCGACCTCCCGCGTCGATGCTTCCCACGCTTTGACGACCCCGGCAAGGAAACCCGGCCCGGGAGGCGAGCCTTCGTCGACCTCGGCCTCGCCGGAGTTCCCGTAGAAGCCGACCGCGGACGACTGGACGAAGACGCGGGGTCTCGCCCGGGCTTGGCGGACCGCTTCGACGAGGGCGGCCCCCGGAAGCGTCCGGCTAAGGAGGATGCGTTCCTTTTTTGCCCTGGTCCAACGACCCTTGGCGAGACTGTCCCCGGTGAGGTTGACGACGGCGAGTGACCCTTCCGCATAGCGCGCCCACCCGGCGATCGTCCGTCCGTCCCACGGCACGATCTCGACGCCGTCAGGAAAGCGGCCCCGGCCCGCGCCGGCGTTCCGGCTCAGGGCGACGACCCGGTAACCATTGTCAGCGAGCTCACGGACGAGAGCCCGCCCGATGAAACCCGTGGCGCCCGCGACGAGGACGCGATCAGGCGTCATGGCGGATCATTTCTTGAGGAAGGCGAAGATCTCCTCGAGGTCGGGAAGCTGGGGGATCTCGTAGTCCTTGATGAGCGCCAGGCGGCCGCTTTCGTCGACGAGGAGGTTGGCCCGGCTGGAGAAGCCGTCCTCCTCGCGGAAAAGGCCCATGGCATGGGCCACGGCGCCGTGAGGCCAGAAATCGCAAAGGAGCCTTGTCTCCTTGATACCCAGCTCCTTGGCCCAGGCATGCTTGCACGGGAACGAATCGACGCTGACGCCGACCGCGACCGTCCGCAGGGAATCGAACATGGCCTTGTGGGCTTCGAGCGCCTTCATCTGTTCGGAACAGACAGGCGTCCAGGCCAGCGGATGGAACGCCAGGAGCACCCGCCTCCCGGCGAAATCCGAAAGCCTGAAATCGCGGTTGTGCTGGTCCTTGAGGGTGAAGTCCGGCGCGATGTCCCCTTCCCAAACAGTTCTGGTATTGCCCATCTCGAGACCTCCCCGGAAATGACGCCGGGACGGCCCGTTCGTCCGGCCCATTATGGCACAGGCCGGCCCGTCGTGACAAGACGGGCGAAGCCATTTATTTTGGGTCCCGAGGGGGGCCGGGATCAGCCGAAAACGGCATAAAGGCCGGCCATCAGCAGGAACAGGACCAGAGAGACGAGCCGGTAGTCCAGAAGCCCCGGTCCCCAGGGCCCGGCGAGGGCGGCGGACGGCCTCGCCCAGACGAGCTTCGCGCTCTCCTCGGTGTGCACATGGGGACGGAGGAGCGAGACAACGACCAGGATGGCCGAGCAGACGACGAAGAGATAGAACGTCGCCATCATCGACGGAACGTTCCAACCCGTCGTCCCCTTGAACCAGTCGAGAAGGAAGACGGTGAGCCCCAGGGCCGAACCGGCCATGAGCGTCACCCGGGCCGCGGCCGCGGACGCCTTCTTCCACAGGACGCCCCAGATGAAGACCGCGGTGATCGGCGGCGCGATGTAGCAGATGACAGCCGTGATCCCCTGGAACAGGCTCTGGAAATGGCTGATCATCGGCGACCAGAGGATGGCCACGGCCATCCCGACGAACGTAACGAGGCGTCCGACAAGGGTCAGGCGCTTTTCCGAGGCTTGCGGGCTGAAGCGCCGGTAGATGTCCAAGGTAAAGAGCGTGGCGATGGAATTGAGCGCCCCCGAGACGGTGCTCATCAGGGCCGCGAGCAGCGCCGCGGCAACGACCCCCTTGAGGCCCGCCGGCAGGAGATTGTTGACGAGGAGGGAATAGACATCGGCCGAGCTCTCGGGGGCCGGGAGCGCTCCTTGCTTGACGAGGCCGTAGGCGATGAGCCCGGGCAGAACGAACAGGAATACGGGCAGGATCTTGATGAAGCCGGCGAACAGCGGGCCCAGCCGGGCGTTCCGTTCGTCCTTGGCCCCGAGCACGCGCTGGACGATGGTCTGGTCGGCACACCAATACCAGAGGCCGATGACCGGGTAGCCCAGGAGGACCGCGTACCAGGGCAGGCTCGGCGTCTCGGCGGCCGTCCGCAGCACGGTCAGCTTGACGGGTTCGACCGCGGCGACAAGCCCCTCCCAACCGCCGATCCGGACCAGTCCGAAGCCGAGGACGCAGGCCGAACCCGCGATGAGGACGACGGTCTGGACCGATTCCGTGACGACCACGGCCAGGAGGCCGCCGACGATGGTATAGAGACCGGTGAGGAGGGCCGTGACGAGGATACTGGTATTGATGTCGATCCCGAACAATCCGCGCAGGACGACGGCCCCCGTGTAGAGGGAGAAGCCGATATGGATGAAGACGGCCGAGATGATGGACAGCACCGCCAGCCAGTCGCGGCTGGCCCGCGAATAGCGCTTCTCCAGGAAGTCCGGCAGCGTGGCCACCCGCGCCCGGATGTAGAACGGGGCAAAAAAGAGGGCCAGGACGATGAGCAGGAAGGCGGCCATCCACTCGAAATTCCCGTAGGCCAGACCGTTGACATAGCCCTCCTGGGCCAGGCTGACCAGGTGGATGGTCGAGATGTTGGTCGAGAAGAGCGCCAGGCCGATGACCGGCCAGCGCAGCGAGCTGCCGGCGAGGAAGTACTGGGAGCTCGAGGCCTGCTTGGTCCTGCGCCGCCGCCAAGCCCAGAGCCCGAGGCCGACGATGCCGAGGAGATAGGCGGCGACAAGGGCGACGTCCAGGCCGGACATGGACAGACGCGAGGCCCCGTTCATGACCGTCCTCAATCCAGGTGGAAGACTTCTTCCATCCGGCTCCAGAACTCCTTATCGCCGCGCGTCGCGATCGGGATCTGGCAGGGGTCGGTCTCCTTCCACCATCGCTGGGTTTCCGGGTCGGCGGCCATCCGGGCCATGTCGGCCTCGAAATCGCCGCCCGTGTACTCGAAATAGGAGAACAGGAGGTACTGGCCCTTTTCGATCTCGCGGAGATAGATCGAATAGTCGCGGATGTGGCATTCCTTGAGCTTGGCCAGGACGCCGGGCCAGGCCGCGGCGTGGAGCCGCTTGTAGTATTCGATCTTATCCGGCTTGAGGCCGATGACCATGCCGTAACGTTCGACGCGATCCGGGGCGGTCCCGGACCCATTCAGGACGATGGCCGCCGCGGCGAAGGCGATGGCCAACGGAACGGTGATCAGGACGGCCAGGAAGGCGGTCTTATGTCTCACTTCGCCGCTCCCTGCCCCGCGCCGGCTGCAGGAACGGCGGCGGTGATCTTGACGGCCACGGGCGCTTCGAGCCCCCAGGTCAGCCGCTGGATGTCGCTCGTCTCAGACTGGCCCCCCGGGGCCGGCTTGGCCTTGATCAGGCGGATGGTCTGCTTGCGGGTGACCGTGATCTTCAGGCCCGCCGGCGTCTGCTCCCAGGGCAGCTCCCCTTCCTGGCTGAGGAGGGTCACCTTGGTCCCGGGCGTCGCGGAGACGGACTTGAGGAGGAGGGTCCTGGTATTGTCCTGGAGCACGGCCAGGGCATACAGCGTGCCTTCGGCCCGCTTCTGCGTGAACCAGACGTCGCCCTCGTTCGTGATGCCCCACGGGCGAACGCCGCGCACGGCCTCGCCGTAGAGCATCATCCACAGGCCGAGGTCGCGGAGGACGTCCTCGTCGGCCGGGGCGATACGACCGTCGGGGCGGGGCCCGATGTTCAGGAGCATGTTGCCGCCCCGGGCCCGGATGTGGATGAGGTTCTCGATGATCTCGGACGACGGACGGACGACGGCCCCGGGGAGGTAGGACCACTGATAGCTCGTCGTCAGGCAGCTCTCCCAGGCCCGATCGTCGGCCTTGCCGGGGATCTCCTGCTCCGGGGTCGGGATCTCGCCGCGGCTGATGAAAACATCCTGGCGGACGCGCCAGGCGTGCTTCTTGAGCGGCTCGCACTTTCCGTCGAACCAGAGCATGAAGACGTCGCCGTAGCGGGTCAGGAGCTCTTCGATCTGGCCGCGCTCGTAATCGAGAAAGTTCTTCTGCTTCGGGCCGAAGAGGGCGGTGCTCGCGAAGCCGGGCTCATAGATGTGGCCGGTGCGCTGGCCGGTCACCCATTGGTAGCGGAAATCGCCAGGCGAGTAATAAAACCCGATGAGAATCCCTTCCTTGCGGAAGGCGTCGGCGATCATGGCCGCGATGTCCTTTTCATAGGGCGTCCGGGTGATCTTGAAGTCGCTGTACCCGGTATCGAAGTTGCAGAAGCCGTCATGGTGCTTGGCCGTAAAGACGACGTATTCCATACCGGCGAGCTTGGCCAGCCGGGCCCAGGCAGCGGGGTCGAACTCCGTCGGGTTGAAGGTCTCCGCCAAGCCGTAGTATTTTCTGATGTAATCTTCCGAAGCGTTGAAGAGCGGCCAGGAGATCTCGGTGCCCACCTGGCTGTTCGGGCCCCAGTGGATGAAGAGGCCGAGCCCGGCGTCCCGGAAGATCTCCGTCTTGGCCGGGTCGTTCGAAAGACGGACGGCGTTCTCGGCAAGAAGGGGCACCGTCGGCTTTTCTGCGGCGGCCGACCCGGTCATCGCGGACGGCGCGGGCGCTGGCGCCTTTCCGGAACATGCGATCGAAGCGGCGACGGCCGCCATCATCATCACGGCGAGGGCGCATCTGAGGGCACGAGGGGACTTCGCGAGCGTCATGGGGGCCTCCTTCGTCCCTTTCTTTTAATGGAACGCGTTCTAAAAAGCAAATCGCGGCGGGCGCCAACGGGCGCCGCGTTGACCCGCTGTCACGGGGGGCCTATAATCCGGGCGTGATCTCCAAAGAACGCATGCTCCGCGCCCTGGCCAGGGGGAAACCCGACCGGCTGCCGGTGACCGTCCACCAGTGGCAAAAGTATCATCTCGACACTTTCCTCGGAGGCGCGAGCGATCTCGAAGCGTTCCGGAAGTTCGGACTCGACGCGTCGATCCAGTACTTCCAGGACATGGGCCAGTTCTGGCTCGCCGACGCCGACTTCACGAAGTACTCGACGCCCGATTGGCGGGACGAAGCGAAGGTCCTGAGCGCCGACCCCGATCATCGGCTGTCCAAGCACACGATTACGACGCCGGGCGGGACCCTCAGCTATGAGATCGAAGGCAACCGGATGACGACATGGGTCTCGGAATACCTGATCAAGCACGACGACGACATCCGGCTCATCGAGAAATACATGCCCGTGCCGCGGCTCGACCCCGCCCCCGTCAGCCGGGCTTATGATGCGGTCGGTGAGGACGGCATCCTGCGCGGCTTCGTCTGGGGCGACCAGGCCGGCTGCTGGCAGCATGCGGCCTGCCTTATCGACGTCCAAGAGCTCATCCTCCGGACATTCGACGATCCCGCGTGGGTCCACGAGCTGTTGCGCATTCTTCTTGACAAGAAGCTGCGCTTTATCGAGTCCATGAAAGGGGCCCGCTTCGACCTCATCGAGACGGGCGGCGGGGCGGCCTCCTCGACCCTCATCTCCCCCGCTCTGCACGCCGAGTACTGCCTCCCCTACGACCGGAAGATGCACGACGCCTTGCATGCCCTCGGATTCTCGGTCGTTTATCACACTTGCGGCGGGACGAAGGGCATCGAGGAGCACATCGTCGCCAACGGCTGCGACGTCTCCGAGACCCTGGCCCCGCCGTCGATCGGCGGAAACCAGGAGCCGTGGGAGTTCAAGGCCAAGATCGGGGGCCGCTTGGCGCTCATCGGCGGGCTCGATCAGCACAACGTCCTGACGGAGGGCTCGCCGGAGACGATTCGGGCCAAGGTCCGGGAGCTCTTCGACAAGGTCGGCGGCGACGGAGGATATATCCTTTCGTGCTGCGACCACTTCTTCGAGACGCCGCCCGGGAACATCCGCATCTACGCCGAGGCGGCCCGCGCCTGCGTCTACTGAGCCGTCAGTATCTCCCGAACTCCCGGACCGCCTCGTAGAGCGCGAAGACGTTCTCGACCTTCGTCTCCGGTAGTATGTAGTCGTGGCTCGGCGAGGCGATGTAGCCGCCGCCCGGCTTCATGATCCCGAGGACTTCGCGCGTCTTCGCCCGGACGAGGTCCGGCGCGCCCTCGATGAGCCAATGGTGCGTGTCGATGCACCCGTTGAGCACGATGCGTCCGCCGAATGCGGCCTTGAGCTTGGCCGGGGCCATGTCCCGGGCGTCGGGCTGCAAAGCCTGGAGCGCGTCGACCCCCGCCTCGATCATGGCCGGGATGAGGGGGACGAAGCCGCCGCAGCAGTGGAGCATCACCTTGAGCCCGAAGTCGTGTCCCAGGGCGGCCAGGCGGGCCAGGTGCGGCTGGAAATAACGGCGGAAGAGGGCTTCGCCGACGACGGGGCCGTTCTGCGTGCCGAAATCGTTGCCGATGAAGAAGATGTCGATCGCATCGGAGGCAGCCTCGAAGATACGCAGGCTCGTCTGGAAGTAATAGTCGACGATGCGGCGGAGCAGGATGTCGACCAGGGCCGGGTTCTCGACCATGGCGACCATGAAGCTTTCCATCCCCAGGAGATCGATGGCATCGTGGTAGAACGGCGACCAGTCGCCGCCGAGGACGGCGAACCGGCCGCCCCAGGCCAGGGCTTCGTCCCGGATATGGGAGACGTCCATCCAGGCAGGGTCGGGCCAGGGGTGGCTCTCGATATCGGCGACGGTCTGGGCCCCTTCGAGGGGATGGCTCACAGGCTGGCCGTAGCCGTAGCCCGTTCGCTCCACTCCGAATGGAGTTCGCGACGTCGCCGCGGGATGGGTGAATGCCGAGTCCGGGCTGAAAGCGGGAGGCCCGGAATACTTGGCGTGAACGCGGCGAAAGTCGTCGCCGATGAAGAGGGCGAGGTCCTCGTCGGTCGCGAGGCCCGCCCGGACCCTGGCCATGGCTTTCCATTCGGGGGAAGCGCCGAGCCAGGCGGGCACGCGATCGGGGATCCCGCCGGCGAAAACGGTTTTGACGCGCTCGCGGGAGGTCATGTCGCGGATTCTACCACAATGGCAGATGACGGTCTCGCGCCTGGGCCGACCCCGGGAGGCCCGGTTCCGGGCAGCGGCCTATGCCAGTTTCAGGAAATCGCCGTCAACGATCAGAAGCGTCGCCCCGTGCTCCGTCCGGGAGCGGTGCGAGCTCCGATCATCGGAGACGACATAAGTCATCCCCTCGGTCATGACGGTCCTTTCGCCGTTCTCCTGCTCGTTGACGAATTCCCCTTCGAGGCAGTGAACGACATGACCCTTCTGGCACCAATGGTCGGCCAGATAGCCCTTGGAATACTCGACGATGCGGATCCTCAGCCCGGCGAACTCCTGCGTCCGCCAGAACGACGTTCCCGTCTCCCCCTTGTGTTCCGTCCTCGGGACCAAGCCCCAATCGATGGCGTGGTACGGGATGCCCTGAGTGTTCATCGGTCCTCCTTCCAGGTCCAATCGTCGTCTTTGTCCATGACGAGCTGAGTGGGGCCGAGATCCTCAAGTTCCATGCGGCCCCAGGTCTCATGATACGACTTTCGGGCCTGCCCGGCATCCAAAATCGTTCCCCTCGCGTCCTTCTTTTGGACTAGAATAGTGTCTTGCGCATCCGCCCGGAAAGGAGCCCCTCATGAAAAAAGCCCTCGTTCTCCTCGGCGTCATTCTGTGCGTCCTCAGCCTTGTCCTGCCCGGCGCGGCCGCAGGCCGGAACGGCTATTATCGCTTTCCGGCCATCCACGGCGGCACGATCGTCTTCACCTCCGAGGGCGACCTCTGGACTGTCGACGTGAGCGGCGGGACGGCCCGCCGCCTTACCTCCCATGAGGGGATGGAAACCAACCCGGCCATCTCCCCGGACGGCCTGACCCTGGCTTTCTCGGCCCAATACGAGGGCCCGACCGAAGTCTATACGATGCCGATCGCAGGCGGGCTGCCCTCGCGGCGGACCTTCTCCGGCCAAGGCGCCACGGTCGTCGGCTGGACGCCGGACGGCAAGGTCCTCTTTGCCACCCGGGAATACTCGACGCTGCCGAACACTCAGCTCGTCGTCCTCGACTTGGCCACGAACGCCGGGACCTTGCTGCCGCTCAGCCAGGCTGCCGACGGCGCCTTCGACGGCTCGGGCAAAACGCTCTACTTCACTCGGCTTCCTTTCCAAGGCAGCTACACCAAACGATACAAGGGCGGCACGGCCCAGAACCTCTGGTCTTACACGCTCGGCGCCGACGAGGCCTCGCCCTTGACGGCCGACTACGCCGGCACGAGCAAGAACCCCATGGTCTGGCAGGGACGGATCTATTTTCTGAGCGATCGGGACGGCTCCATGAACATATGGTCGATGGACCTCAAGGGCGCCGGCCTCAAGCAGCACACCTTCCACAAGGGGTTCGACGCGAGTTCCCCCAGCCTCGACGCGGGGCGGATCGCCTACCAGCTCGTGGCCGACCTCCGGGTCTTCGACATCGGCTCCGGAAATGACTCCGCGCTGGCTGTGACCCTCCCTTCGGACTTCGATCAGATGCGCGAGCGGTGGGTGACGAAGCCGCTCGATCTCCTGACATCCGGGCACGTCTCGCCCAATGGCGACCGCGTCGTCCTCGTCTCCCGCGGTCACGTCTTCGTCGCCCCGGTCGGCGACGGCCGCTGGGTCCGGGTCGACCGCAAGGAGGGCGTCCGGGCCCGCGCGGCGCGTTTCCTCGGTGACGGCAAAAGCCTGATGGTGCTCAACGACGCGACCGGCGAATGGGAATTCGCCCGCTACGGCGCGGACGGCCTCGGCCCGGCCGAACAGCTGACGACGGGCGCCAAGGTCATCCGCTTCGACGGCGTCCCGTCCCCCGACGGCCAATGGATCGCCTTCGCCGACAAGGACTACCAGCTCTGGCTCTTCAATGTCGCAAAGAAGGCCTTGAACCGGGCCGGCGTCTCCGACATCGGCATGTTCGGCGATCTGTCCTGGTCCCCGGACAGCCGCTGGCTGGCCTACGTCCAGGGCGCCTCGAACCAGTTCAGCCGAATCGTCCTCCTCGAGGCCGCGACAGGCCGGACGGTCGAGCTCACGAACGACCGCGTCGATTCCTACAATCCCGCCTGGAGCCCGGACGGCCAGTGGCTCTATTTCCTGTCCGACCGTTATTTTCAGAGCGCCGTAGGCAGCCCTTGGGGGGCGCGACAGCCCGAACCTTACTTCGACAAGACGACCAAGATCTATGCCGCCGCTCTGACGGCCAAAGAAACGTTCCCCTTCTCCCCGGCGACGGAGCTCCAGGCCGAAAAGAAGGACGCCAGCGAAGAGAAGGCGGCCGAGGTCAAGCCGGGCGCGCCGGCCGCCAAGCCCGCCAAGGAGGCAGTCAAGCCGGCGCCGAAGGTCGTCATCGACCTCGCCGGCCTTCAAGACCGCGTCTTCGAGGTGCCGCTTCCGGCCGGCGTCTACTCCGGGCTCGCGGTCGGCGAGAAGATCCTGTTCTTCGTCGATGAGGGGTCGAACGCCGCCGGCCAGGCCAAGCTCCAGGCCGTCGAGATCAAGAACCGCAACATCCAAGCGAAGACCCTCGTCGAGGATGTTCGGAATTTCGAGCTCTCGGCCGACGGGAAGAAGCTTCTCGTCCGCAAGGGCAGTGATATCTACGTCATCGACGCCGGGACGGCCCAGCCGAACCCGCAGACACTGGCGGAGCGGCGGGTCGACCTGTCCAAGTGGACTTTCTCCGTCGATCCCCGCGAGGAGTGGCGCCAGATGTTCGTCGATGCCTGGCGGATGGAGCGCGACTACTTCTACGACCGCAATCTCCACAACGTCGATTACCAGGGCCTGCTCGAGCGCCACCGCCCCTTCGTGGAACGGGTCAGCGACCGGTCCGAGCTCAACGATCTCCTGGCCCACCTTGTCGGCGAGCTCTCGGCCCTGCACACGTTCGTCCGCGGGGGCGACCTGAGACAGCCGGCCGACAACGTCACCCCGGGCGCCCTGGGGGCCCGCCTCGTCCGCGACGAAGCCAAGGGCGGCTATCGCATCGATCACATCTACCGGTCCGATCCCGAATACAAGGACAACCTGTCGCCATTGGGCAAGCCGATGTCGGCCATCCGCGAAGGCGAGATCATCACGGCCATCAACGGCGCACCGACGCTCGGCGTCCCGGATCCCTCGCTTCTGCTGCGAAACACGGCCGGCCAGCAAGTCCTCCTCGAGGTCAAGCCGGCGGCCGGCGGGGCGGTCCGCAAGGAGATCGTCGTGCCCATCACGCCCTACGCCGATTCCGATCTCCGCTACGCCGAGTGGGAATACACCCGCCGTCTCGAGGTCGAGAAGTCCGGGCAGGGCGACATCGGCTATGTCCACCTGCGGGCCATGGGCAACGCCAATTACACGGAATGGGTCAAGAACTTCTATCCCGTCTTCGACCGCAAGGGCCTCATCATCGACGTCCGCCACAACAACGGCGGCAACATCGATTCCTGGATCCTCGAGAAGCTCATGCGCAAGGCCTGGTTCTACTGGCAGAACCGGGTCGGGAAGCCGACCTGGAACATGCAGTACGCCTTCCGCGGGCACATGGTCGTCCTGTGCGACGAGCGCACGGCTTCGGACGGCGAGGCCTTCAGCGAAGGCTTCCGGCGCCTCGGCCTGGGCAAGGTCATCGGGACGCGAACCTGGGGCGGCGAGATCTGGCTCAGCTCGTCCAACGTCCTCGTCGACCGCGGCATCGCCTCGGCGGCGGAAACGGGCGTTTACGGCCCCGAAGGCGAATGGCTCATCGAGGGGCACGGCGTCGACCCGGACATCGTCGTCGACAATCTGCCGCACGCCGCCTTCAACGGCAAGGACGCCCAGCTCGAGGCGGCCGTCAAGCACCTCCGGGAGCTCATCGCCAAGGAACCGGTCGAGGTGCCCAAGCACCCGCCCTACCCTGACAAAAAGAAGTGAAGAAGGGAGTGCCATGCCGATCATCCCCTTGTCCCCGGAACATGAGCCTCTGTATTGCGTTTGCCTCGAGGAATGGTCGGACGAGCTCAAGGAGGGCGGCGACCACAAGGCCAGGTGGCTGGCCAAGATGGCGGCCAGAGGCTTGCGGGTCAAGCTCGCCCTCGACGACAAGGGCCAGGTCGGGGGGATGATCCAGTACGTCCCGATCGAGGAGTCGTTCGTCGACGGCCAGGGCCTTTACTTCATTCCCTGCATCTGGGTCCACGGCTATAAGCAGGGCCGGGGGAATTTCCAGAAAAAGGGCATGGGGACGGCGCTGCTCGAAGCCGCCGAGGCCGATGCCCGCGAGCTCGGGGCCAAGGGAATGGCCGCTTGGGGCATGGCCCTGCCCGTATTCATGCGGGCATCATGGTTCCGAAAGCGCGGATACACGAAGGCCGATGCGCTGGGCCTGCAGATCCTCCTCTGGAAGCCTTTCACCGAGGATGCCGTGCCGCCGCGCTGGATCCGGGACAAGAAGAAGCCCGAGCCGGTGGCGGGCCGTGTGACCGTCACCGCCCTCGTCAACGGCTGGTGCCCGGGCATGAACACGGCGTTCGAGCGGGCGAAACGCGCCGCCGCGGAGTTCGGCGATAAGGTCGAGTTTCGAGCCGTCGATACGTTCGACCGCGAGGTTTTCAGGGAATGGGGCGAACCCGATGCCATCTTCGTCGACGGCAAGGGGATCCGTATGGGACCGCCTCCCTCGTACGACAAGATCAGGAAGGCCATCGCCCGGCGGGTCAAGAAGCTGGGCAGACGGTAATGACAAAGCCCCGCAGACGCGGAAGAGTTGGAACCCGGCCGAGCGGACAGATCCCCTAGCGCCCTCGTTCCTTGGCGAATCCCGCCAGGATCTTGACGGCGTCCGCACCGCCGACGTCTCCGATCGCCGCCACGGCCTCCTTGCGGACCGCCTCATCGGGGTGCGTCCTGACAAGCTTGACGAGAAGGGGAAGCCCGCTCCGTTTAGGCAGTTCCGCAATGGCGCGGATCGCCTCCTTCTGGATCTTCGGGTCCCTGTCTCCGGCCGAGATCTTCTCCAGCATCTTGACGGTCGCGTCGGTGGCTTTTTCCGCCAGGCCCTGGACCGCTTTGCTGCGAACGGAGCCTTCTGCGCTGTTGACGGCGAACGAGATCAACGCCTCGGTGGCGGCCGGAAGGTCCATTTCGACCAACCCCTCAACGGCTCGCTCCCGGACCTCGTGGGACGGGTCGGCCTTGATCGTCTTCAGCAGGAGGTCAAGGGCTTTAGGATCGTTCTGCTCGCCCAAGCACGCCGCGGCCTCGGCCCGGATCTCGTCAGTCTCCTTGCCGGCCAAGATCCGCTCGACGAACGGCACCACGAGCGCAGGGTGCCGGTGAAGCCCGATGGCCCAGAGGATCGAGCGCTTGTCTTCCTCGGCGGAGGCCCGGGCGTAGAGAGGGATCAGGAAAGCCAGGCTCTCGGGATCAGTCGCCATTCCCACCCAGACGAGCGGCAGCTCCTCGAGATCAAAGGGAAGGTCCAGATTGCTGACCCGGATGTCGGCCGGAAAACTCTCGGGCCTCGACGTCAGACGGAGCAGGATGCCGATCTCCCTCATCGCGGGACGCTCCGGCTCGTCCCCTCTTCGCGCGGCCTCGAAGGAGCGTACCAGCCCCGGCATGGACGCCGCCGTCCCGCGGGCGGCCTGGTCGTTGGCCACCTTTCTCTCGAGGGGCGTCTTCCGCCCGTTTATCATATCGTCCAGCGTGATATGCGTTCCGGCGTCACCCCAAGGATGCCAGCCCATCGACGAGTGTTCTCCCATCAGGCGGCGGACCCCGAAGCCGAGCCAGAATCCTTTCTCCCACCGGTTGGCCTTCGCTTCGCCGCGGGCCCACGCCACCCGTTCCGCGATCGGCCCGGACGGAGAGGGCTGGAGAAGCGTCTGAGCGGCGGCCTGATCGGAGATCCGCTCAGGCGGATCGGACACCGTCGCCGCGGCTGCGGCTTTCGTCGCGTTCGTCTTCCCCGGCGGCGCCGCTCCGGCGATGAGACAGAGACAGAGGAGCGCCAGGCCGATCTTCCCGGACAACCTCTTATCGTCCATGTTCGTCCCGGTCCGCGGACGCGCGCCCGGCCGCGACCTTTCTTCCCTTGAGCAATTCGAGCAGGGCCTGGCGGGCCTTGGGCGTCTTGATGTCGCCGAGGGCCGAGACCGCCGCGGTCCTCACCTCGACCTCGGGATCGGTCCTGGCCGCGTCGATCAGAATAGGCACCGCCTCGTCACTCTCGGAGCTCCCGAGCGCCTCGACCATCTTTTTCCGCCACTCGCGGTCCTTTTCACCTTTGAGAAGTCCGCCGAGCGCCTTGATCGCGGCCGGGTCGCGCTCGTCCGCCATGGCCTCGAGCGCCGCCTCCTTGGCCTCGGGGGACTTGGCTCGCCGGTAAACGTCGCCGAGGACCGCGGCCTTGTCGAGATCCTCGATCTCCGCCAAAGCCTGGGCGGCTTCCCGGGCGAGCTCCGCATTCGTCCCGGCCACGGCCACCGTCACCAGCGCGGCTTGGGCTTCCGCCCCGCCGACCCTGGAAATCGCCTGGAGGACCTCCTGCTGGACTTCGGCGTCCTTGGCCGCCGACAGGATCTCCTTCAGGCGGGTCAGGCTCTCCGGCGTCCGGTTCTCGGCGATCATCATCGTCGCCGTGCTGCGGATCTCCTGGTCGGGGTCTTTCAGGGCCAGCTCTTGCAGGAGCTGTCCGGTCAGGCCGGCCGCGGGCTCATCTTGATCGGCCAGGGAATTGAGTGCCCGGCGCCTGATCTCGTTGTCCTTGGCCTCTTTGAGGACTTGGATGAGGGCCTCGTCACGGCCGGGCCGGCTCCCCTGAGCGAGGCCTTCCACGGCCAGGCGGGCGAGCTCGGGGCTCGTGCCGGACAGGGCCACCTGTCTGAAGAAGGCGACGAGGCTCGGGTCCTCGAAATCCGCCAAGGCCTTGAGCGCCGTGCGGCGCAGGGTGAGCTCGGAGGCGTTCTGGGAGGTATCTTTGAGGACCGGGACCGCCTCGGCATGGCCGGTTTCTCCGAGGGCCGCCAGGGCGCGTCGACGGAGCTCGGGCGAAGCGTCGGTCCGGGCGATCTCGATGAGCTTTTGCAAAGCCCTGGGATTATCGAACTCGCCCAAGACGTGGATGATCCGCGAGCGGAGCTTGCCCTCTTCGCTCTGGCTATAAAGGTCGAAAAGGCTCTGGAGGGCGTTGTCGTCGCCGACGTCGCGCAAGGCCTCGAGGGCGGCGATGGCGACGTCTTCGTCGGTCGTCTTGTCCATGGCCTTGACGATGGCCATATACTCGGGCTTGCCCCGGCTGGCCAATTCCTCGGCGATCTCGATCATCCTCGTCCGGGCGTCGTCGGCCCATTCGCTCGTGGGATAGGCGGCGATGAAGTCCTGATAGCACTTGAACACCGAAGCCCGGGGATGATCGTTCTCCTCGAAGACATAGCATTTCCAAAAGCGGGCGTCGTCGGTCCAGGGGCTCTTGGGAAAGGCGGTGAGGAACTCGTCGAGGGCCTTGGCCGCCCCTTCCCACTCCTCGTCCATGATCAGGCTGTAGACAGCCTGGAACTTACGGGCATCCTCCGTCTGGGGATCGGCCGGCGAGGGCGACGGGGGCATGGCCGCCAGGCCCAGCGCCAAGACGATGGCAAAGACGACCGTCAGTACCGTGCTCATCCCGACATGTCCGGCTGTTTTTCTCATATTCTTTCTCCTTGATCCGAGGGTTTTATCTCAAGCCTCCGCGGCGGTCTCGATTTTGGCCGGTTTGCGGTCATCGCCCCAGGAGCCCGGCGACGGCCCGGCGCCGGGCTTGCCCTTGGGGCGGCGGACCTCGTTCAGATCGATCTTGAAAAGGATGTCCCGGCCCTCGACCCCGGCCCTGATGAGCTCGATGTCCGAATCGGACGAATCCGAGGCGAGATTGGAGATCTGGCGAAGGATCATTTCTAGGTCGGATATCAATCTCTCGAGACGCCGGTCCGAGCTTCGGAGTTCCTTCTTCAGAACCACGGCTTCCTGCAACAGCTCTCCCGAGGTCTTCTTCTGGAGCGGCAGGTTGAGTCTGAAGGGGTCCTCGTCCCGGGTGTCCGAGTTGACGACCGCGAGGAGGAGCACCCTTGACCGCTTGAGGTAGCGGGAGGCGCGAAGGGCGATCGACGGCGCGGCCGGGCCGGATGCAGGCGCCAGGTGTCCGCCCGGAGCGGTTTCGGACGAAGTCGTTCGGACCAGGGCGAGATGCCCGGCCGCCGGACGGAAAAGGACACGCCCGATGAAGATCCCGATGACGATAAAGAGCAATGCCCCTGCCGTGCCGTAGGCCCAAACCGGGAGCGCGAGCGGACTCCGCGATTGTCCTGGTCCCGAGGCCGAACGGGCCCCTCTTTCTGCCGCGGCGCCGTCGGAAGCTTCCGGATCGCGCGCCATCCGCGACTCGAGCCGCTGCCAATAGCTCTGCCAGAACTCGGGGGCGCGATCAGGGGCCGGCCTGGCCTCCATCTTCCGGACCGCCGCGGCCATACCTTCATAAAGCCGGGCACATCCGCCGCAGGCCGCAAGGTGGCTCTCCATCTTCTCGCGAGTTTTCGCGTCCAGCTCCTTGTAGATGGCCTCGGGGATCCTGTTTCGCCAGTATCGACATCTCTTCATGGACGGTCTCCATGGTCTGAACAGGGCTCGGCGTCATCGAGCTCCTTCTGGAGCTTTTGGATCGAGCGAAAGAGATAGCTCTTCACTGAGCCCAGGCTGACGCCTAGGGTTTGGGCGATCTCCTTGATCTTCAGGTCGTGATAGTGGCGGAGGATAAAGACCGCCCGCTCCCGCTCCGAGAATGTGGCCAGGGCTTCGTCGATCCGGCGGCGCAGGCAGGCGACCTCGACGGCCAGTTCGGGCCCCGGCGCGGTATCGAAGGGCTCATTGAAGGGTCGCGCGGAAGAAGGTGAGACCGCTTCTTTGGGATAGAAGGACCTCTTCCGGAGGTGGTCGAGTGCTGTGTTATGGGTGATCTGGTAGATCCATGTGTTCAGCCCGTGGCCCGGTTTGATCGTCCCGATCGCTTTGTGGATCTTCATGAACGTGATCTGAGAGATATCTTCCGCGTCGGCGTTATTTCGCGTCATCTCAAAAGCCAGCCCGTAGACCTTCCTCTTATAGGTTTCGACGAGCTCGCGAAAGGCAGAGGGGTCGCCGGCGATCAGGCGGTCCGCCCAGCGGGCCTCGTCCTCACGGCTCATCTCATCTCCGGAGTAGAGACGCGCGGGGAGGGGCAAAGGATGGCAAGCGCGCGACGGCTGCGGGTCGGGCTCATGGGGCTCCAGTCTAGCATTGACGCTCCGGTCCCGGAAACATAGAATGGGCCCGAATGCGCCGGGGCGCAGGACCCACAGCCCCCTGGGAGGTTCCCATGCGTCAGCCGTATCATACTCTGGCCAAGGCCGTCCTGATCTCAACGGTGTTCGGCCTGATTCTCATTTTTCCCGACCGCGTGGCCGCCGGCCCTCCGGGCTACGGCTATCTCGTCCAGGCCGGCCCGCGCTGCGCCGTGTGGTGGGCCGAAGGCGCCCACAAGGTCATGAGAGACGACCCCGTCCCCGCGGCCGTCCAGGGCGTTGTCCGCATCGCCGCGGCCCGGAACGAATACGAGCCGTTCCTGATCGTCCTCAACCCGGAGACGCGGCTCGACGGCGTCAGGATCGCGGTCTCCCCTCTCGCCAACGAAGAGGGAGGGACGATCGGACCCGCCGGGGTGACCGTCTGCCACGTCGGCTACGTCGAGGTGACCACGCCGACGGACGCGCTCGGCCAAGCGGGCTGGTGGCCCGATCCGCTTCCGCCCTATGACGGGCCTTTTGCGGCGGCCGCGGGCGAGA
Organism: Candidatus Aminicenantota bacterium; assembly: GCA_963725825.1. Classification (GTDB taxonomy): domain Bacteria; phylum Acidobacteriota; class Aminicenantia; order Aminicenantales; family Saccharicenantaceae; genus RBG-16-66-30. The sequence continues at coordinate 40,504 of CAVSAI010000023.1, forward strand.
ACCATCCCCTCTGGATCACGGTCCGGGTCCCGAAAGAGTCGGCTCCCGGGATCTACAAGGGCGAAGTCCGGCTCGGCGCGGAGGGCTGGTCCTGCCGCGTGCCGGTCGAGCTCCGGGTCTGGGGGTTCACGCTCCCCGAACGATCGTCCGTGCGATCGTCCTTCGGCCTTCCGACGGGCGATATCAAAGCCTATCACAACCTCGAGACGCGCGAGGAGCTCGAAAAGGTCGTGGACCTCTATTATCAGGACATGCGCGAGCACCGCGTCGCCCCCACCGCGCCCTTCGAGCTCTATCCTATGACTGTCGCGACGAGCGGCGTCTTCTGGAAAGGCGGCGAATTCGTCACGGATGGAGTGCATGCCGGGCGCCGGGCTCTTAAGGTCACGGATGATACGGTGGAGAAAAACATCGCCGCCGATTACGACGCGCCGATCCTGCTCGACGATCACTCCCCCGTAAAACTGACATTCTGGGCCCGGACGGCCGAAGCCGGCCAAAAGTACACGGTCCTCTCCGAGTTCTTCACCCCCGAAAAGACGTGGATCGCAGGCGCGAACCTGCTCCAGGTCTTCGAAGGCGCGACGGAATGGAAACAGCAGTCGGTCGAATTCCCGCCCCTCCCCGGCGACGCATCGAGCCTCAGGCTGAGTCTCTTTCCCGCTTTCCGCGACAACGCCGGCACGACGAAGGGAACGGCTTGGTTCGACGACATCGTCCTTCAGGCGGCGGCGAAAGGACCGGAGGCGCGAACCGAGAATATCCTGCCGGGCGGCGATTTCGAGATGCCGCTCGAGGGCATGACGGTGGCCGTTGACTTTTCCGAATTCGACCGGGGCGCCCGCCGCTTCCTCGACGAGCTCGGCTTCAATTCCTATGACCTTCCCCTCGCCGGCCTCGGGACGGGGTCGTTCTACAGCCGGCAGGAAGGGACCTTCTGCGGCTTCCGCCAGGGCACGCCCGAGTACGACGCCCTGATCAGCCAATATCTCAAACAGGTCGAGGACCACCTGGCCCGGAACGGCTGGCTCGGCCGCGAGTACATCTATTGGTTCGACGAGCCCGATCCGAAGGACTATCCCTTCGTCCGCGAGGGCATGCTCAACATCCGGAAGAACGCCCCGCGCCTGACCCGTTTCATCACCGAGCACCGCCCCGGCCCGGAGATCATGGATGTTTCCGAGATCGGCTGCACCATCTTCGACCGGGTCGATCCCAAGGCCGTGGCCGAGCTCGCCCCGAAGGGCCGCGAGTTCTGGTCCTACCTCTGCACCGGACCCAAATCCCCCTGGGTAACATTGTTCATCGACCATCCTGCGGTCAACATGCGCATGTGGCTATGGATGACCTACAAGTGGGGGCTCAAGGGCATCCTCGTCTGGCGGGCCGACTACTGGAACAGCCCGACGCTATTCCCCCCGGACATGCTGCAGAACCCTTGGCAGGACCCGATGTCCTACACGGTCGGCTACGGCGTTCCGTTCGGCCAAGTCAATCACTGGGGCAACGGAGACGGCCGCTTCCTTTATCCGCCGAACCGCGACCCCGGCAAGGACAAAGCGAAGTACCTCTGCGGCCCGGTCGATTCGGTCCGCTGGGAGATCCTCCGCGAGGGCATCGAGGACTACGAGTATTTCGTGCTTCTTGAAAAGGCCATTGCGGCCGCCAAGGGCAAGACCAAGCTCAAGGCCGCGGCCGCCGAGGCCGCGAAACTCCTCGATTTCCCGGCGACGCTCTTTACGACCGGCAAGGACTACACCAAGGACCCGCTGGTCCTGCTCGACCTCCGGGCGAGGGTCGCCGCCGCCATCGAAAAGCTTGCGGCACGCTGACTCCGAGCCTGGCCGACGCCGGCTCAGAAAGCGGCGACCGCCTTCTCGACAAGGGGTCTGAGCGCGGCGACGTCCTGGCTCGTCCCCTGGCTCCCCGTCCAGTACTGAAGCTGCAACAGCCGCCCCTGCTTGAGCACCACGAAGATCGCCCCGAAAGAGACCTGGCCGGAAAAAGCCCGGTCTCCGACGCCGGCCTCATCGCTCACTTTTGCATCGTCCATCGCCTGCGCGCCGTTGCGTGCCCCCATGAAAGCGGCGTCACCCGGCACCCCCGGGATGCTCTTGTAGGTGAGCAGGATCAGCTTTTTCCCCGAGTTGGCCCAAGTGCACACCTGCCCCTGAGGACTGGACGTGTGCGTCGGTGTTCCGCCGAGAAGGGAGGCCACGTCCTCGGCCTTCAGGAGCGCGCACGCGTCGGTTTGCGCCGGGAGAAGTCCGGGTCGCAGCAGCAAGACAACGAGGGCGAGAGCTCCGATAGAGAAAGCGCGAGGCCTGAAGATCTCTGGAGTACGCGAGTCCATGAGTCTTATCCTCCGAGTCTGATCGATAAGAACCGACTAGTCCACGACTTCGAGCGTGCCCGTCATCCCATGGTCCTTATGGCTCTTCGAAGACAACGGCGCGCGTTTGGTGCACCAGAAGGGGTATGTCCCGGTTTTGGTGGGCGTGAACTTGATCGTTTTCGGCTCCTTGCCCAGGGTGACATTGAAGTCGATCCCGGCTTCGGGGGCCTTGAGGAAGATGCTATGAGGGGTCGACCCTCCCTCCTTTTTGACGATGAGCTCGACCGGGACGTTGACCTTGACCACGATATCGTTCGGGTCGAAATAGTAGCTCCCGCCTGTTATCTCCACTTTCTGGACGCCGTCCGCGCCGACGACCGCGACGAATTTGTTCTTTGCTGTCTCCTGGCCGAAGCCTACCGATCCCAGGAGGAGGATAAGAACCGCCGCCGATACTTGTGGAATTCTCATTTTTCCCTCCTTTGGAGCGCCGTTCTATCGCACATCCATCCGCTCAGGATAGTATCCAAGATTCGTGCCAGGACGGCCCGTCCCCGGTACGGGGGGTCAGGAGTCGCCGTCAAGGCCGGGAGACGGACCGAGACGAAGGACTCTGCGTCAAGGGGTGGTAATGCACGTGAACACGCCGCAGCAGATCGATGTCCCGATGGAGCGCTCGTTCCAGGCGGCTGGATATGGCGTCCCCCTCGGCGACGGTCATGGCCCCGTCCACGGCGATGGTCAGGTTGATGACGATATACGGACCGAAGCGATGGGCCTGAATCTCCTCCAAGGCGAGGACCCCGGACATTCCGGCGACCGACGCGTCGACCTTCTTTCTGAGCTCCGCCGTGGGAACGGTATCCATCAGGTCCCCCGAGGATTCGCGCAGGATCCCGAGTCCCGTCCGCAGGATCACCAGGGCCACCAGCGCCCCGGCCAGAGGGTCGAACCACGGGTAGCCATGGCGGGCCAGGAAGATGCCGATGCTGGCGGCCGCGGCGGAAAAGATGTCGTTGCGGTGGTCGAGGGCGATGGCGTGAACGACGGGGCTGCCCGTCTGCCGGCCGATCCGTCTGGTCTTCCAGGTCAGATACATCTTCAGACCCACGGTGAACAACGCCGCGAGTTGGGCCCCCTCGGTGGCCCCGGCCGAGGCCGCCCCCGAAGACAGAAGGTCGTACACCCGGTTGATCGCGTCCCAAAAGATGGCCACCGCCGTCGTCAAAACGAAGGCGCCGACGATCAGGGCCGCGATGCTCTCGAGCTGCCGGTGTCCGTAAGGGTGCTCGTCGTCGGCCGGCTTGCGGGCCCTCCGGATGAAGACCTTGACGATGATCCCGTAGGCGACATCGGACGTGGAGTTGATCCCGTCGGCCAGAAGGGCGGGGCTGTGTCCCAGAACGCCAACGACGGTCTTGAGCGCCGCCAGGCCGGCGTTCGCGAGCAGGGCGAGGTTGACCGCCTGCAGGTTCCGTTTGTCGGAATGCTCCGATTCCCTCTCCATTCGTCCTCTCGTCAGCTCACTGCCCGCTTCAGGAATCTTCCATACCAGGCGAGATACCGCTCGTATCTGTCGCGGACGTAGCTGGGCATCGAAATGCCATGGTACTGCCCCGGGTACACGACGAGCTCGGTCTCGATGCCGAGGCTCTTCAGGGCCTGATACATCTGCTCGCCGCCGATGATCGGGACGTTGAAGTCCTTCTCCCCGCCCATGAAGAGCGTCGGCGTCTTGATGCGATCGGCCTTGAAGAAGGGATACGAGATCCTGACCCATGCGTCGGCGGCCTTCCAGGGCGCGCCGATCTCCTGCTCATATTGCCGGATATACTGGTCGCTCCCATACATCGACAGCTGCAAGGCGCTGCCCGCTCCGCTGATGGCGGCCCGGAAGCGAGGGTCCGTCGCGATCGTGTAGTCCGTCAGGATCCCGCCGTAGCTCCAGCCTCCGATGCCGAGCCTCGCGGGGTCCGCGACCTTCATGGCCACGGCCCGGTCCACGGCGCCGAGGAGGTCCATGACTTCCCTGCGGCCCCAATCCGCGAAGATGGCTTTCTGGAACGCGCTGCCGCGGCCCGAGCTGCCACGGTAGTTGACGGCCAGAACGACGTACCCGTTAGCGGCGAAAATCTCGCGCTCGAAGCTGAAGCCCCATTCATCCTGGCCGTTGGGCCCCCCATGGATGCGAAGGAGCATCGGATAAAGCGTCCCCGGGGAATAGGAGGCCGGCTTGGTGATGAGTCCGTTGACGACGGTGCCGTCCTTGCTCTTCGAGGTGAAGTCCTCCGTCGTCCCGAGCTCGAGCCCGGCCAGCAGGGCGTCGTTCTGGTGGGTCAGCCGCCGCAGCCGGCCGTCCTCGAGGGCCGTCACTTCGGCGGTCTCTGTCGCCGTGCCGTCGAGCAAGGTGATCGCTCCGTCCGGGCCGAGCGAGATGTTCGAGACCGTGCGGCGGCCCGCCGTCAGCTTTTCGACGGAGCCTCCGCCGGCGGGCATCCGGCCGACGTAGACCGCCCGGTCGTCCTCGAGGAGAAAGGTCAGGCTCTTGCCGTCGGCCGACCAGCAGATCGGGTCCGAAACTGCCCGGTCGAGCTTTTCCGTGAGGATCCTCGCGGGGCCGCCCGCCGCCGCCGCCACGATGGCCAGCTTGCCGAGGTTGTAGCCCGAGAACCGAGGCTCGTCGCCGCGCAGGAACGCGATCCATTGGCCGTCGGGGCTCCAAGATGGGCGGCCATCGTCGGGACCCGGGAAGTCCGTAAGCTGGATGGCGGCCGCACCGGCCTTGGCCTCGATGACAAAGAGATCGGAGTCAGGATCACGGTCGATATCGGGGCCGCGCTCGCTGAGGAAGGCGATTCGGCTGCCGTCGGGCGACCACGCAGGCGACGTATCGTTGGACGCTCCCGAAGTCAGCGGCTCGGCCTTGCGGGACGCCACATCGAAGAGCCACAGGTGCTCATAGAGCCTCTTGAGATAGCCCGACCGGTCCTGTTTGAAGAGATAGCGGTCGACGACGATGGGAGGCGGGGTCTTCCGCTTCCAGCCCTCCATCTTCTCGGGCTCGTCGGCCGGGTCCCGGTCACTCGAGACGATCACAAGGCGCCTCCCGTCCGGCGACCAGGCGTAGTCGCTGACCCCACCCTGGATCTCCGTGAGCTTCTGGGCCTCGCCGCCCCTCCGGTCGAGAAGCCAGACCTGGGCGCCGAGCTTCTTCTCCTCCTCCGTGCCCCGGGAAGCGAGGAAAGCCAGGAAGCGCCCGTCCGGGCTCCAGCGGGGGGTCGATTCGCCGTCGGGGCTCGAAGTGAGGCGGATGTGTTCCGTGCCGTCCCAGCTGACCATCCAGAGATCGGTGTCCCGCTTGTCCTTTTCGGCATCCGTCGTACCGACGGTATAGGCGACCCACTTGCCGTCCGGCGAACGCTGGGGGTCGCTGACGCTCTTGATCTTGAAGAGATCGTCGAGCGCGATGGGGCGCTTGGCCGTCTGCCCGGCCGCCGATAACGCGACCACCGCAGCCGCCAGGGCGGAGACGATGACAACTAGACGGAGTCCGATTGAGGTCTTGATTCTGTGGGGTGACATGAAACGACTTATACCGCCCGGTCCGCAGGCTGTCAAGACGGCGAATTTGGGCCCGCCAGCGGACCCGGGCGTCAGAGGCTCAGGGACGTGAAGGACAGCTCGCTGTGCTGGGGCGGCGCTTCGTCGTCGCCGAGTCCGTCCTCAACGAAGATCTGGATGACGTCGCGCAGGTTGTTCAGCGCCAGCTCGTACGTGGCGCCGCGGGCCCGGCAGTCCGGGAACTCAGGACAATGGGCCGCCCATCCCTCGCTATCGCGGATCACATAGGCTGAGAATCGGTAACCGCTCATGTCGGCCTCCGTTATGCTCGGTTCGGGGGTTCGCTCGGCTTGTTCGGTTTCATTTAACCTTGATAATTGCCAGATTTGTGCCAATTGTTCACACTGCCCAAGAGGGACAGTCCCCTCCGGGGACAGTCCCTTTTCAGAACTCGTACCCAAGGGACATGTCCCCATCAGAACGACCTCAGGAAAGTACACTTGGTGATCTTGGGGACTCCCTCCCCGTCAACCCGGACCTCGCCGCGCAGGAAACAGACGGGCGGCATCCCGTAGGTCGTGCAGTGCGTCTCGCCGACACCCTCGAGGAGGCCCGTTTCGTCCTCGAAGATGTAAAAATACTTTGCGCCGCCGTTCCCATTCCCGTTCCCGCCGTATCCCCCGGGGCCCCCGTCCGCCTTCTCCGGCTCCTCGTCGTCACCGCCGCCGGCCCCTCCGCCATACCCGCCATACCCGCCGCGGCCCTTGCCTTCCTGCACGGTGTTATAGGTCACCCTCTGACGGGCGTCGACGACCCGGACGACGAGCTCGACCATGGTCCCGGCGCAATCCTTGAGGTCCTTCACCCGCAGCTCCGGCCGCTTCCCCTCGTAGAGATCGAGGTCGTCCCCGTCCGGAAGGAACCCGAGGGCCTCGAAGATCATGCGTCGCTTCTCGTCCGAGGCGATGTCGGCCACCTCCTCCATGTTCTCGAGGCCCTGGAAGTAGCGCAGCACCTGGCGCGTCCGCCGCGGCTCGAGGGAGTCGAAGACGCCGGCCTTGATGAGGGTCAGGAGCTCGGCCTTGCCGGGCTTCGTCCGGGCCAGGAAGTCCTCGACCGACAGATACTCGCCGCCCGCCGCCCGCTCGTCGAGGAGGCGCTCGATCGTCTTCAGGCCGAGGCCCTTGATCGAGGTCAGGCCGACGCGGATCGCCCCGCCCCCCGCCGCCGCCTCGACCTCGAAGCCGGACCCGCTGCGGTTGGCGTCCGGCCCCAGGATGCGGATGCCGTTCCTCTTCGCTTCGGCGACGTACTCCGGCAGATCGTAGTAGCCGCCGCCGGCGTTGAGCACGGCCGCGAAATACGTCACCGGTTGGTGGACCTTGAGATAGACGGCCTGGTAGGCCATGTGGGCGTAGGAGGCGCTGTGGGCCTTGTTGAAGGAGTAGGAGGAGAACTTCTCCATGGTCTTCCACAGCCGCTCGACCTCCGGCGCCCCGTAGCCGCGCTCGCCGGCCTCGCGGGCGAACTTGGCCCGGAGCGCCGCATCGCCGCCCCGCCCCTGCTTCAGGCTCCGCCGCAGGAGGTCCCCCTCCTCCGGGGGCATGCCGGCCACGCGCTCGGCGACCTGCATGACCTGCTCCTCGTAGAGAAGGATGCCGCCGGTCTCGGGCAGGATGCGGGCGAGAAAGGCGTCGTCGCTTGGGGACATGTACCTCTGGTACGTGTCCCCGTTTTTCGCCGGCCCTCGCCGGCCGCTGCGCCGCCGCAGGAGCGCCTCCTTCATGCCGCTCTCGGTCGGCCCGGGCCGGACCAGGGCCAGGGCCTGGGTGATCTCGTGGATGTCCACGGGCTTCATCCGCCGCAGGAGGTTCATCATGGCCGGGCTCTCGACCTGGAAGCAGCCGACCGTCCGGGCGGCCCGCAGCGCCGCGTACGTCGCCGCGTCCCCGGGCGGCAGGGCCCGCAGCTGGAGCTTCTCTTTCGTCTCCGAGATGGCCGCCAGGCCCCGCACCGAGAGGAGGTCGAGCTTGATCAGCCGCAGGTCCTCGACCGCGTCCTTGTCGAAGTGGGTCATGCGCAGGCCCTTGGCCGAGGTCTCGAGGGGCAGATACCGCTCGACCGGCCCCGGGGTCAGGATGACGCCGCCGACGTGGAGGGAGATCTCGTGATAGACGTCCTGGAGCTCGGCGGCGAGCTTCCAGACGTCGAGGCGGCCCGGCGCCGGGGCGGCCAGTCGGAGGCTCGACGGCTCGGCGAAATACGGCACGCGCTTCGACAGGCTCCGCGCCTCCTCGGGCGGGGCGCCGAACGCGCGGAGCGTTTCGTAGAGGGCCGAGCGGCCGCCGAAGCTCTTGAGGCTGCAGACGTAGGCCGCGCCGGTCTTGCCCGCGCCGTAGCGCTCGAGGACGTACTTCAGGACCTCGTCGCGGCGCCGGGAGTCGAAATCGATGTCGATGTCGGGCGGGTCGGGCCGGCCGCGGTTGAGGAAGCGCTCGAAATAGAGATCGAACTCCATCGGGCTGACGTGGGAGATGCCGAGGAGCCAGGCCAGGAAGGACGAGGCCCCCGATCCCCGCAGGTTGTGGAGGATGCCGCGGCCGCGGGCGAACTCGACGATGTCGTGGACGGCGAGGAAGTAGGGGCCGAAGCCCGACTGCTCGACCGCCGTGAGCTCGCGGCGGGCCCGCTGGCGCTCCTTCCAGGTCAGGTTCTTCGCCGCCGTGAGCCGCTCCATGACGACCTCGCGGAGGGTCCGGGGGAAGAGGTCGGCCGGGAGGCCGGGGATGACGTTCTCGAAGACGAACTCGCACTTTTCGGCGACCTCGGCCGTCCGGGCCAGGGCGTCCCGGGCCGCGTCGCCGAAGCGGCGCAGGGCCAGCGCCTCCTGGTCAGGCCCGAAGAGTCTCATCTTGCCCAGGAGCCGGTCGCGCTCCGGCGGGTAGGGGATCTTTTGCTCGATGGCATGGAGGAGGACGAGGCGCTCCGGGCTCGTCAGGTACTTGAGGGGGTTGGCCCAGACGACGGGCAAGGCGACTGGGGGACATGTTCCAATTTCGAAGAAATTGGTACGTGTCCCCCATTCCGTCTTCCAATGATCCGCCTGAAGTTCCCGAAATCCGCCCCGAGGTAGAGGTCGCCCGGCGCGACTTTCCCCCGGAGCTCGGCCAGCATCGCGGCTTCGCTCGCCCAGCCGTGTCCCCTTTCTTGTCCCCTTTCGCGCCCCCGGCCATGCCCTCGTCCTCTCCTTTCGGGGACAGTCCCCCGGGGATGTAGATCGCGATGAGCCCGGAGGCGTCGCGGATGTCCCTGCGGTTGAAGATCTCCATGAGGTTCGAGTAGCCCTCCCGCGTCTTGACCAGGAAGACGAACCGCCGGCCCCCGCACTCGAGCTCGCAGCCGAAGATGGGCTTGAACCCGCCCGCCGGCGCGATGCGCTTCCACTTGCCCCAGCCGTAGATGTTGCCGATGTCCGCCAGGGCCGCGGCCGGAAGCCTTTTCCCCCGGTCCAGCCGGCCGCCTCTTCGAGCGTGACGCTCCCTCTCCCCCGGCTGTACACCGAATGGATGCGCAGCGGCACGAACATGGCGCTTCTCTTCTCCCTTCATTTCGTCAGGGACGCCGTCTTGAGGACGTAGCCCCGCCGCGGCTCGAAGGCGTAGACGGCGTCGAGCATCTTTTCCCGGATCGTCAGGACCGAGCCGAAGCCGTACTTGCCGCGGACCTGGTCGATGGCCCCGCCGAGCCGCTCCGGCCGGTCCGAGTAGGGCTCGAAGAGCGCCAGGGGCCGGACGCGGACGAGGTCCGAGGCCTTGACCCCGACCAGGCGCAGGGCCAGCCGCGAGCCGGCGGTGAGCTCGAGGAAGAGCTCCTCGGCGATCTTGTAGATCTTGCTCATCTCCTGGAGCGGCGAGAGCACGAGACGGCGCTTGATCTCGGTCTTGAAGTCGGCGTAGCGGGCCTTGACCTCGATGACGTGGGCGTAGAGCCGGTCCTCGCGCAGGGCCAGGGTCAGCCGGTCGCAGAGGTAGGCCAGGTGGGCCAGGAGCAGGCGCTTGTCCCAGAGGTCCTCGAGGAAGGTCGTCTCGCGCGAGACGGACTTGGGCAGCGTCCGCGTGACCAGCGGCCGGCAGTCGATGCCGCGCGACTGGAGATAGATGTCGTCGCCGCCCTCGCCGAAGAGCGTGTGCAGGGTCCCCCGCGGCAGATCCCACAGCTCGCCGATCTTGTGGATGTTCATCAGCCGCAGGACGACCTGGGCCTTGGGGCCGATGCCGGGCAGGGCCTCGATGCCGAGGTCGCGGAGATAGGTCTGCTCCTCGCCCTCGCGGATCTCGAAGAAGCCGGCCGGCTTGGCCCGGCGCGTGGCCAGCTTGGCCAGGATCTTGTTCGGCGCGGCCCCGACCGAGACCGTGACCCCGATCTCGCGCTCGACCTGCCGCTTGAGCTCGCGGGCCGCCTCCGTGAACGAGGGATAGATGTGGCCGCAGCGGGTGAGATCCAGGTAGGCCTCGTCGAGCGAGGCCTCCTCGACGTCCGGGGTCGCGGTGTGGAGGACGCGGAAGAAGCGCTCGGAGAAGGCCTGGTAGACCTGGAAGTTGCCGCGGACGAAGACGCCCTGGGGGCAGAGCTTGTAGCACTCGCGGAGCGGCATGCCCGAGTGGACGCCGAACTTGCGGGCCTCGTAGGAGCAGGTCGAGGCCACGCCGCGCTCGTGGGGGAGGCCGCCGACGATGACCGGCTTGCCCGCGAGCGAGGGGTCGAGCAGGACCTCGACGGCGGCGAAGAAGGCGTCGATGTCGACGTGGACGATGTACCGACGCCCTTTTTTCGACAAAGACACCTGTCCTCCTTTTTCCGTGCGATCCGATTTGCCTTTTTCTCCCCTTCACGAAGGGGATGACCATCAGGGGTCCGCCCCGTTCAGTACTTGCGCATGATGCCGATGACCCGCCCCAGGATCTTGGCCGACGGGGCCTCGATCGGCTGGAAGGCCGGGTTCTCCGGGACGAGAAAGACATGACCGTTGTCGCGGCGCAGGCGCTTGAGCGTGACCGAGCCGTCGTCGAGCATGGCCACGACCATCTCGCCCGAGTTGGCCAGGTTGGTCCGCTCGAGCAGGACGTGGTCGCCGTCGTCGATGTAGGCGTCGATCATGCTCTTGCCGTCGACCCGGATGCAGAAGACGTTGCCCCGGCGGCGGCCGACCATCCAGCCCGGGACGTCCATGGCCTCGCCGGTCGCGTCGAACGACTCGCGCGGCCCGCCGGCCGGGACGAGGCCGGCCACCGGCACCCGGACCTGGCTCTCGACGAGGGCCGCGAGGCCGGCCACCCGGATCTCGCCGTCGGCGCGGCTGATGTAGCCCTTGCGCTCCAGGCTCTGGAGGTGCTTGAGGACGGCCGAGGGGCTGGGGATCTTGAGGGCCGAGCCCAGCTGGCGGATGGTCGGGGCGTAGCCGTGCTCGAGGACATAATCCTCGACGGCCTTGAGGACCTTGGCCTGCCGGAGGGTCAGTTCCCGTCTCAATGTGTTTACCATTTTGTTCACCTTTTATAAGATAAGGCCGCCGTGGGCGTTTGTCAAGTGGAAAATCGATGTGAGATTATTTCGTCAGCAGTCTCGTTATTTGATAGGAAATTCCTTGTAAATTTACGCGCCTATCGACACTCCTCGACGATCTTCAGGCGGGAACCCCGTTCGCCCGGCCTTGCGGACCCTGCCTCGGTGGGCATTGGCGTAGCTCGTTCTCGCTCTCAGCGCCCTTGATAGAAAAACAAGAAAGCCAACATCCTGCGCGCCATAATGGCCTTGACACAAAAGTCCCTTTTCGATAAGTTCAATTTGCCCCAGAACAAGTTCTTATCCATCAGTGGAAGGGGGACGATTGTGCGCGGAAATAAGCCATTTTGCGTTTCCTTGGCTCTCTGGCTAGGCTTGATCGGGTGCCTTGCATCCGTATCGGGTGCCCAAACACCGCTGAAAACCATTGACAATCCCCAGGGTGGAAAAATCGTGTACGGAGTGGTGGACGGGGCGACGAGCTCGGCGGCGGCCATGAGCGCCGTGCTGCGTATCGTGCACAACAACTGCGGAGAAAAGCCGCAGGTTGGCAGCGTGTTCAGGGTGCGCGGCACGAATTCCGATGCGGTCTTCTTCACGGTGGTCAACCACCCGCAAGGAAACAAGCAGGTTGCGGGCCTGCTCATCGCCTCTCCATCGGGCTCCAACAAGATGGAAGCGGCCCTCGTGAGCGACGATGCGACGCGTTTTGGCTCGACTGTAAACCCCATGCTGAACAGGCTATTCAGCGAGTGGCATCCTGGTAGCGGAAGGCCAGCTTCCGGCCCCGCGACGGGCAGCCGGCCGGCCCCGCCGGAGCCGCTGCACCGGGTTATGACCCAAGACGGTTCGGCCAGCCTTGCTATCCCCAACGGCTGGAGATTTCAAGGCAACGGGGGCACCGTCATGGTCGTCGACCCCAACTACAACGTAATAATCAACATCAACTTGGTACGGGGGGCGACCAACCCTTCTTATAGCCAGCCATACGGTAGGGCCACCGGCATGGGCGCCAAAATGGTCTACCCGTCCTACGAGGATCCGGTCAAGGGGTTTCCAGGTCTTATCAAGGAGTTCTATCGCGTGAACAACCAACTCATTGACTTTCGGATCGACCACGCCGAGCAGGTGGCCGGTTCCCCCGGCCAACTCTGCGTCCATGCCATCGGGCACGGGATGCTTTTATCGGTAGGCCAGGCGCATCCTAACATACAGGAGAAAGACTACTGGGAGATGGAGATGCTGGCGTGTTGCACTGCCCCTGATAGGATGGGCAACTACATGTTTACGCTTTCTATAAGCCAGATCGCCCCAAAGTTCGCTGACAAGGAGCGCGCCACCGTGGGCGCTATCCTCTCCAGTTTTGAGGTCAACCAAGCGGTGGTCGCGCGGCAAGCCAATGCCATCGCTGCGCCCGCCATCGCCGCCATTCACAAAATCGGCGCGGATGCCACGGCGCGGATGAAGGCCATCGAACGAGCCAACGACGCCCAACACGCTGACTATTATGCCCGGCAGGACGCCAACGCCAGAAGCATTCAAGGCTTCAGCAACTACCTTCTCGATCAAACCGTCATCCAGGATAACAATGTGCACGGCAATGGCACGATCGGCCATGGCACCGTCTGGAACTCGACCGCTGATGCGTTGGTGAAAGCTTTTCCCAATCGCTATGAAATCGTCAATAATCCTAATTTCTGGAAGGGCTGGGATTACTGAAGGTACCGCGTATTTAAGAATCCCTGGGGATCAGTCAACCGTCCACTGGAGCGAGTAGACCAGGACCTCAGGGAAGCCGCTGGGCTTCTCCCGGACGCAATAGAGGCGGTCGTTCTTGATAATGACGTCCCGCAGGGGTGGCCCGAGTTGGAGCCTCTGATAGCCCAGGGCCGTTCTGAGGACGCGAACGCCGCCCGGCGAGAACATGTCGCAGACGCCGGCGCCTGTCGCCTGGTTTTGCCCATATCCGACGGCATAGAGCCGGTCATGATCGTCTGTGAGGAGGGCCAGGAACGGCGGGAATGTTCTTGGAAAGACTAGGTTCTTCCAGAACGGGTGGTTCGGGGGGAGCGAATGGAGGATCTCCTCACGGAATCCGTGAGGGACGTCGACCGCCGGATAGTCCGCCAATATCTTACGGATCAGGCGGCCACTCAAGTCATAGACCTCGATCTCGCGACTCGAGGCCATAGTCGTCAAGAAAAAGGAGGTTCGCGAAACCGCGACGAGGGGGAAATCGATGAAGATGGTCTTGAGCTCGTCCTCGACCGGAACGGGATACGCCTTCAGCTCTCGCCGCCTGGAAAAATCCGGGCCGAACAAGCCGACGCCGTATGAAGAGAATTCGAGAGTCTCCGGTTTCACTCGGATATAGGCAATGACATAATCCCCGTTGGCGAGCGGCAAGAAGCCGTGCGGAAAGGGAAAAAGGAGGTCCGGCAGAGCGACCGTGCGAACCGCCGTCCCCTCCGCGTTGAAGAACAGGACCTTCCGGCCGCCCAGGCTGACCACAGGGATCTCTCCCCTGGCATTCAGCCGCATGAACCGGGGATTCTGCACCTCTCCGGGCCCCTGGCCGATAGGGCAAAATGACCGCACGAACCGGCCGCGGTCGTCGAACACGAAAACGGCATTCCCCGAGGTCGCGCTGCGCCGGAACAAGAGGATGCGCCGTTGCGAATCGACGTCGAGGTTCTCGATATCCGTCAGTCCAGTCGCCGCGACGGCGTCCTCCTCTATGTCGATCCTGAACTCTTCCCTCAGGGACAAGGCCCGCGGCTCTCCCTTGACCGAGTAGATGCCGGCGCCGTTCTCCACGATCTCAACGCCGTCCTGGAGTGTCCTCGTGGGGCCCTCATGATCGCCGCCGCAAGCGCAGAGGATCGCCGTTGCCGCAATTACGAAGGATCTTGATCTCAGCCGTTCCCACATTGCCCTGAGCCGATTCTAGCCATCGCCCGGCCGGATAGCAAGTTCATATCGTGATGCGAAAGTCCGGTTTTGACAATGTTCGCCATCCGGGCCTGGCCAGCTCTTTTCTGCTCGACCCGACGCGGGCGTTTGTCAAGAGGAAAATGGAATCAGGCCTTCCGAACGACCACGACCTGTAACTTGCGGCGCTCTTTGCGGAGATCCAAGCCGAGCTGATCTCGGACAGCCCCGCGGAGGCTTTCGTAGTCCTTCTCGACAGCCTTCAGGTCGTAGGTGTAGTTCTCCTGCCGAAGGCATTTGTCAAGAGGAAAATCGATGGGAGATTATTTCGTCAGTTTCTTGGCCGCGGCCCGGAGATACTTGAGATCCTCCAGGTCCTTGGGCCGCCCGACGGCCTTCTTGTTCTTGATCAAGGCAGCCAGGCCTATGTAGCGAACATCGACTTTTTTCCCCCGGATCAGCAATTGTTCAGTGATCCGGTCCTTCCAGGCCTCGTCGAATCCGACGCCGGAGATCGTGTTGTGCAGGTCGATCCGATTCGGGGGAAATCCAAACTGAACGATCTGCCCTCTTCGGGCCAGGTCGCCCGCGGATCCTATCCCGGGCACGTCTCCTGACCAGAATTCCCGGAGAGCGGCATACAGGGCCCGGCAATTCTTGAGGGACGGCTCATAGAACAGGTCGATGTCGCCCGTCAGCCGGGCAAAGCCGTGGTAGATGACCGCTTCCGCCCCGACGATGAGAAGACGGACCCCGTGCTTTTGGAGATGGACGAGCAGATCCAGAACATCCCGGGAGAAATGAGAGGGAGTCATTTAGCTGCCTCGGCGCTCCGGATCCGGGGAGAATTCTTACCATAAAATCTCTTGCGCAGCACCCGAGCGATGCGCTGGCGCGCTTCGGGGCTTAGGCCGATATAATATTGGATGTCCGAAGCTTCCTGGTCCTCGAAGCTACTGAATACTTTGATTGATAGGAAATTCCTTTTCGCGCTCGACGAGAAATCTCGGGTCAGGGACTTCCGATTAACCTTTCCCATCTCGACAAGGAGGGTATCACCGCCCCGAGCCGATGTCAATTTCTTGCGATTGAGCCGATCCGGCTGCCAGCGGGCGGATGAGCGGGGGGTCATCCTGAAACGGGGCCAATTAGGGCCAGACCATCTCCCTCTCCCGAGGTGCCTCTATTCATATTCCCCGCTCTCCTCGGCCGCCATCAGGACGACCTGCTCGAACGCATGGGCGGGCGGCGGCTTTGCGGCCGCGAACGTCAACTCCAGGTGACGAATGATCCGGTCGACGACCGCGTACTCGGTCAGGAACGCAACGACTCTCATCCTCCCACCGCACCGGGGGCAGATCAGCGGGTCCACTCCCCGCTCAGGACTTGGACCAGGGTCGGATCGCCCGCGCCGTCTTTCTGCGGAAAATTCGTGGCCGGCAGGCCCGCCTGATGTGTCAGCAACAAACGAAGGGTGACCTTCTGCCGCCGCGTCAAGTCGCTGTCCGGCAGCTTCCAGGACTTGAGATAGGCATTGATATCCTCGTCCAGGCTCAGGATCCCCTTTTCGACAAAGTGGAGGACGATCGCGGCCGTCACGAATTTCGACGTCGAAGCCGCCTCGAAGCAGGAGTCCGCGGCCACGGGCCTGTCGCCGCCTGCTCTGAGGACGCCATAGGCCTTGGCCCATTCGATCCTAAAAGCCGTCGGATCGACTGAGAAGATCCGCGCCCTTGGGACGTCCCTTAGAAAGAAAGGAGACTCTCATGAGCCAGTCCTCCCCTTTTTCCGATCCTCCCTTGCCCTTTCCGATCAAGGTCGTGCCCTCGGCGACCGGGCCGGTCCGGATCTATGAGATCCCGGACGACCAAAAGAAAACGATCCTCGAGCAGCTCTATATCTTCAGGCCGGTCCCATCTCTCGACGACGTCATGCAGGACATCCACGCCGAAAAGCGGTTCAGGGTCCGCGAGTTCCTGGTGGCCAGGGAAGGCGGGATGAACGTTCTCGCGAGCCCCTACTATCTCGAGTCCGGGGGGACGGTCATCGACTGGGAGCTGGTCCGGAGGGCCCGGAAACGAGCTTCGAAGGTCGCATCTGGCTAAATCGGCCAGACTTTTCGGCGGGAGTCCTCACGGATCCCGGCAGCCGCCTTTTGGAGCTCGACGACGATCTCGATCTTCTTCTCGAACGGCAGCTTGGCCAATTGGCGCCGGCGATCTCGCTTCTGCCGAAAGATACGCTCTGCGGCCTTATTCTTCACGGAAACCCTTCTCGATCCTCCTCAGCTTGTCGGCCAGTCCGTGCTCTTCGAGGATCTTGTCGAGGACGGCCCTGTCGATGGCCGCTTCTTCCAAGAGCCGGACGACGCGCTCCCTATCCTTCGCGCGTCCGGTCTGCAGGGCGATGGCAGCCAGATATTCCGCTTTGACGACCTTGGCCTCGGTATCGCGGTATTTCAGCGTCGTGGCGCGGGTGACGGCCTCCCGGACGAGGGCATTGTAGGCCGGGATGAACTGGACGGGAAAGCCCTCAATGAGGAGGGCTTCGGCCTGTTCGGCATAGGCGCGGCTGCGGGCAAACTCATAAATGGGAGCGAGCTCGTCCAGCCCCTCCTTGACGGGGAGGAAAAAGACGTCCAGATCATAGGTTAGGACGGGTTCTATGTAATAGGTCGCCGCGATGCCGCCGCCGATGGCGTAAGCCTTGATGATCCCCAGGCGGGTCATCTCTTCGATGACTTGAAGGGTCTTTTCCATGGGGAGCTCTCGGGATCGATTATAATTGAAATCCCCCTGAAAACAAAAAAGGGCGGATGCCCCTTTCGGGAAATCCGCCTTCACACCTGTCTGTCTATCGCGCAAGCATCCTGGCGATAAATCCCGCAACGTCAGTCGGCGGGCGCTTGAGCAACATGGTCAGGACATGCGGATTGCCAGTGAGCCCGTGCTGTTCATAGTAGCGGAACATCGTCGCCAGCGTTTGCACGCCGTGATCCGGCATGCCGTGGTTGCGCATCCGCTGCGCCCATTTGTCGATATCGAGGTTCTCAGCAGTAACCGGGCGACCCAACGTCTGGCTGAGAGTACCGGCGATCTCTGCGGCAATGAGCACTGCCGGGCCGCTCAATTCATAGGTGGCAAAAAGGTGGCCGTCTTCCGTGAGCACGCGCACGGCCACTTCCGCCACGTCATCCAGATCCACCAGCGACATACCGGCATGCAGTCCAAAGAAGCTGGCGAAAATCCCCTGTTCGACGATCCGCGACCATATCTCCCGCAGGTTCTGCATGAAGGCGGCCGGCTGGAGGATCGTGAAGGGGAGATTCGATTGGATCAGCGCCATTTCCACACGAAGCTTCTGCGCATGATGGGGCATGGCCTCGATCTGCGGATGTAGCACCGAGTGGTAGACAAAGCGGGCCACGTGTGCTTCACTGGCCAGCGCGATCATCCGCTGCCCGATAGCCGCTTCATCTGGCTGCACGGGCGGGCAGATATGATAAACGGCGTCGATGCCCTGCAAAGCCTCTCTGAGCGATTGGTCATCACGCAGGTCACCGACCACCACATCCGTGGCGCCAAGTTCCTGCAATGGCGCCACCTGTTCCTGCCGATGAACCAGAGCCCGCGTCGCTACGCCTGCCTGTGCGAGGGCACGCACGACGGCTTGTCCGGTCTTCCCGCTCGCACCCGTAACAAGGATCAACATCTATTCCCTCCATCATCCGAACCAAACACAATTTATAGGTAATCCCTTTTGCGCTTGGTTTGAGATCGCCCGTCTCGGGCTCGGAATCAACCCTTCCCTTCACAGAAAGAGGATATCCCGGCCCCCGACAGAAGTCAACATCTCGACATTGCGCTTACCTGGCAGATTGGCGGGCAACGGATCGGGTGGGTGATCCTGAAATCGGGTCAAATGAGGCCAGGCCACTCCCCTCTCCCAGACGCCGGCTATTCGTATTCCTTGCTCTCCTCGCCCGCCATCAGGGCGGCCTGTTCGAGGACACGAAGCGGCGGCGGCTTCTCGGCCGCGAACGTCAACTCCAGGTGACGGATGAACTCGGTCGAATATGCCGACTCAAATCAAGAATGGGGACACGTACCAGGTACATGTCCCCGAGATGAAATCCCCTTGGAAAATAAAAAAGGGCGGATGCCCCTTCCGGGATATCCGCCCTTTGGCGTTCGAATAAAGTCAGCTAGAAGCTGAGATCAGTACCGGCCGCCGCCGCCGCCTCTGCCGCCGCCGCCGCCCGTGCGGGGCCGGTCGGTGCGGGGCCGGGCTTCATTGACCGTCAGGGGACGGCCCTTGAGGTCCTTGCCGTTAAGGCCCGAGATGGCCTTGTCGGCCTCTTCCTTGTTCGGCATCTCGACGAAGCCGAAACCGCCCGGCCCCAGCCGCCGAAGAGACATGTCACATAGACGGCGTCGTTGGCCCCGGCGTCGAATTCGGCTTCGACCCGCGTCCAGTCCTGAGTGCCCGTGACCGGCGGCGTCCGCCAGTCCCCTTCTCCGTCGATATTGATCTGGGCGCCCCGGCTCTTCCCGGGAACCAGGTTCTCGGTCTTGATCCATCCGCTCAGCCTGTAGCGCGAATAGGGCCGGATGGGGACGGTGGCGACCCACGAGGCGTCGGCGCCCTTCTCGGAGGAGATCATGACGCTCCGGCTCCCCGCATGTCCGGCTGGCTCGACGGCGAAGACAGCGTCGCTTCCACGCTGCCAGTTGCGGGAAGTCCATCCCTTGGGCTTCTCGCCGGCCATCTCTTCGAAGGAGCCGTTGGCGACGAATTGCGTGACGCCGGCCAGCTCCTCATCGGTGCGGGGCGCCTTTGTCTTGCACGTTACGAGCGAAAACAGCATCCCGCAAGCGGCCAGGACCGTAAGGGCTTGTGCGATAGGATAACGGGGGGTGTTCATCATTCCTCCTTCCGGTCCGGACGGCCCTCGGCTGGGGGTGGAACCTGGCGTTATGGATCCCCGACAGGCCGCGGACGGCAAGGGAGAATGTATCTTGGCTTCCGCCGCGTGTCAACGCCGCGCTTGACAGGGGACCCGAGTCCGGGTAACCCTTATCTCATGTTCCTGTTCTTCGATTGCGAGACGACGGGGCTTCCTCGGATCCGCTATTTCTCGCCCGAGGTTGCCGACGAGTGGCCCCGCATCGTCCAGCTCGCTTGGGCCCGTTACGACGCCCAGGGACGCCCGGGCCCGGTCCAAAGCCATATCGTCCGGCCCGAGGGCTTCACCATCCCCGCCGACTCGACGCGCATCCACGGCATCTCCGACGCCCAGGCCCGGAAGGTCGGGCGCGAGCTTTCCGATGTCCTCGACGAGTTCGTCGCCGAGGTCGAGCGGCCGGCGACGACGCTGGTCGCCCACAACTTCGATTACGACCGCGGCGTCGTCGGGGGCGAGCTCGTCCGGACGCGCAAGTCCCTCCGCTTCCTGGAGCTGCCGTCGGTGTGCACGATGAAGCGGACGACCGACATCGTCGGCCTGCCGAGGCCGGGCGGCCCCGGATATAAATGGCCGACGCTCGAGGAGCTCCACACCTACGTCTTCGGCTTCTCCTACGAGGGGGCCCACGACGCCGCGAGCGACCTCGAGGCCTGCGCCCGGTCCTTCTTCAAGCTCCGCGCCGTCGGCCACTTCCGGATCTAGACGAGACTTTTTTTTATGGGAATTCCCTTATCGCGCTCGGCGTGAGATCGCTGGCCGCGGAATCCAAAGCAACCCGTCCCTCACCTCTCCCAGGCGCCTCAGCGATTGCTCATCCGCTCCATCGCCTCGGAATATCGGGCGCCCTGGATAGTGATTTGTGATGCGGCGCACTCGATGTCTGCCAGGTCTTCCGGCGTCAGCTCCACATCCGCAGCCTTGACGTTCTCCTCCAGCCGATGCACCTTCGTCGTGCCGGGAATCGGCACGATCCACAGCTGCTGCGCAAGAAGCCAGGCCAGCGCAACCTGACCAGCGGTCGCGTCCTTGCGCTGCGCCATCGACTGCAGCAGATCCACGAGCGCCTGGTTGGCCTTGCGATTCTCCGCAGTGAAGCGTGGAACGCTGGAGCGGAAGTCCGAGCTGTCGAATGTCGTGGTGTCGTCGATTTTGCCGGTGAGGAAGCCTTTCCCAAGCGGACTGAACGGGACGAAGCCGATGCCGAGTTCCTTGAGCGTCGGCAGGATCTCCCGCTCCGGCTCGCGATACCAAAGTGAGTACTCGCTCTGGACCGCGGTGACCGGCTGGACGGCGTGCGCCCGCCGGATGGTGCCTGCGGCGGCTTCAGACAGACCGAAGTGCTTCACCTTGCCTTGGTCGATCAGCGCCTTGACGGTGCCGGCGACATCTTCGATCGGCACATCCGGGTCGACGCGATGCTGGTAGTACAGGTCGATCGCCTCGACCTTCAGTCGCGCGAGCGAGCCCTCGACCACGCGCGTGATGTGTTCGGGCCGGCTATTGAGGCGACTCCACCGGGTCTCGCCCTCTGCGCCCGGTGCCCACCCGAATTTCGTGGCGATCACGACCTGCCCGCGGAACGGTGCCAGGGCTTCGCCGACGAGCTCTTCATTCGCGTGAGGACCGTAGACCTCCGCCGTGTCGAAGAACGTCACCCCGCGATCGACGGCGGCGCGGAGCAGGGTCAGCATGGCGTGTCGGTCGGGAACCGGGCTGTAGGACCAGCTCATGCCCATGCAGCCCAGCCCGATCGCCGACACGTCCAGGCCCTCTTTACCTAGCGTGCGTTTTTTCATCGTGTTCTCCTGGATCGGCTCCCGCCCCTCGGTAGCGTTCCCACATGGTCGACCAGCGTTCCTCAGGTCGGACAGATCGCATCGTCAGGCCCCCGTCGGAGAACCGGTACGCGCGGGTCAGGCTCTGTCCGACGAGGCCTCGCGTGATCGATCCCTCGACGTGACGTGTGATTGTTTGGGCTTGTTCGTTCACCTCATAGGTGCCGAAGGACGCCTCGTATCCGTTCGATATGTAGTCGTTGGAGACGGAAGACTGCGACTCAGGGAACTGGATCTGCACCGACATGCGGCCATCGCGCGCGTACATTAGCGAACCCTTGCGATCCGTCCTTCGGATGATCTTCCCGTCCGGACCTGGCTCCTCCATCCATGCCAGCCGCCACGCGCCGACAAACCGCTCGCGATCGCTTTGCGCGGCCGCGGTGGCATTGCTGCTACGCAGGTCGGTGCTCGAAGTGATCGGCAGCGCAACGCAGACAAGGGCAATAGCGACTCTCAGCAAGCTACTCATCACGCGACTCTCCTTTCTTTCTATCCCGGCGACTCTACGTGCGAAGCAGCGTCTTGATCGCGTGGCGCTCGTCCATCGCTCGATAGCCCTCGGCTGGTTGCTCGAGCGGCAGCTCGAGATCGAAGACCTTGCCGGGATTGCTGGTCCCGGTCTGCACCAGCTGAATGAGTGTCGGAAGGTATCGGCGCACCGGCGCTGGACCATCATGCGGATGCGGTGCGTGTAGAACAGCTTCGCGCCACGACCTTTATCCTCCCGCCGTATCGGGGGTCTACGACCGGCTACGCTCATTTTACTCCGGAGTCTCCCGTTCCTTTTGTGGCCTGATCATGATGATCCGGTCTCTTCAGAGGAACCGACCGATTCAGAGCCGGCCGGGCGGTATAAAGATTTCCCGGCCGTTCTTCACGGCCGTTCTTCAGCTCTTCCCTGATGATGCGGCGGAGGAACGTCCCAAGGTCCTCCCCGCCTCGCTGGACGTATTCCCTGAGTGCGCTATTGATCATCGTTTGATAACTGCCGCCGCCCTTGGCGTCAACTTGGTCACGAAACCAATCAAGGATCTCATTATCCAACCTTATCGTGATCCTGGTTTTCCCGGGAGGCGCAGGGAACAGGGCGCCTCTCTTGCCTTTGCTGAAGTCATAGAATTTTTTCATGGTCATTCCCAATAGCGTTGACTCTCAATGCGGCCGGCCTTTCGAGCCGAGATGATCCTGACCTTGTTCGCTTTTTTCGCGTCCCATGTCAGCTTCATCGTCATTGTATGCACACTTGTGCATCCTATCAAGCGGATTCTTTCACCTCTTGACCGCGAAAAACTTCGGCCCCGGCTCCTCATTCCGAAGAGAGACGGACCTGTTTAGAGAGACGCGGGGGAGAGATATTAGGATAGGAAATTCCTTTTTTCGCCCGGCTCGAAAATGCCGGCTTCGCGCTCAAAATCACCCCGTCCCCTCACAAAATAAGGATATCCCGGTCCCGGACAGGTGTCAAGAACACCAAATTCATCGGTACGGAGCGCTGGCGGGCGGAATGTCGGGCCGGACAGATTGATAGGAAATTCCTTTTCGCGCTCGACGAGAAATCTCGGGTCAGGGACTTCCGATTAACCTTTCCCATCTCGACAAGGAGGGTATCACCGCCCCGAGCCGATATCAATTTCTTGCGATTGAGCCGATCCGGCTGCCAGCGGGCGGATGAGCGGGGGGTCATCCTGAAACGGGGCCAATTAGGGCCAGACCATCTCCCTCTCCCGAGGTGCCTCTATTCATATTCCCCGCACTCCTCGGCCGAGGCGTCTGCCATCAGGACGACTACGCAAGGGTCGCGCACGCACCTGGCGAAAGGCCTTAATCTCCCAAGGCGATCTTCAATCGCCTCAGCGGGCTCCAAAACTTGATCTTCGCGGGATCGAAACGGTCCGGCCTCCAGCGGCCCAGCCAGTCCAGCATGCCTTCGGAGTTGTCCCGATTCTTCAGGGCCTCGATGCAATCATAATAACCCGGAATCCCGCCACAATCCTCAGGCGGTCCGGCCAGCTCGCCGGCCAGGCAGGCCGGATACTTCTTTCCCGGCTCCTTGGGATAGGTCCCCTCGAACAGGACTTCATGCCGCCAGTCGTCGCCGTAATCGTAGGTATAAAGCGCCCGGTCCCCCGGCTCTTGAATGAAATCCGCCACCGCGGCTTCGGTCGTGAGGAGATGGGCCGCCTCTTCGAGGTCGTCGAGCGCGAACGGGGATTCTATCCGAATGTCCAGGCAAGCCCGACGCAGAGGCTGGATCTTGAAATCGTGCAAGTGAGAGTCCAGCCAGCCCATCGCGTCCTGGAGCGCGACATGCAGGTCGTAAAACGTATAATAGTCCGGTACCTGGATCATCCTCCAAACCGGAGGATCGGTCTCGAGAAGGGTGATCTTGAACTGCAGGACGAACTGATAAGGTCTTCTCCGAGGCCAAGTGATGGTGATCTCTCTGACCATAGCGGCCAACCTGAGCCGATTCTAGTCAAAGGGCCTTTGGCTGGCAAGCATCGTTTTCATGCTCGGCACAGATCGCGGGCGTTCATTTCCTTGACAGAATGAGCGCGTGTGGAATAGTGTTTCGTTCGCCGCGGCCGCTTTGGCCGCCACAAGGAGAGCACAGGTCCGATGAAGAAATTCCTGAAGAAGGCCCGTTGGATCCTGATCCCGGCCGCCCTGGCCACGATCGTCACCCTCTGGGTTGTCAAATTCGAAACCCAAAAACCCGAAATCCGTACGGACGGCGACAGCCCGTTCCTGGGCCGCGAGCTCACGTTTCGGGCCAGCGACCGGAAAAGCGGTCTGGCCGAAGTCCGCGTGGAAGCCATGCAGGCCGGTCGGACCATCGAGGTCTTTGCCGAAAGATTCCCCGCGGCGCTGCCAACTTACGTCAAAACGCTGACCCTGCGGCCGCTTCCCGCCGGACTGGCCGACGGCGAGATCCTCCTTCGGATCTCGGCCAAGGACCGCTCCTGGAACGGCGGGAACACCGCCGTCGTGGAAAAAAAGATGATCCTCGACACCCGCCCACCCCGGATGAACATCGTCGGCGGGCCGCACTATATCAACACGGGAGGCGCAGGCGTCGTCTCCTGCACAGTGGACGAAGAAACCCCGGTCGTCGGGATCCAGGTCGGGGAGCGCTTTTTCCCTGGATTTCCGACCGGAGGAAACCGGTTCCTGGTCTTTTTCGCGCTTTCTCCGGACGCGTCCCGCGACGTTCGTTTCTCCGGCGTGGCCGAGGATCCGTCCGGCAACCGGACGAGTATCGTTTTCCGGCCGGTGATCAAGACGGTCGCCTTCAAGCAGGACACCCTGAACCTGTCCGACAAGTTCCTCGGAGATGTCGTCTCCTATTTTAAGAACATCGACCCGGGGCTCCGGGGAACGGACCTGGAAGCCTTCCTGACAGTCAACCGGACGCAGCGGGAGAAGGATTATGATCGGTTGGCGATCCTCTGCCAAAAAACAGAATCCCGGATGCTCTGGTCCGGGGCATTTCTCCGGCTCCCGAACTCAAAGCCCATGGCCTCGTTCGGGGATCGGCGGACCTATACGTACAACCGCAAGGTCGTCGACCAACAGGTCCATCTCGGCGTGGACCTGGCCTCCACGGCCCAGTGTCTCATCCCCGCGGCCAACTCCGGCCGGGTGGTGTTCGCCGGCCCGCTGGGTATCCACGGCCTGGCGGTCGTCCTGGATCACGGCCTGGGATTGTTCAGCATGTATTGCCATTTGAGCCAGATCGACGTCGCGTTGTCCCAGGGCGTGACGCGCGGCGAAACCCTCGGGCTTTCGGGATCCACGGGCCTGGCCGGCGGTGATCATCTCCATTTCGCCATGCTCGTTCACGGGGTATTCGTCAATCCCGTGGAATGGTGGGACGCCCACTGGATCCGCGACAACGTCGAGCTCAAGACACGGTGAAGAACCCTCGTGAATGGAGCTATCCATCGGTCCCAGTTGCCCGACCGCGCGCCTTCCGCCGATAGCGTCCGCGCGTTTCCGAGATCCGCCTCAGGCGCTTGTCGCTGTCCTTGCGATTCATGACGGCCAGGATGACGACCTCGCCGCCGCAGATCCGGTAGTACGCCCGGAAATCGCCGCTCCGCATCCTGTAGAGCGGCGGCTCGAATCCGGTGAGCTTCTTGATCCGCGATTTCCCGATCGGGACCGGACGCGTTTCGAGATAGGCCTGGATATCTTTGACCAAGGTGACGGCGACGGCCGCGTCGAGGCCTTCGACGTCCCGGACAGCCGCCGGGCTGAAAACGACCTTAAGCCGCGTTTCGCGCATGGCGCTTTTCGAGCTTCTTGACGAGCAAGCTCGCCTCGATGCCGCCAAGGCTCAAGTACTCCGCATAGGCCTCCTCGATCTTCGCCTTGAACTCCGGATCGTTCTCGATGAGATAATCCGCGAGGTCCTCATCGGTGACGTGATGGAGGATCGCTGCCGGCTTGCCGTAAGCCGTGATGATGATATCGCTCTTCTCGGATTCCTTGAGAAGCTCCATCGTCTTCTGCTTGAGCTCCTTGACACCGGCATATCGCATCGGCCGCCTCCCATTTTATGTTACACTATAGTATAACTTCTCCGGATGCCCGAGTCAATCGGGCCGCAGGCGACGAGACGCGGCTTGACACCGGAGCCCGCCCGCACTAATTTTGGGACCGTCGTCTGGCGTATGATCATGGCGATCCTGAAAATGGCGGCGGCGGTTCTCTTGCCGGCCGTATTCTGGATCGGCTATTTTCACTACAAGGACCGCCTTCGTCCGGAGCCGGCGTTCAACCTCTTGCTCTCCTACCTATTGGGCTTCGCGTCGGGGCTGGCCTGCTTCGCGCTCTACGCCGGACTGGCCAAGGCGGGGATCGGCGTGGACTTCCAGGCCCTGTTGGTCCGGACGACACCGATGCAGTTCTTCTCTTACTCGGTCGTCTTTATCGGCCTCATCGAAGAGCTCTTCAAGTTCCTCCCGTTCATCCTGGCCGTTAGCCGATTCAAGGCGTTTGATGAGCCGATCGACGGGATCGTCTATGCCGCGGCCCTGGCGGTCGGCTTCGCCAGCTTCGAGAACCTGGGCTATCTCCGGCACCTCGGGGGACTGGCTTTTTGGGGCCGGGCCGTCGCCTCTCCGCTCACACACACGGTATTCTCCTCCATTTGGGGATACGCCGTGGCCCGGGCCGTGCTCCTCAAAGGATCGGTCGTCTTCGCTTCGGTCGCGGGCATCGCGCTGGCCGGTCTGGCCCACGGGCTCTTCGATTATCTGACCTATTCCCCGAGCCTGAGGATCCTATCGGCGGTCCTCATCCTCGTCATTTGGGCTTGGGGAATCGTCAAACTGGAGAGGAAGCCGGGAGCGGCCGGGACGGCCACCTCGTCGCCTCGGATCCGGCAATAGGATCGGAAGTCGCCGCTGCGCCCTGTCCTTGACTTCGCCGCCGGCTATCGGCTAGCATTCCCGACATCTTCAATCCCCGCCGCAGGAGGCTCGAAACCATGGACATCAAGGACGCCATATACACCCGTCGCTCCATCCGGGCTTATGAGAACAGGTCCGTCGACCGCGGCTTGATCCAGCAATTGCTCGAGGCCGCCGTGCAGGCGCCGTGCGGCATGGGCATCGAGCCCTGGAAGTTCGCCGTCATCCAGGACCGCGAGATCCTGGCCGACCTTTCCAGCCGGACGAAAGCTCACACTCTCGGAATGATCGACCAGATCCCGCCGCTCGCACAATACCGCGCGACGTTTGAAGACCCCAACTTCAATGTCCTCTACGGCGCGCCGGTGCTGGTCCTCATCTGCCGTTCAACGCAGAATCCGGGTCCGACGGCCGATATCGATTGCACTCTGTCCGCCGAAAACCTGATGCTCGCCGCCCGCAGCCTCGGTCTGGGCACATGCTGGATGGGCTTCGTGGGGACATACCTCGAGACGGATGAAGGAAAGAAACGCTTCGGCATCCCGGAAGACCACCGGGTCGTGGCACCGATCGCCGCCGGCTATCCGGCCGTCGAGTTCACGGCCAAGGAAAGGAACCCCCCGGTGATGCTCTTTTGGAAATAGCCGGCTGTTCGGCTACGTTGGCCGCCCTGCTATAATATCGATACCCGTCCTAGAGGGGATATCATGGCCGAGTTTGTCGGGAAGATCCGCGGACTGTACAGAAGCTTCAAGGACAAGAATGTCGTCACGCTGGCGGCGTCGGTCTCCTTTTTCGGCTTTCTGTCGCTTTTCCCCTTTCTCGTCCTTCTGACCTCGGTCGCCTCTTTCTTCATGCAAAAGAAGCTGGCCGTCGTCCGGATCGAGGAGCTGCTCAGTTCGTTTCCTCCGGCCGTGGCCGACACCGTGCTTCAGACCCTCCGCAAGGCCGTCGCCTCGGGCAAGGCGGCCTCGGCCGTCAGCTTCGTGCTGCTCGTCTTTTCGTCCCTCGCGGCCTTCGGCCAGCTCCGGCTCGCCCTGAACAGGGTCATGGGCATGCCGAGGAAGCTCGAGGGCCGGAAGGCCACGCTTAAGACCTTCGGCTTCTGCGCGGCGACAGCTCTCGTAGCCCTTCTCCTGATGCTCGGCGGCGGGATGTTCTTCGTCCTGGCGGCCAAACTGGCGCGGGTGTCGTTCGTCAGCCGGTTCTGGACGATCGAGGCGGGCCTCATTGTCGTCCAGGTTCTCATTTTCGCAGTCTCTTACCGCTACCTGGCAGCCAAGCTCCTCCCCTGGAAGAACGTCCTCATCGGAGGGGCGGCCACGGCGCTATTGTGGGAGGTCCTGAAATACCTTTTCGGCCTGTACGTCGGCTCGATCGGCGGCTTCACCATGCTCTTCGGGTTCGTCAGCTCGCTGTTCTTCCTGATGCTCTGGCTGTTCTATTCCGTGCTCATCTATTTCTGGGGGGCGCACATCAGCGTGGAACTCGGATGACCGCCGTATTCATTATTGTAATCAGCCGCTTATAAAGAGAAAACCGGCCAATCCGGCGGGGCGGCCGGTTTTGTGGTATAATGACGCTGTTCATAGGCAAAGGGAAACCTCAGCTATCAACACCTGAATGACTAAAGGAAGGGGCCAGAGGCCCTGATCGGTTTCATACTCCTCTCCTTTATGGCGTTCAAACATCTTTAAGAACGGGAAGGCTCGGGAGAGTCTTTCCATCGTCGAAAGGAGACGAGAATGAATATCTACGTGGGCAACCTACCCAACTCCGTCAACGAGGGCGACCTGAGAGAAGTTTTCCAGGCGTTCGGCGAAGTGTCGACGGCCGCCGTCATCAAGGACAAGTTCAGCGGCGAATCCCGCGGGTTCGGCTTCGTCGAGATGCCGAAAAAGGAAGAGGCCGAAAAGGCCATTTCCATGACCAACGGCAGGGACCTGAAGGGCCGGACGGCCAAGGTCAACGAAGCCAAACCGCGCACGGCCTCCTCGGGGTCCGGCGGTTTCGGCGCCAACCGGCAGTACTAAGACCTCCGGACAGCCGGGGTCCGTCAGCACGGTTCCCCAAGGGGAGCGGCCGATACCGGCCGCTCCCTTTTTTTTTGTTCATCTCCATCCGGGAAATCCATCTCGAGGCGGCGATGGATGTCGCCATGAAGTCCCCGTGAGGGAAGGGGGACCGGCGGGAAGCCGCGCCCGCTCGCGGGCTAATACTGCCTGACCAGGGCTATTTTTTATAGCCGACGGGCATGTTCAGGAGCGGGTACTGTGTGTCGGTCAGCTTGAGCAGCTCCTTGATCTTGGCTTTGTCCATCGAGGCCCGCGGCCGGGTGGCCAAGCCAGTGCCCGCGCAGAAAAGGGCAATATTCTGCGAAACGATGCCCGTATCGAGGGCCGCGATCTCGAGCTTCCCCGCCGTCTCCCCCCTCGTGAACTTGGAGATGTCCGAAACGAGAATGATCAGGACGGGCGCCGGCGAGGGCGATCCGGCCGGTCCGGGCTTGGCCTCGGGCTTTTCTCCCGGCTTGGCCATCGGCTTGGCGCCCGGACCGCCGGGTCGTGCCGTGACCTCGGACCGATGATCGCCCTCGACGACCGGCTTGAGCGTATG
>CAVSAI010000024.1:0-37674 GCA_963725825.1 Candidatus Aminicenantota bacterium
GCGGCCAACCGCCTCGGCAAGGACTCACGCCTGTTCAAGATCGTCTGCGGTGACACCCTGGCTCTGACTCCGCACATGGGCTGGAACAGCTGGTATGTCTGGGAGAACCGCGTCACCGATGAGATCATGCGCCGGGCCGCCGACGCCATGGTCTCGACCGGCATGATCGACCACGGCTACCAGTACGTCAACATCGACGACTGCTGGTCGATCCGCCCGGACGCCAAAGATCCGTCTCTTCTCGGCGAGCCCCGCGACGCGCGCGGCATGATCAACTCGAACGGCCGCTTTCCCGACATGAAGGCCCTGACCGACTACATCCACGCCAGGGGCCTCAAGGCCGGCATCTACACCTCGCCCGGGCCTTATACCTGCGCCGGCCACGTCGCGGCTTGGCAGCACGAAAAGCTCGACGTCGAGCGCTTCGTCGAGTGGGGCTACGATTTCCTGAAATACGACTGGTGCTCCTACAACGGCATCGCCAAGGACAAGAGCCTCGAGGAGCTCCAGAAACCCTACCGTCTCATCAGCGGCATCCTGGCCGCGCAGCCGCGCGACATCGTGCTCAACATTTGCCAGTACGGCATGGGAAACGTCTGGGAATGGGGCGCCTCGGTCGGAGGCAATAGCTGGCGCACGGCGGGCGATCTCGGCGGTTCGTTCGAGGGCATCCCGGCCGCGCTCTTCCGCGATGGCTTCGATGTCTATTCGGCAAGAGAGCTCCACCGCTACGGCGGCCCCGGCCACTGGAACGACCCGGACTACCTGCTGCTCGGCTACCTCAGCGACTGGAAGGGCGGCACGGCCCCGTCCCCGCTGACGCCGAACGAACAATACACCCATGTCTCGCTTTGGGCGCTCGTCGCGGCGCCGCTCATCTTCAGCGGCGACATCACGCGTCTGGACGATTTTACCCTCGGACTGCTCACGAACGACGACGTCATCGACGTCGACCAGGACCCGCTCGGCAAGCCCGGCCGCCGCGTCTCGAAGTCCGGCGATATCGAGGTCTGGGTGCGCGAGCTCGAGGACGGCTCCAAGGCCGCCGGCCTCTTCAACCGCGGCGAGGGCCTGGCCGAGATCACCGCTCTCTGGTCCGATCTCGGGGTCTCAGGCCCTCAGAAGGTCCGGGATCTCTGGCGCGGGCAGGACATCGGCGTCTACGACGGCTCCTTCGTCGCCTATGTCGCCCGTCACGGCGTCGTCATGATCCGCTTAAAGGCCAGCTAAGTCGTTGATTAATAAATGAACTCCTGTGGTCCGACCCCATTACAACCCCATTACAGGCCAGCCCCGATGGGATACTGCTCGCTGACGCGGACAGGAAGACGCCCCGTCGGCTTGAGCTCCCCCTTGAGGGCCTTGATGAACGAATCGAAATAGACCGCCTGGTTCCCGAACCAGCCCCTCTCGCCGTAGCCGACGAGGAACGCGGGGACGTCCGGGATCTTCCTGATGAGCTGCGGATTGCCGTATGACATGGCCACGACCGCTCTCGGCTTGGCGGCGATGACCTTCTCGAGCAGGATGAGGTCCCCGTCCCGGAAAGGCGCCGCGTCACCCATCCTGTTCCTGGCCACAAAGAGCGACAGAACGACCACATCGGAATCCCCCACCGCCTTCAGCACCGTCTCATTATAAGCCGCGTCCATATCCGGCCTCAGGGTGAAGCTTCTCGTCCCCGGGAACGCGGCCGCGAGCTTGGCGCCGAGGGCCGCCGGCATAGGATCGCCGTCGACCTTCTGGACGTTGATGTTGACGATCTTCGGCGCTGCGCCGGCGCCGGCCCCGACAGCGATCTTGAGCGGCAGGACACTGTCGTTCTTGAGCATGGTCAGCGACCGGTCGGCGACCTCCTGGACGATGCGCTGATGGGCGGCCGTCCCGACGAATTCCCCGACGCGCGCCTCGTCGACGAACCGGGCCTTGTGCAAGCCGAGTCGGGCTTTGAGCGTCAGGACTTTGCGCACGGCCTCGTCGACCCGGCTCTCCGGGATGCGCCCGGACCTGACCGCCGCCGCCAGCGCGGCGATCGCCTTGACCGGGTCCTTCGGCTTGAGAATGACATCGTGCCCCGCCTCGAAGGCCTTGACGGCCACTTCCTCGGCCCCGAACCTGGCGACGACGTTGTCGTACCAGAGATCGTCCGACGTGACGACGCCGGTGAACCCCAGCTTGCCCTTTGAGCCAGCCCGTGACGAGCTTCTTCTCGACGCTCGCCGGCAGATCCGAGCCGTCCGTGACCGACGGCACGGCGATGTGCTCGGTCATGACGAAATCGACTCCGGCGTCGATCCCCAGCTTGAAGGCCCGGAACTCCTGGGCTTCGACGTCTTTGGCCGGCTTGTCGATCCAGGCCCACCCGGGGTTCCCCGGCATGTTCTCGACGTCGCCCCGCCCCGGGAAATGCTTGGCCGACGTCAGCATGCCGTTCTCGTGATAGCCGCGGACGTAGGCCCTGACCATGCGCCCCATGAGATCCAGGTCCCCGCCGAAGGAGCGGACGCTCTCGGCCGGATTGTCGGGCCGCCAGGCGATGTCGCAGACCGGGGTGTAGGTCAGGTGCACGCCCATGGCCCGGCCCTCGACGGCCGCGACCGCGGCGGCCCGGTACATGAGATCCTCGGAGCCGGCGGCTGAGAAGGCCATATTGGCCGGGTACTCGCTCGCGCCCGCCACCTGCTGTCCCGGCCCGCCCTCGAAGTCGGCGCTGATGAGAAGCGGGATCGCGGCGGCCTTCTGCAGACGGTTGAGCAGATGCGCGACGTCGCGCGGCGTCCCTCCATAGAACACGAACATGCCCAGCCCGTGATCGCGGGCCAGGGCGAGCCAGCGGACGAGCCGCGGGTCGTCATCCGGGATGTAGCCGCCGACGACGTCCGCCGTGACGATCTGGGCGATCTTCCTCTCGAGGGTCAGCCCGGCCATGGATTTCTTGACCCATGCGGAATCATCACCCGTAAGGGACTGAGCGAGAGAGGGAGCCGGAAGAAAGGCCGCCCCCGCCGCCTGGCCCGCCCCGTCGTGCGCCCGCGCCGGGAAAACGCGGCAGAAGAGGAATGGCAAAGCCGCGATGACGGCCATGATAAGCACAGTCAACCGCCTTTTGGGGTCGGACCACAGCCTTCCGTTCGTTTTCAACATCTTAGCCCTCCTTTGAGGCCGTTTTTGGCCTTATCTCCCGCATTTTTGCCCTCGAAAACGACACTCATGCGACGCCAGCCGCTGGAGCATATTCCAGCCGCCGTCGGATCCGGCGATCCATTCTTCGCTCAATCCGCCTTTTCGAAGATCAATTCCGCGAGCTCGAAACCCATCCCCTTCGATCGCGGGTCCGCGCCGACCAGATGCAGGTAGACGACGTTCTCGCCCTTCCGCATCTCGAAGGTCCCCAGCCGCAGCGGGCCGCCGACGGCGCGCTCCGCGGCGTAGAGGTTCACCGCCTCGCCCGCGGGCCGGTCGCGCTCGAACACCCTCAGGATGCCCTGGTCCGGTCCAAGCACGGCCTTGACCAAGATCGCATACCTTCCCGCCTCCGGCAGATCGCAAACGAACGAAACGTGATGCGGGCCGAACGCGTCCTCGCCGCTCGTCTTCATCGAAAGCACCCGCACGCGATCCTTCCCCGCGGCGACCGACCCCTTCATCCATACCGCGTTTTGGAGCGAGGTGCTGTGGATGGGCACGTTCCAGCCGGGGATGAAGACGACCCTCTCGAGACCCCTGACCCGCCGTTCCGCGACCGGCCTCATCGCCTCGCCCGCATCTCCCCCCGCCGCCGTCGGCGGCTCCTGCGAATAGAATAGAACGACGCTGGCGTAGTCTGTCGCCACGGCGTTCCCTTCCGGGCCGTGCTCGATCGTGTAATCGATCGATCTCGCGTAGGCGTACGAATCGGTCAAGAAGAACCGGTATCCGCCCGTCCGCGCCTGCGGTTTCTTGTAGTCGAGGCAGCCGCTCAGCGGCAGCGAGGTCCGCGTCTCCCACCGCCCGGGCACGTCGTACCAGCCGCCGTTGAACGAATCCTCGGAGCCCGTCCCTGGGACGGCCAGCTCCCCGTCGATGACGGCGCGGTCGTCGCCCTCGAAAAAGCCCGTGTTCCCGGTCTCGAGACCCTGGGCCTGGAGGATGACCCCGACAACATGCCCGCGCCCGGTCGTCCGCAGATAGGTGTAAGGCTGTCCCTGCGTGCAGGGGTTCTCCCGCCGCCACCGGGCGTAGAACCGGCCCTCGCCGGACGTTTTCCCGACCGGCGCGCTGACGATCTCGGCCTCGACGTCGACACCGGAAGCCGCGCTCGTCCCCGGCGCCCTCTCCGAAACGAGCTCGATCCGCGCCCGGCGCTCGAACGGCATCGGGAAGTAGAAGTAGTCGACGCCCTCGTCCGTCGTGCCGAGCATGAGCGACCGCACGGCCGGGTCGCCGAAGCTGTATCCGAACAAGTCGCCAACCGGACAATCGATGGCCGGCTCCGCCGCTCCGTCCCAATAGGCCCGAATGAGGATGTCGCGAGCGCCCCCGGCGAAGGCCGCCGCCGGCCCAAGTCGCAGCGCGACGATCCTTCCGGGCTTCGAGGTCTCATAGAGGATCGCCTTCCCCCCCGGCGCGAGTCTCACCTTGACCGCATTCGTCGAAAGGCGTGTCCCGGCGGGGACGAGCGCGTCGCTGATGTCCGTTCCCGCCCGCCTCAATAGGGCCGCCGCCTTCTCGACCCGCGCCAGGAAATCCGCCCCCGGCGGGTCCGCATACGTCTCGACCGCGACGTCCTCCGGGAAGACGGCATAATTGATGTCATAGAACTGGAACGTCTCGGCCTTGACGACGACCTTGCACGACCGCCTGTACGTCAACGGCACATAGGACGTATAGCCGCCCACCCCGGACCCGGCAAGCGGCGCGAGGAACGGCGCCCGCGTCCCATCGAAGAGCTCGCTGATCTTCAGCCTCAGACCGGGCTCCGCCTGGCCGTCAAAATAGAACTCGACGATGTCGTCCGTCGGGGTCGGTGTGTGGATGCGGTAGATCGCCCCCGGCCCCTCGAGATCGGCGATGACCAGACCGCCCGGCTCCTTGCGGATGAACGAGTACTTGCCGCTGAAGCCGTCGTCGTTGCCGCCGCTCCGGTCATAGCTCGAGACGAGACCGACCTTGACGGACCGCTTGAGCCCCGGCAGGAGGTCCAGCCGCGCCATCTCGTCGATGCCGACGGCCGCGGACGACGTCTCCGCGTCAGCCGCCCGTCCGCCCGCTGCCCTTTTCGGCGGCGCCTGCGATCTGTCGCAAGACGCGAGGAGCGCCAGCGCAAGCACCAGCGACATGACGGCGGATCGTCTCATGGGCGGCCTCCTCGTTTCGGGGACACAATATCAATTTCCGAATTCCAATCCAAGCCTCTTTTAACAGACTCTTGACATCTTTTTGACAACTCCCGCGGCCCGCCGGGTCATCATATGCGCGGAAAGGGATCTCGCGAAAGGGGCCAGACATGATCCTGATCACGACGGCCGTCTCGACCATCGCCCTCCGACTGGTCCTCGGCGCCGGCATCCTGCCGTCCGCCGCCCCGGACGCATCGCCGCCGCAGTCCATCGCTTCGGCCCACACCCCGCTCACACCCATCACGCCCCCCGCCCCGCCTCCCGCTCCCCTGCACGTCAGGCCGGAGCCTCTCACAGCCGCCGCGGAAGTGGCCGGGCTCAACTTCGGCGTCTGGGCCTTCCTGCACTACGTTTCGAAGGCCTCCTATTCCTACATCAGCTGGGAGACAATCCGCGACAACATCCGCGACGGCTGGGAATGGGACCGCAGCATCTACTTCATCAACTTCTATCATCACCCCTACCACGGCTACCTTTATTACAGCGCCGGCCGGGCCAACGGGCTCGACTTCTGGGGCTCGTCCCTCGCCGCCCTCGGCGGAAGCTTCATGTGGGAGATGATGATGGAGAAGTACCGGCCGAGCATCAACGACCTGATCACGACGACAGCCGGCGGGATCGTTTTCGGCGAGATCGGCTACCGTTTCTCCGCGCTGGTCCGCAAGCGAGGCGCCCGCGGCCTCGGACGCATCTGGCGCGAGGCCGTCGGGGCCATCCTCGACCCGGTCGGCGGGGCCAACCGGCTCCTCAACGGGCGCAACGACGGCTACCCGGGCCTTCCCGGGAGTCCGGACGCCGGCCGTATCCTCAACGGCAAGCTTACGCTGACCGGGCCGGTCGTCACCCGAAGCGCCGCGCTCGAGGGCACCCGGGCCGCGCCGCTCCTCGCCTTCACGCTGAAGTACGGCGACCCGGCCGGTGCGGGCTGGTCCGGCCGTCCCTTCGACGTCTTCACGGTCGCGGGCCGGTTCCGCTGGGGGCCCGACCGGCCCCACCTCTCGCTCTTCATCCATGGCGCCCTCCTCGGAAAGACGTTCGCCGGGAGTCGCGGCTCGTCGCATTTCCTCGGGCTTTACCAGCACTATGAATATTACGGGCTCGATACGATGCGCCTTTCATGCACGTCCTTCACCGGCGGCTGGTCGTCGCGCTTCGAGTTCAAGCCGGGCGTCCGGCTGACGACGTCCGCCCGGCTGGGCTGGCTCGGGCTCGGCGCGTCGGACGACTTCTTCGTCGACAAGACCGGACGGCGATCCTACAACCTGGCTACGGGCGTGACGGCAGCCGCCGACGTGAGCGTCGGGATCAAAGGGTTCGAATACGTCTCCCTGATCTGGCGTCACTACAACCTCTTTAACCTCAACGTTATCGGCAGCCGCGCCGGCCGGGAAACCTGGGATATCCTCGAGGGCCTGCTCGAGATCCCGGTCTGGTCGAGATTCGGTGTCGGCTTCGAGGCCGAGTATTGCTCGCGGCGGTTCGACTTCAAGAACTCCACCGCGGGCAGCCGGAGCCTTATCGAGGCCCGCGCTTTGGTCACATGGCAGTTCTAGAGCGGAGGTCGGTCATGAAAAACAGAAAGAACCAGGCCAGACCGGCATTCACGGCTCTGGTGCTCGCGACAGCCCTGCTCCTGTCGCCCCTCACGGTAAGGGGCGATGACCACGGCACTATCCCGCGCCTCGCGCTCGTGCTCGATTCCGGGGCCGTATTCGTGAAGGAGGCGGGGTTCGGCAGCGGCGCGACATGCGGCGGCGGCCTGTTTTTCAAGACGGGCCACAGGATGGGCATCGAGCTCCTGCTCGAGAGGTTCGCCGTCCCCGTCGCGCTGGGCGCCGCGGACCTCGTTTCCGCGGGCCGGATGACTATGACGACTCTGCTCATCAACGAGCAGATCTATGCGCTCACCGAAGGGCGCGTCCTTCCGTACACGCTTTTGGGAGTCGGCTTCTCGTTCCTCGGCTACGCGCCGGATGACTGGCCGGCGGGTGTGCCGCGCCGGGCTTTCATCGACCGCCTGGCCCTTCAGATCGGCGCGGGGCTCGACGTCCGGGTCTCCTCGGCCCTCGCATTGTGCGGCCAGGCGCGCTACAACCTGGTCAAGACATGGATGGAGGACGAGGGCCGGACCAACCCTATCCGCGACACCGACCCCCTCGCCCAGAACATGCTCCACCTCTATGGCCTTGAGCTCGTCCTGGGGATCAAGCTCACTTTTTAGATTGGGAATACAATACCCGATCTAGCGCGATTTAGCGTTTGGGGTCGTCATCTCCATGACCTCGATCGGGCCGTGGTGGTCGAGGATGCGCATGGCCGCCTCGGATGCCGCGCCGTTGCCCCAGTCATAGATCGTGAAGGCGCCCATGCCTTCACCCTCGGGGCTCGTCACCCCGCCGTGGCCGTAGTTCTCCATGGTGAAGCCGTAGTCCGCTGGGCCGAACCAGGGATAGACCTTCTCCCACATGGCCTTGACCGCGGGATTTTCCGGGCAGTACATCATGACGAATCCCGCTTTGAGCGCGGCCATCCCTCGCGCCGTGTAGGCCTGCTCGCCCGTCGCCTTGCCATAATCGAGGAAGAGCTCGGCGAAAAGCGTCTCGCGCGAGTCGTTCCACTCGCCGTCGGCGTTCATGACCCCGAACCCGCCGAGCGCCGGGACGTAGATGAAGGGCGGCTGCCAGACCTGCTGGGCCATGGACAGCTCGTCGAGCGTCCGGCGGCCCCAATCGAGGTAGCGCCGCTCGCCGGTCGCCTTATGCGCCGCCAGCAGTGCCTCGGCGGTCCAGAATATCGAGAGCGTGTTCTGCTTGTGCATGGCGTTGCGCTCGATCTTCTTGTCCAGGTATTTCTCGCGTCCCCAGGCGCTGCACGACCAGTAGGTCTCGAAGTCGAGCCAGTTGCCGTCCGGGACGATATCCGCGAGAACGGCTTCGACGGCCCGGAGCGCCGCCGCGCGGAACCTCGCCTCGCCCGTCGCGTCGGCCAGCTTGAGCAGGAACGTCGCGCTCAGGCTCGTCTCCGGCGTCCGGTTCATCACCGGGCCGGGGGCATGAGTCTTCGGGTGGAGCCAGCCGGGAAAGAAGCCGCGTTCGTCCTGGAGCCCGACGAGCCGTTCGCCGTAGGCCCGGGCGTAGTCGAGGAGCCGCGGGTCTTTCTCGAGCTCGTCGTGCCAACGCAGCATGAGGAGCGCCGTCCAGCTCATGTCGAGGACGTGGAACCAGTCCGGCGTGATGCCGTGCTCGACGGGCGTCCGGTCGGAGTTCGACCAGCGGGCCTCGTTCCAGCCGCGCGGCCGGACGAGCTTCCGGCCGTCGATCTCGACGGTGTCGTTCGGCGTGCCGATCACGGCCGGGAAGATACCGTCCTCCATGGGCGCGGCCAGGGCCAGCTCCTTGGCCAGGCGCGCTTTGGCCATGTACCCGTCGCCCTCCGCGCCGCCGACGGAGCGTCCGTAGCGATAGAGCCCCGAGGCGCTCCGCAGGGACGAGAACCAGGCCTGGTTCCAGATCGACAGGAACTCCCGCTGAAACCACGGCCCGGGGTAGTTGGGCGACTGGGAGATGTTGACGATGAATTGCGGCGCGCCGACGCGCCGGCCGCCGAGATCGAATTCTTGCCAGACGAACTTGCCCCAGCCGCGGAAGGCCCATTCGTATGTCCTGCGGACGTAGGGCTCGAGACGGCCCGCGACAGGCTCGCCCTTGGCATAGAGGGGCGCGCCCCAACGCCTCCAGAGGAAGGCCGCGACCTCACGCCAGGGGTCCCGGACTTCACCCGGGTCGTTGAAAGCCGCGACATAAAAGGCCAGCTCGACCTTCCCTGGAGCGAATGTCATCCCGGGCGCCTTCTTGAACAGGACGTGCTCGGGGATCCCGGTCCTGGACATGCCCAGCCACATCTTCCGGTTCACGGCGTCATAATCGAGGAACCACGGATTCGCGGGGATCGTCCCGGCGACGTCGAGGTCGGGAACGACGACGAGCGTCAGCGGGCCGCGCGCCGCGACGACGGCCGGCGAGCGGAAGACATGCTGGGCCACGACATAGCCCTCCTCGGGCGCGAGGTGGGGGGCCCACCAGAAGTCCGGCTCGAAGCCGAGATCGAAGCGGACGGAGAGCTCGTCCTGAGCCACGGCGCGCGGCACGTCCCAGCTGATGCGGACGCGGCGCCAGCCCGCGTCGTCGGCCCGCCCGGCCCAGACCCGGGGCGCGCCGCTCCCGGCCAGCCCGGGGGCCAGGAAGCTGGCGATCGGATTACCCTCAAAGACGAGTCGATGCTCCGCCCCATGACGCTCCACCCGAAGCGCCCTGACCGTATCGTGCGCCGGCAGCCCGGCCTTCGCGGCGCCTCGCTCGCGAGCTCGTCCGCGGCAGGCCCACCCGGACGCGACAAGAAGGATCGAACAGACGATCACCGGGATGACGCGCCGGGTTCGAATGGCTCTCATGAGAAGACTCCTCGCCTGACCGGGATGACCGCGGGCTCAGTATAGGAGTCCGTGCGTCCGGCTTCAAGACCGGGCCGGGAGGAGGACGAAGGTTGCGCCCCCCGCGCATTGCTGGTATAAAAAAACTGAAGGGACCAGGACGATGAAGATCACGATGGCCCAGCTGAACCCCGTCGTGGGGGACCTCGCCGGGAACAAGTCCGCGATCGCGTCGACCTATGAGGCCGCGGCGAAGACCGGGTCGGACCTGGTCGTCTTCCCCGAGCTCTTCCTGACCGGCTATCCGCCCTGGGACCTCCTCGAGCGGTCGTGGTTCATCGAAAAGGCCTCGAACGCGGTGCAGGAGCTCGCCGCGATGACGGCCTCCCATCCGGAGACGGGACTTCTCTTCGGGGCGCCGCGGCCGGCCCTCACGGGCGAGGGCAAGCCCCTCTACAACTCCGCGATCTTCGCCTGCGGCGGGCGGGTCCTCCTCGAGCAGCACAAGTCGCTCCTGCCGACCTACGACGTCTTCGACGAGACGCGCTACTTCGCCCCAGCGCCGGAGATCCGGACGCTCGCGTTCAAGGGCGAGGTCCTGGGCATCACGATCTGCGAGGACGCCTGGACCGATCCCGGGCTGTGGCCGAAGGGGATGCTGTACGACGTCGATCCGGTCAGCGTGCTCGCGGGCCGGGGCGCGACCCTCTTCGTCAACATCTCGGCCTCGCCCTTCCACGCCGGAAAAGAGGAGATCCGGTTCGGCCTCATCCGGGGACACGCGCGGAAGCACGGCCGGCCGTTCGTCTTCGTCAACCAGGTCGGCGCGAACGACGAGCTCGTCTTCGACGGCCGCAGCTTCGCCTTCGACGGCCGGGGCGAGCCGGTGGCGGTCGGCGCGGCTTTCGGGGAGGACGTGCGGACGGTCGAGACGCAGCGGGCCGGGACGCCGGGGCTGTACACGCCCCTCGGCACGATCGAATCGATCCACGAGGCGCTCGTCCTTGGCCTTCGCGACTACATGCGCAAGTGCGGCTTCGGCAAGGCGGTCATCGGGCTTTCGGGAGGCATCGATTCGGCGGTGACGTGCTGCCTGGCCGCGGCGGCGATCGGGCCGGAGAACGTGCTGGCCGTGACGATGCCGATGCCGTTCTCGTCGGCGGGGAGCGTCGACGACTCGATCACGCTGGCCGGGCACATCGGCATCCGCTGCGTGAAGCTGCCGATCGGCGCCGTTTACGAGGCCTATATCGCGGCTCTGGCGCCGCACTTCGCGGGGAGCGCGGCCGACACGACCGAGGAGAATCTGCAGGCCCGCATCCGCGGCAATGTTCTGATGGCCTTCTCCAATAAGTTCGGCCATCTCGTGTTGTCGACGGGGAACAAGAGCGAGCTGGCCGTCGGGTACTGCACGCTCTACGGGGATATGAGCGGCGGGCTGGCCCTCCTGTCCGACGTGCCCAAGACCATGGTCTACGAGCTCGCGGGCTACATCAACCGGAAGGGCGAGCGCATCCCGCGGGCCGTCATCGACAAGCCGCCGAGCGCCGAGCTGAAGCCCGGACAGCTCGACTCGGACACGCTGCCGCCGTATCCCGTCCTCGATGCCATCCTTCACGAATACGTGGAGGAGCTCCGCTCGGTCGACGAGATCGTCGGGCTGGGGTTCGAGAGGGAGATCGTGCGCCGGGTGGCGGTCCTGGTCGACCGGAACGAATACAAGCGGGCCCAGGCGGCGCTGGGGATCAAGGTCACAACCAAGGCCTTCGGCGTCGGGCGGCGCATGCCGATCGCGGCCAAAGTGACCTGGTGATTCGTTGCGCCGATCGGAAGGGGCGTATATAATCGCCGCGAATGATCGTCGCACGGAAGAACATCTACGGAGGGATCCCATGAATTCGAGATACGGCATTCCCATGCTCCTGGTCCTGTGCCTGCTGTCGATCGCCGGAGCGGCGTGCGCCCCGGCGAAGGACGCGGGGACGGGCGCGCACCCGTTGGCCGTGACGTCGCCGGATGGGAGCTTGACCATTTCGCTGGCGATCGCGGCCAAGTCGCAGCCGTATCTCGCGGGCGAGCGGCTCTATTATCGCGTGACCTACAAGGACGCGCCGGTCC
The DNA here is from genome assembly GCA_963725825.1 of Candidatus Aminicenantota bacterium. GTDB lineage: Bacteria > Acidobacteriota > Aminicenantia > Aminicenantales > Saccharicenantaceae > RBG-16-66-30. Next base: position 11,926 of record CAVSAI010000024.1, read on the forward strand.
TGGCCGACTCGCCGCTCGGACTCGATCTCGCCGGGGCCGCGGCGCTCGACCATGATCTCGAGGTCGTCGGATCGGAGAAGCGGTCGAACGATTCGACCTGGGAGAACGCCTTCGGAGCCAAGCGGACGGTGCCGGACAAGTACAACGAGCTCGTCGTCTCCCTCCGCGAGAAGAGCGCGCCCAACCGGAGGATGGACGTCGTGCTGCGGGCCTACGACGAGGGCGTCGCGTTCCGCTACGTGCTGCCGAAGCAGGAGGCGATCGGCGAATTCACGATCGCGGCGGAGACGACGGGATTCTATTTCGCCCAGGACGCCTCGGCCTTGGCCCTGAACCTCGGGCGCTGGGATACGAGCAACGAGGGAGAATACGTCCGGACGCCGCTCGCCGACATCAAGCCGGCCTCGCTCGTCAACCTGCCGCTCCTCGTCGAGATGCCGGCGGCGGGGCTCTGGGCGGCCCTTCTCGAGGCCGATCTCACGGACTACGCCGGGCTTTACGTGGGCGGGGTCGCGGGCGTCCCGAACGGGCTTGCGGCCAGGCTGTCCGTCGCGCCGCGGCGGCGGTTCGACCAGCCGGTGAAGGGCGTGACGCCGAAATCGACGCCGTGGCGGGTGCTCATGGCCGGGCCGGACCCGGGGAAGTTCATCGAGAGGAGCTACATCATTTTGGACTTGAGCGCGCCGTGCGCCGTCGCCGACACGTCGTGGATCAAGCCGGGCAAGGCGGCCTGGGACTGGTGGTCGGGCAGCACCGCGACGGGGGTCGCTTTCAAGCCGGGCATGAACACGGCCACGATGAAGCACTACATCGATTTCGCGGCCCGGCACAAGTTCGAGTACATGCTGGTCGACGCCGGCTGGGCGCCGATGTCCGAGGACGGGCGGATCGAGGACATCCTGCGGTACCGGCCCGAAGTCGACGTCCCGGCGATCATCGCCTACGGCATGTCGAAGGGTGTCGCGACGCTGTTGTGGGTGGAGTGGCAGGCGCTCGGGCGGCATATGGACGAAGCCATGGCCCTCTACGAGAAATGGGGCGCGGCCGGCATCAAGGTCGACTACATGAACCGCGACGACCAGGACATGGTCGATTATTACGATAAGGTGGTCAGGACGGCGGCCGGGCATCGGCTCGTCGTCGATTTCCACGGCGCGTACAAGCCGACCGGGCTGCGGCGGACCTACCCGAACCTCCTGACGCGGGAAGGGGTCATGGGGCTCGAATACAGCAAATGGAGCGACCGCATCACGCCCGAATACGACGTGACCATCCCGTTCACGCGGATGCTGGCCGGACCGATGGACTACACGCCCGGGGCGATGAGGAACGCGGCGCGGGGCAAGTTCGAGGCCAGGGACATCGCGCCGATGGCGCAGGGAACGCGAGCCCACCAGCTGGCGATGTATGTCGTCTACGAGAGCCCGCTGGTCATGGTTTCCGATTACCCGGAAGCGTACGAAGGGCAGCCGGGGCTCGAGTTCATCGAAAAGGTGCCGACTGTGTGGGACGACACGAAGGTCCTCAGCGGCAAGCCTGGGGAATATGTCGTGATCGCCCGGCGCAAGGGCGACGTCTGGTGGATCGGCGCGATGACCAATTGGGACGCGCGCGAACTCGAACTGCCGCTCGACTTTCTGAACGCGGGCGAATACGGAGCGACGGTCTACGCCGACGGGCCCGACGCGGCTGTGGAAGCGACGAACACTGAGGTCGCGAAGAGAACGGTCAAAGCGGGCGACCGGCTCACGCTCAAGCTCGCCCCGGGCGGAGGCGCCGCCGTGATGATCGTTCCCATTGGGGTCGGACCACAGCGATAACCATATTTTTATTGCAGTTAGATTACATTTATGGGGCCAGAAACGTCTTAAAACCGGGGTTTTAGGCCATTTTTTTAGCCAAAACTGGACCTAAACTCGTGATTTTTATTAATATTGCCGTGGTCCGACCCCATTGGAAGGAGCAAAACATGAATAAAGGGATCGCCGGAATTGTCGGCGCCGTGATTCTCGCGACGGGCATGGCGCTATCGCCGGGCTCGGTCTTGGCCGAGGGCTCCAAGCTGGAAAGCTGCACGGTCATCGGGGTCGGCCGCCTGGCCACCGCCGATGGCTCGGTCATCACGTCGCACACCGACTGCTGCAGTGAATGCCGCATCCAGATCATCCCCGGCCGAACCTATCCCAAGGGATCGATGGCTCCCGTTCACTGGGGCATGGTCTATTTCGGCGCTGAGGACGACCGCCACGCCCTCCCGCTCGGCGACTTTGGCAAGGTCATCGGCCGCATCCCTCAGGTGGAGCGGACGTTCACTTATTTCCACACCGGCTACTCCCAGATGAACGAAAAGCAGCTTGCGATCGGCGAGAGCACCTGCTCGCAGCGGGCCGAGCTCGATGTCGCCTATATCGAAGGGCTGACCCGGCAGATCATGACCATCGAACAGGCCCAGGTCTTCGCCTTGGAGCGGTGCGCAACGGCGCGCGAGGCGGTCAAGCTCATCGGCGGGCTGGTCGAAAAATACGGCTTCCTCCCCTCGTGCGGCGGATCCGAGGCGCTCTGCATCGCCGACCCGCGCGAGCTTTGGACGATGGAGATCTGCAGCGTCGGGCCGGAGTGGACCCCCGAGAGCGGCAAGCCGGGCGCCATCTGGGCCGCGCGCCGCGTCCCCGACGACCACGTCGTCGTTATCGCCAACTACTTCCGCATCCGTGAGATCGACCCCAAAAGCCCCGACGTTCTGACCTCGCCGAACTATTTGAATGAGGCCGTCGACCGCGGCTGGTACGACGCGAGGAGCGGCCGGCCCTTTATCTGGCAGGAAGCCTACGCGCCGGCCATCATGGAAGGGAACCTGAGCCGGATGTGGCTCGTCACAAGCACGCTCGCTCCGGCGCTCAAGGCGTGGCCCAGGCGCGCCCTCACCGACGCGTCCGGACCGCGCACGCTCTACGCCCAGCCCTTCGAAGGCGCCGCTTTCTATCCCTACTCGTTCAAGCCCGAAAAGAAGGTCTCGGTCCAGGACGTCATCGCCTTCCAGCGCTCCGCGTTCGAGAACACGATCTATGACATGACCTGGGACCCGGCCTGGTTGGTGCCGGGAGGGAGCGGCCGGCTCGAGAAGAGCCCGATGGCCTCGCCCTATATTTCCGGGGAGATGGAGAGGGTCCTGCGCATCCGCCATCACCGGACGATCGCCGGCCAAGGCTACGGCATGGTCGCGCAGCTTCGCTCGTGGCTCCCCGACGCAGTCGGCGGCATCTATTGGTTCTACGTCGATAATCCCATGATCGGCCCCTACGTTCCCATCTACGCGGGAGCCACGGACGTCTCCCCTATCTACAGGACCTACGATTTCCGGGAATTCAGCGAGGACTCGGCCCGCTGGGCCTACGATTTTGTGGAGAAGCTGATGCTGCTGCGCTGGCAGCCGGCCTTGCAGGACGTCCGGGCAATCCGCGACCCGGTCGAAAACAGCTTCTTCGCGGAGCAAGCCGAGGTCGACGCCAAAGCCGCGGCGATGCTCAAAATCGACCCGTCCGGCGCGGCGAAATACCTGACCGAGCTAACGGTCAAGCGGATGGAGAAGCTCGTGGGCCTCTATCGCACGCTCCGCAAGACGCTTCTGACGAAGTACACCGGCGACGGCGTCTGACCCAATAGGGTCCGACCCCAATAGTCAATTCTTGAAGGCCTTGACCTTCTTATATCCGGCGGGGACGTCATAGGTGCCGGCCGGGGCAGCCTTGTCGCCGCACTCGACGAGCTCGCTCGTCGATGCGACCTCGGAACCCATCATCTTGATCTTGGACGCCTGGTAGACGACGACGCCTTTGATCTTCTTCATCTCCTGGATGATCTTCTCGAAGCCCGGCATGCTGGCCATCATGGCATTGGCGGCCGTGAAGGCCATCGTGTAATCGATCTTGAGGTCTTCCGTGGCCCAGGCCTCGGACGTCATCGTCCCGCCCATGCCCATGTTCATTTCGATGAGGTATTTGCGGCAGTTCCAGTTCCCGATCTTCTTCGTTTCGTTGGTCTCGGTCACCTTGGCCGACATGTTGCCCATCATGTTCTTCATGAAGCCGGGCATCTTCTTCATGGCCTCGGCCTTTTCCGGGTCGTCCCCGGCCTGGCCCGCGGCCGCCGCTTCGAACATCTTGTCGAAATCGAGCGGCATCTCAGCGTATTGCATCTTATTATGGTCGATCATATAAAGGATCTTCTTATCGGCGAGAAGGATCGAAGTGGTCTTAGCGCCCTCCTGGTCAGTCCGGGCCTTGTTCTCCCCCAGCCAGATGATCATGATATCGTCCTTCGCGGGCTGGCTCTGGCCCATAATCTGGATCGCATCCGTGTGCGTCTTCTGCTTCATATAGACGTCGGCCCGCGCCTGCGTCGCAGCGAAGACGAGGCAGACGATGATCGTGAACAACGAAATCTGAAGGACACGTGACTTTTTCATGATTCCCCTCTCCTATCGAGATGGCTCGGCGCCCGGCGCGCCCTAATCGTTGTATAACATCCGTACAGTTCCAGTCAAGCCGTCCGGACGCCTTGGACAAAGCCGGGGACAATCGGGTCGGACCCCAAATCAAAATCTGTTGAAGTGGGCGACGGAGGCCAAGGGGCGCTTGGGGACGTGGAGGCGGTCCGCCTCGTCCTTCCAATAGCGGCAGGAATCGCCCATGACTTCCGACGCCGGCTCTTCCGCGGGATAGCCGAGCGCCAGCACCGAATCGACGCGATAGTGCTCCGGCACGCCCAGGATCGCCCTCAGCTTGTCCCGGTCGATCGACAGCAGCCAGCAGCTCCCGACGCCTTGCTCCAGCGCCGCCAGGATCATGTTTTCCATGGCCGCTCCCACGTCGTATTCGAACATCTTTTCCCTGATCTTCGTGTTGACCAGGGTGATGACGTACGCCGCAGGCTCTTCGCCCGGCTTCGGGTCTCCCGCCGGACTGATGTAGGCCGCCCACTTCAAGCACGGAAAGACCTCGGCCCTCGGCCCCTCTCCGTCGACGACCACGAACTCGAGCGGTTGGACGTTGGCCGCCGACGGCGCCAGCCGCCCCGCGTCGACAAGCCGCTCGAGAAGCTCCCTGGCCACCGGCTCCGGCTTGAACCGCCGAATGGTCCTCCGCCCGGCGATCGTCTCATACATGCTCTTGTCACCCTCGCACATTACGAATCTCCTTTCTTGTTTGCCATTAGGCCCAGCCTCGGACGCGCCGGGCTTCCGTCACCGGCGCCTTGATCATGAACACGGCCGTCGAGACCAGCAGTAGGACCCCCGCCACGCGATACATCCAGCGGTACCCGGCCATGTCCGAGATCCAGCCGAAGAGCGGCGAGCCCAATCCCATGCCGACGTCGAAAAGCGAATTGTACAGGCTGATGGCCAGCCCTTTGTTCTCGCGTCCCAAAAAGTCGATGATATAGGTGCTGAGAGCGGGGAAGATCAGCCCCTGGCCGAGCCCTCCGACGAACCCCGTCACCATAAGCAGCGGGAAGCTCTTCACCTGGGCGAGGACGAAGAGATTGCCGACGATGATCAGGGCCGCCGGCAGAATGACCGTCTTCCTCCCCAACCGGTCCGAAAGGTCGCCGAGCCTGAACCGGGTCAGGATCGCGGCCAGCGAGAAGACGAGGAAGAACGGCCCGATCCGGCTGATCCCGACCGAATTGCCGAAGACGGCAACGAAATAGATCATCGCCCCGCGTATCGCGCCGTGGAAGACGGGCACGGAGGCGACGACGGCCGCGATCCCCCATGGCACGAGCTTCAGAACCTTCATCCCCCCGGCCTTCGCGCCATCGCACTCGGCCTTGGGGAACTCGCGCGCCGCCAGGACGCAGCCCACCGAGGCCACCAGGAAAAGAAGGCTGACGTCGTACAGCCGCCCGGCGCCCCCGCCCCTGATCAGCTCCTCCGCGACGAGCGGCCCGAGCGCGTTGGCGACCAGCCCGGCGACCCCGATGACCCCCATGGACTTGGCCAGGCGGTCGAGCGGCGCCAGGTCGGAGCACATGGCGATCGTCGCCGTCATGCTAATGCCCCAGCCGAGCCCGGTCAGCGCCCTCAGCAGGAAAGGCAGCCAGCCCGCGTCGTCGACGAAGTGGAAGAACGGCACGGCGACGATGAGCAGGAACAGCCCGAACAGGGCGATGCGCCGCCCGCCTCGCACATCGATCATCCGCCCGAAGAACGGCCGGACGGCGATGGCCACGACGCTGAAGATGCCCATGATGAGGCCGATGCGGCTCTGGCGCGGCTCGAACTTCTCCAGGATGACCGGCAGGAGGAAGAAGAGCGAGACCGACATGAACAGGAAAAAATATCCCGCCAGAGCCAGCAGGAAATCCCTGTTCCAGAACGACCGGCCGCGCTCCTTCGTCATGGGTCCGCTAGTATAGCAGATTAAGAAGAAAGGCTGGCTGTTTAATTCTGGGGAATCACAAGCTTATGGGGATATTGAAGGAGGGGTGCTTGTTGCCTTGCACAGCCAGTGAAGCAAAGCGTTACCCTTATTATAGCAGATAACTCGCGACGCGCAAGTGCGGCCGACGGCCCGTCGCGAACGACCCGTCGGAACAGGCGGCGCGGGCTACGCGCCCGCCCGGCCCGGCCCCGGCGATCCGTCCTGTCCGGGCGATGTGAGCGACGCCATGAGCCGCCGCGCCCTCGCCTCGAGCGCCGCCCAATCGCCGGCCTCGACGGCCTTCCGATCGACGAGGGCCGCGCCGATCCCGACGCAGCACGCGCCGGCCGCGAGAAAGTCGCGCGCGTTCTCGATCGTCACCCCGCCCGTCGGCATGAGCCGGATCTGAGGGAGCGGCCCGAGCACGTCACGGCAGAACTGCGGTCCGAGCGATGTCGCCGGAAAGACCTTGACGATGTCCGCTCCGGCCCTCCACGCCGAGACGATCTCTGTCGGCGTGAAAGCGCCCGGCGCGACGAGGACGCCGGCGGCGCGGCAGGCCCGGATCGTCTCCATGTCGGTGATGGGCGAGACGACGAAATCGGCCCCCGCACCCATGACATCGGCGGCCATTCCCGCGTCGAGCACGGTGCCCGCTCCCACGAGCATGCCCGGACCCTTCGATCGGGCCATCTCGCGGATGATGTCGACCGCGCCGGGCACGGTCATGGTGATCTCGATCGCGGTGACGCCGCCCTTGCGGAGCGCCTCCGCCGTCCCGGCCAGCCGGGCCGCGTCCTTCGTGCGGATGACCGCGACCACCTTGCCGGCCAGAAGCACGTCGAGAACCTGGTCTCTCGTCATGGGACCTCCGCCATCTCCCCCGCCCCTTATCTCCGGACCCGGCCGGACCGGTCGCCCGCGGCCAGGGCCAGGATGTCCTTCTCGGTCGACAGGTTCCAATCGCCCGGTATCGAATGCTTGAGCGCGCCGGCCGCGACGGCGAAGCCGAGCGCCTCCTCGTCCGCCTTGAAGGTCGTGAGGCCGTGGATAAGGCCGGCGGCAAAAGCATCGCCCGTGCCTATCCGGTCGACGATCGAGCGGATCTCGTAGGTTGGACCGGCATGAAAGCCGAGGGGGTTCCTGATCACGGCCGACCAGCGGCTCCAATCGGCGCTCAGGCTCTCGCGCAGGGTGATGGCGACGCGTTCGAGGTTCGGGAACGCGGCCATCACCTCGGCCGTGAGCTTCTCATAAGCCTTGACCTCGAGCCTGCCTGCCGCGTCCTCGACGGCCGGCCCGATCCCCAGCGCCTTGCGGCAGTCTTCCTCGTTCCCCATGAGGACGTCGGCCAGGGCCGCGATCTCCCTCATGACCTCAGGCGCCTGGCGTCCGTACTTCCAGAGCTTGGCCCGGTAGTTGAGGTCGACCGAAACCTTCATCTTTCTGGCCCGAGCCGCCTTGACCGCCTCCATCGTAAGTGCCGCGGCCGACGCGCCGAGGGCGGGCGTGATGCCGCTGACGTGGAGCCGATCCATGCCCTCGAGCGCCGCCGCCCAATCGATATCGCCCGGCTTGGCCTCGGCGACGCCGGACCCGTCGCGGTCGTAGACGACGAGCGAGGGCCGCTCGTTCGCCCCCGCTTCGGCGAAATAGATGCCCAGGCGCCGGCCCGCCCTGACCACGGCCCCGACGTCGACGCCGTACATCCGGAGCGCCCTTAGCGCCGCCTCGCCGACCGGGTTCGCCGGCACAACCGAGATCCAGCGCGACCGGTGTCCGAGAACGGACAGGGACACGGCCACGTTGGCCTCGGCCCCGCCGAACGCCGCCTCGAACCGAGGCGACTGAAAGAGCATCCCTTTCCCCGGCGCCGAGAGCCTGAGCATGATCTCGCCGAACGTCGCGATATTGGCCATCCCTCTCTCCTCAAGCGCTCTTCGTTGCGCTTTTCCTGAGATAACCATAGCACAACCCGGGCGATCCCGTGAAGGAGCCGGACGTTGCGACGAATTCGGTTATGTCGGTGCCAGGCGACGATGCGCCGCACCGCCGGACAGCTCGAATGGGATTGTCGGAGCGAGCGAATAAGGACGGTGGCGCAGGGGCGATGCCCGGAGGAGGGCGTAGGAGGGCCGAAGTGAGCGCAGACGCCGCCGAGTTCCTGCTTGATTTAGGACCGCAACGGAGTAGAATAAGCGCCTGTACGCCCGGAGAAACCCATGGAAAAGACGAAGAACGCCCTGCTCATCCTCCTTGGCTGCATCATCACCGGCCTGGCCTACGCCCTTTTCCTCATCCCGCACCACTTCGTCCCCGGCGGCGTGTCCGGCATCGCCATCATCCTGAACTACTTCGCCGCCCTTCCCGTCGGGGCGCTCATCATCGTTCTCAATGTGCCCGTCTTCCTCCTGGGCCTGAGGACCATGGGCAAGAAGTATGTCCTCAACAGCCTGGCCGGCATGGTCGTCTCCTCGGTGCTCATCGACCTTTTCAACAGGGTGATCAAGCTCCCCTCGGCCACCGACAACCCCGTGCTGGCCTCGATCTACGGCGGCGTCATGCTCGGCGTCGGCCTGGGCATCGTCTTCCGCGGCCGGGCCTCGACCGGCGGCTCCGATATCATCGGCATGATCCTCAGCAAGTACACGGGCATGTCGCTCGGCTACGGCATCATGGTCACGGACTTCGTGATCATCTCGGCTTCGGGCTTCGCCCTCCACAGCCTCGAGGCGCCGCTCTACGGCTACCTCGTCCTGTTCCTCTCGACCAAGGTCATCGATATGATCCTCGAGGGCTGGAACTATTCAAAGCTCGTCATCATCACCTCGACACGGACCGACGAGATCGCCGACTACATCCTCCGCGGCCTCGACCGCAGCGGCACGGCCCTGCGCTCGCGCTCCCTCTATCTCAATCGCGAAGGGGAGATCATCCTGACGGTCATCCACCGCAAGCAGCTCGCCGACCTGCGGAACTTCATCAAAAAGACCGATCCCGAGGCCTTCGTCATCATCAACGACACCTATGACGTGCTCGGCAGGGGCTTCAAGTCCCACCTCATCACCTGAGGCCCAATTGCCCCGGAAATGGTGTAAGATAGGTCCCGGATCCCCCTCCCGAAAGGAGCCCCCGCCGATGCGCCAGGAAACGGATCCCCGAAGACGCGCCATCGTCTTCGCCGCGTTCGCCGCCGCCTTCGCCTTCGCGGCCGGCGAGGCCGCCGCCCAGGCCGGGAGCCCCGAGGCTCTCGGCTTCACGAAGCACTTCGCCGTCGAGATCACCAATCCCTCGACCCTGCTTCTCGAGAACCAGGCCGTTATCCTGAACGTCGCCGAGATCCGGACCGCGGTGGCCGCCGATTTCAACACCTACATGTATGCCCTCTTCGACGCGACGGGCGGCGAATACGCCCTCGTCGTCTCCCAGGCGGACGACCTCGACAAGGACCGCTACCACGACGAGATCGTTTTCGTCCGGACCCTGCCGCCCTCGTCGACGACGCGGCTCCTCTGCTACTACGCTCCGAACCGCAGCTTCCAGCTCATGCCGACCCCTAAGGCCTTCGCCCGCGGCCGCTGGCAAGCCGGCGGCGCCGAGGCGGGTTGGGAGTCGAACCTGGCCGCCTACAAGTTCATCAACGGCAGGATCGGTTTCTACGGCAAGCTCCGGCCGGAGCTCATCCTGAAAAGGTTCCCGTTCGCGGAGACAAGGCCCCGGGACTGGGGCATGGACGTGCTCGATCCGGGCGTTTCGGCCGGACTCGGAGGCCTCTTTCTATGGGACGGCGCGAAGCGCATCCCGCTTTTCGGACCCGAGGCGGCGAAAGCCGATCTCGCCGTCATCTCCCCAGGCCCGGTCCGGGGGTTGGTCAGAGCGACGTACCCGGCCGTAAAGACGTCCCGAGGCGACGTCACCCTGACCGTATTCTTCTCGGCCTTTGCCGACAATGATTACTCCAGGCAGGACATCGCCATCGCCTCCGGCTCGGAAGCGCCCGTCGTCCTCGGGCCCGGGATCCAGAAATTGCCCGACGAAACCTGGACCTTCGACCGGGCCAGGGGCTCGCTCGCCGTCTGGGGCAAGGGGGCCGGCAAGGCCGGCGATATCGGCCTGGCTGCGATCTTCGCCCCGGCGGATCTTTCAGGGATCGACGACGCCGGCCTCGACCGCGGGGTCAAGCTCAACGGCCGCTTCGACAGGAACCTCACCTTTTGGACGGCCGGCGCCTGGGGCCGCGGGGTCACGGCCCCGGAGGTCCCGGACGCCAAGGGCTGGATCCGTCATGTCGACGACATGGCCGCCCGGCTCCTCGTCCCGGTGAAGGTCGAGTTCAAGGCTCAATGATGTACGATCCCGCCTATAGGCCCATCTATCCCGCCTGGCTCGCCTACCTCGAAAGGGCCCGGTCTTCGGGCGAGATGCCGCTCCGCGTCGGGGTCGAGCGGGAGGACGGGCTCGTTTCGGTGTTCCAGGCGGTCGCGCCGATCAAGGACTCCGATCCCGAAGGCACCTACCGGATGATCGAGCGCGCGGTCAAGTTCCTGCTCTGGTCGCGCGGCGGCCGGCGCATCCACTTCCAGGGCCCGGTCGCGGTGGGCCGGCGCCTCAAAGCCGACTACTCCGAGACCGGCGCGCGGGCCTTCGACGCCCGGACGATGGGGGCCGTCTACGAACATCCCTTCGAGGTCGCCCTGCACAGCGCCGCCACCTTCCCCGAGCCTCGGGAGGCTGTCCGTTTCCCGGGCGGCTATCTCGACGGCTTCCGCATCGGCTTCGACCTCGGCGCGAGCGATTACAAGGTCGCCGCCGTCATCGACGGCGAACCAGTCTGGAGTGAGGAGATCCCCTGGTCCCCGGGCGAGCACTCGGACCCCGAGTATCATTACGAGCACATCCAGGCCGGCCTGAAGAAGGCCGCCTCGCATCTCCCCCGCGTCGACGCCATCGGCGGCTCGTCGGCCGGCATCCTCATTCGCCGCCAGGTCCGCGTCGCGTCGCTCTTCCGCGCCGTGCCCGAGGCGGCCTTCGAGTCCAAGATCAAGGGCCTTTTCGACCGGCTGGCCGAAGAGTGGGGCGTTCCTTTCGAGGTCATCAACGACGGCGAGGTCACCGCGCTTGCCGGAAGGCTCTCGCTCGGCGAGACAGGCATCCTCGGCGTCGCCATGGGCTCGAGCGAGGCGGCCGGCTTTCTCGACAACGAAGGCCACATCCCCGGCTGGCTCGACGAGCTCGCCTTCGCCCCGGTCGACCTCAACCCCGAGGCGGCCATCGACGAATGGTCCCGCGATCGCGGCGTCGGGGCCAACTACTTTTCCCAGCAGGCCGTCGGCCGGCTGGCCACGGCGGCCGGGCTGTCCTTCCCGGACGGGATGAAGCTGCCGGAGCGCCTCGAGGAAGTCCAGGGGCTCGTTGCCCGCGGCGATATCCCGGCGGGGCGCGTCTTCGAGCAGATCGGCGCCTATCTCGGCTCCACCATCCCCTGGTACGAGGTCTTCTACAGCTTCAAGAACCTGCTCGTCCTCGGCCGGGTGATGTCCGGGCCGGGCGGCAAGATCATCGTCGACAAGGCGAACGAGGTCCTGGCCGCCCAATTCCCCGCGACCGCGGCCCGGGTCCGCATTCACCTGCTCGACGAGAAGAGCCGAAGGGTGGGCCAGGCCGTCGCCGCGGCCAGCCTTCCCGAGATCACAGGAGCCCGTACATGAAATTCTTCAAGGCCGACGCATCCGTGCTCATCCCCGACGGTCTCGGCGGGGACGCCGCCTTCTGCCGCGTTACCCACCTCGGCATCGGCGCCCATCAGGACGACATCGAGATCATGGCCTTCCACGGCATCCAGAAGTGCTTCACCAGCAAAGAGCTCTGGTTCGGCGCGGTCACGGCGACGGACGGGGCCGGCTCGCCGCGGGCCGGCGAATACCGCCTGTGGAGCGATGCCGACATGGCCGCGCTCCGGCGCCGCGAGCAGGAGAAGGCCGCGATCCTCGGCAACTACGGCGCCCTCGTCCAGCTCAACTACACGAGCGCCGAGGTCAAGGACGTCGGCACGGGCCGCTTGAAGGCCGACCTGGTCAAGGTCCTCAAGCTGGCCCATCCCGAGGTCGTCTACACGCACAACCCGGCCGACAAGCACGACACGCACGCGGCGGTCGCCTTCACCGCGATCGCGGCCCTTCGCGAGATCGACCCCGCCGAGCGGCCGACGACGGTCTATGGCTGCGAAGTCTGGCGCAGCCTCGACTGGATGGACGACGAGGACAAGGTGCCGCTCGACGTCGGCCGCCGCGAGGCCCTGTCGACGGGGCTCATCGGCGTCTACGACTCCCAGGTCGAGGGCGGCAAGCGCTACGACCTGGCCACGGTCGGCCGGCGCCGGGCCAACGCCGTCTACTTCCAGTCGCACGCGACCGACGAGGCCGAGCAGATCTGGTTCGCCATGGACCTGACGCCGCTCGTCCGCGACGACAAGCTCGACGTGGGGCATTTCGTGCTCGGCCACATCGACAAGTTCCGGGCGAGCGTCGACCAGAGGATCAAAAAGTACTGCGTCGTGAAGCGCTGAGGGAGCGGGCGCTCCCGGAGAGCCAAGACCGAGAAGGAGGACACGCCATGGAGATCATCATCCAACCCGACAGTCAGCAGGCCAGCCAGCTCGCCGCCCGCATCGTCGCCCGGACCGTCCGCGAGAAGCCGCACGCCGTGCTCGGCCTCGCGACCGGCAACACGCCGCTCCAGCTCTACCGGAACCTCGTCCGCATGCACCGGGAATCGGGGCTCGATTTCGGCGACGTCACCAGCTTCAACCTCGACGAGTACGTCGGCATCCCGCCGGCCCACCCGTCGTCGTTCCACAGCTACATGTGGGCCCACCTTTTCAGCAGCATCAACATGCCCCGGGAGCGGATCAACATCCCCGACGGCATGACGGCCGACATCCCCGCGGCCTGCCGCAAGTACGAGCAGGCCATCCGCTCGGCCGGCGGCATCGACGTCCAGGTCCTGGGCATCGGCACGAACGGCCATATCGGCTTCAACGAGCCCTCGTCGTCGCTCTCGTCGAGGACCCGCATCAAGACCCTGACCGAGGAGACGCGCCTCGACGCCGCGGCCGCCTTCGGCGGCGAAGAGGCCGTGCCGACCCATGTCATCACCATGGGCCTGGGCACGATCATGGACAGCAAGATGTGCCTGCTCCTCGCCTTCGGCAAGAAGAAGGCCAAGGCCATCGCGCTCGCGGCCGAGGGGCCGGTCACGGCCATGGTCCCCGGGTCGATCCTGCAGATGCACCCGCGGGCCATCTTCGTCCTCGACAAGGACGCCGCCTCGGAGCTGAAGATGGCCGATTACTATCTCTGGGTCAACGAGCACAAACCGGATTGGCAGAAGTACTGAGTTTATTGTAGACTGAAGGCGATTTCTGCGGCGCGTCGACGGGCGCCGCAACGTTCTCGAAGGAGGAACGCTCATGACCAAACCCATCAAGCACGTCCTCTGGGCCACGGACTTTTCCGCGGAGTCTAAGGAAGCCCTGGCCTATGCCGATTTCTTCGCCAAGACCTTCAAGGCCAGGCTGACCGCGCTCCATGTCGTCCCCGATTTCGCGCCGGCCCTCTACGAGGCCTGGCCCGAGGTCCAGGCGGAGCTGACCGGGCAGATCGAGGCCAGCAAGGTCAACGCCAAGATCAAGCTCGACCAGATGTGCAAGACCCAGGGCGTCTGCCCGAACAAGACCATCGTCGCCGAGGGCTCGGCGGCCTCCGTCGTCCTCCGGACGGCCAGGAAGGAAGGGGCGGACCTCATCGTTGTCGGCCGCAGGGGGGTCTCGGGACACGAGCAGAACCTCATCGGCAGCGTGACCCACCGCATCCTGAGGGGCTCGCGCGTCCCGGTACTCGTGACCAAGGGGACCACGGCCAAGCCCGAGGCCATCAAAAAGATCCTCGTCCCGACCGATTTCACGGCCAGCGAGGACATCGAGCGCGACCAAGCCTGGCGGCTGGCCAAGACGCTGGGCGCAAGCCTGACTTTCCTCTATGTCCTCGAGTTCTTCGGCCACGACTTCCGCCTGACCGACGAGATGTTCAAGGCGGTCCTCAAGAAGCTCGAAGCCCGCAGGAAGCGGGAGCACAAGGCGGTCGAGATGACCGACGACGTGGCCAAGGCCATTCGCGGCTGGGAAGGCATCATCGACTACGCCGAGACGAAAGGCTTCGAGCTCATCGTCATGTCGACGGCGGTGCGGCGGCTGGCCCGGCTGTTCCTGGGCAGCACGACCGAGAAGGTCATCGCCCACAGCAAGGTCCCCGTCTACGCCATTCCCAGAGAAAAGTAGGCCGCTGAAAAAAGAATACCGCCCGATGGCCCTGGGGTTCTGGGGCGTCGGGCTGCCGCTCGGCGTGTTCGGGATCCTGTTCTGCAAGACGACGGCCGAGCGGGTGACGGTCCTTCTCATCGCAGCCGTGCTCCTCGCCGTCGGCGCGCTCATCACCAGGGCCAAGCGATAGCCCATGAAGCTCGCGGCGGTCGACTGGCTGTTCATCGGCTGGTACCTCGCCCTGTCGATCGCGATCGGTCTCTACTATTCGAAGCGGGCCGGCAAGAGCATCTCCGAGTACTTCCTGAGCGGCCGGAGCCTGCCCTGGTGGCTGCTGGGGACGTCGATGGTGGCCACATCGTTCTCCTCCGACACGCCTCTCGCGGTCACGGGCATCGTCGTCAAGGACGGCGTCGCAGGCAACTGGCTGTGGTGGAACTTCATGCTCGGCGGGGCCCTGACGGTCCTGTTCTTCGCCCACCTCTGGCGCCGGGCCGGGGTCGTGACCGAGGTCGAGTTCATCGACATCCGCTATTCCGGGCGGCCGGCCCGGTTCCTGCGCGGCTTCAAGGCCCTCTACCTCGGCGTCCCCGTCTCGTGCATCACCTTCGGCTGGGTGACGCTGGCCATGGTCAAGATCATCCAGACCGTCTTCGGCACGAGCGGCGTGACGGCCCTGGCGATCTGCCTCGGGCTGACGATCTTCTATACGACCCTCAGCGGGCTCTGGGGCGTCGTCGCCACGGACATGCTGCTTTTCGGGGTGGCCATGGCCGGATCGATCATCCTCTCGGTCGTCTCCGTCGAGAAGGCCGGGGGGATCGGCGCGCTCGTCGACGCCGTGAAGGCGGCCGGCGCGGCCACGGGCAAAGACTACCTGTCGGTCATTCCGCCCCTCGGGAAGGCCCTGCCGCTGGCCTTCTTCGTGGCGCTGTTCGTCCAGTGGTGGGCGGTCTATTACCCCGGCGCCGAGCCGGGCGGAGGGGGCTGGAGCGCCCAGAGGATGCTGGCGGCGAAAGATCCGCGGCATGCCGTCAAAGGGACGCTCTGGTTCACCGTTGCCAACTATGTCGTCCGGCCCTGGCCCTGGATCCTGACGGCGCTCGCGGCGATCGTCGTCTTCCCGGGATTGACGGGGGCGGCTCCGGGCGAGATGGAGGCGGCCTACCCGCGGATGATCGCCTTCGTGCCCAAGGGGATCGCGGGCATCATCATCGCCTCGCTCTTCGCCGCCTTCATGTCGACGATCGAGTCGATCGTCAACCTGTCGGGGTCGTTCCTGCTCAATGATTTCTACCGGCCCTTCGTCAAAAAGGGCGCGAGCGAGAAGCACTATGTCGCGGTCTCGCGCGTTCTCGTGCTCGTCATCTCCCTGCTCGGGGCGGGCTTCTCGGTCGTCCTGGGCAGCGTCAAGATGGGCTGGCAGCTCGTCATGGAGCTCTCGGCCGGGATCGGGCTCGTGCTTTTACTCCGCTGGTACTGGTGGCGGATCAACGCCTGGTCGGAGATCGCGGCCCTGTGCGCCTCGGCGGCGACGGCGATCTACCTCAAGCTGGCGCCGGACAACGCGCTCGTTCGAGGGCTTGGGAAAGCGCTCGAAGGGGCCGGATTCGAGGTCGATCCGTGGGGGGTCGGCATCCTCGTCATCGTCGCGGTGACGACCATCGCCTGGATCACAGCGACGTTCCTGACCAGGCCCGATGACGAGGCGAAGCTCCTCGCGTTCTACCGCAAGGTCCGGCCGGGAGGCGTGTGGGGGCCGATCGCCCGGCTCAACGGCCGGAGCTACAAGCTGCAGGCGGCGCCGTTCGCGGGGTGGGCGCTGGCCGTGGTCATGATCGTCTGCCTGCTTTTCGGGCTGGGCAGGCTCATCTTCACGGATTGGGCGCGGGGGGCGGTCTACCTCGCGGTAGGAGGCGTCGCCGCGTTCGGGTTATCGAAGATCATCGCCAGGATCGACTGGGAGGGACAATGAAAAAGACCGGGACGTTTCTTCTCTGCGCGTGCGTCTTGGGTTTGGCGGGCTCAACGCTGATGAGCTGCGGCAAGGCGCCGGCCCCCTCCCCCGACTCCTCGGCGATAGGGCCGCAATTCGGCTACCCGGTCGACGGCGAGCCTTGGTACTTCGTCAGGGGCGGGTTCGTCATGACGGAGATCCCGGCCGGGCTCGAGGCGGCGGCCTGGAGCGTCGACCGGGTCGAGGTCGAGGGGGTCAGGGCGCGGGATTTCCTCGTCTACCAGGGCGGACGCGAGGTCGACAAGCTCGGCATCAGGTCCGAAGGCGGGAAGCTCGCCCTCGAGATCAAAGCCCGCCACGTCTGGCGGCCCGGGACATCGGTGGAGATGAAGGTCCAGCTCGTCGAACCGAAGTCGGGCGACATCAGGATCCTGAGAAGCTCGGGGACGGCCCCGGCCGGGAAGGGATACTGGGACCCGGCCTGGAAGAGCTACATGTCGCTCGTGGTCTCCGAAGACCACGGCTTCGCGAGAGCGGGATATCCCGTCCATGCCACGGTCGGCATCCTGGCGAACTATATGCGCTCGCCGGACGAGGTGCGGGTGGTCCGAGCGGAGATGGACGGCGGGGCCGTCGTCTATCGGGAGGTCCCGAGCCAGGTCTATGACATCGTCACCTGGAACGACCCCAAGATCCTGGGCGTCGAGGAGAAGGACGCGAAGACGGGCGAGAGGGTCGTCCGCTACCACCCGACGACGTCGTTCAGCGTCGCCTTCCTGGCCGAAGTCGAGGCCCGCGCCAAGGCCACGTATCTCGTCTTCTATGACAACCCGGCGGCGCCGAAGCCGGTTTATGTCACCGATCTTGCCGTAACGAAGGGCAAGGGCCTCGGCCGGACGATCGAGAACGGCTTCTACAAGATCGCGCTCCAGGAGAAAAGCGGCGTCGTCTACGAGATCGTCGAGAAGTCGACGGGCATCAAGCTCGAGCACAAGCTCGAGACGAACGGCGCCATCCACTGGAACCCGGATGTCTACGCGCCGCCCCACGCCTGGTACCACAGCTCCGATTGGACGGACCCGGAGGCGACGGAGGTCACGGGACCGGTCTTCTACTCGCTCAACCTCAAGGGGAAGCTGCCCCAGCCCGAGGGCATCGACATCGGCATCAGATATCACTTTTACGCGGGGTCTCCGGTCGTGATGGTCGAGACGGTCACGACGGTCGGCAAGGATACGTTCGTCATGGCCCTGCGCAACGCCGAGGTCGTGTTCAACAAGGCCGTCTTCACCAAGGCCGCGTTCAAAGTGGGCGGGAAAACGGAGATCCTGGATTTCGCCACGGCCAAGGTGCACCCGGACCACGCGGTCGTGCTCCGGCCGGACACGCCCTGGGTCAGCTTCTTCGACGAGGCCAAGGGCGTCGGATTCGCGGCGCTGTACCTCGACTTGGCGACCCCGAACCTCAACGGCGGGCCGGCCTCGCTCGAAGAGCCGTTCATCTACATCCAGAACGGGCCGTGGTACTACGTTTCGAGAGGCTTTGTCTATTCGTTCGCCACGAACAACCAGACCCGGATGCTGCCGGTCAAGGCCGGAAGTGTCTATTACGACCGCAGCGCGTGGATCGCGTTCCCCTATCCGAAGGAGGAGGGGATCGGCGCATATCTCGACAGCCGGTACGACGCGCTGAAATACCCGCTGGCCGTGAAAGAAGACATCGAAACCTACAAGGAGAGCCCCGAGGGCTGGGTCGTGCCCATCTTGACCGAGCCGTTCGAAGAAGGCGTCAAGGGCGCGACCGGCGGCAAGGGCCGCCGGAAATAGGAAGGGGTCAAACCTACGGCGGGGAGCGAATTCTGAGGAGCGACCATCAGAAGCGCGGCGGAGCAACTCGGAGCCGCACTTCTGGGAAATATCTGAATAAATTGATAGGTATAGGTTTGACCCTGTCTTGTTGACAAAACGCGGACAAACGTTTCTAATTGACGCGAGGTTTTTTAATGCAGGATTCTCTCATTAAACTCCGTCGAATCGCCCTTTCCGCCGGCGCGTTCCTCGCCGCGGCGCTCATGCTCGCACCGGCGCTCGCCGCCCAATCGAACGACCAGGCCGTCGAGGTAAAACCGCTCATCTCCCGCGATGCCGTGCGCCCCGGCGAGACATTCAAGGCGGCCCTCATCCTCAAGGTCCAGCCGGGCTATCACATCAACGACAACGCGCCCCTCGACGAGTTCCTGATCCCGACCACCCTCGTCGTCTCCGAAAATCCGGATTTCGAGGTCCTCGAGATCTCCTATCCGAAAGGCCGGCGGGCGCGTTTCGCCTATTCGGAAGCCGAGCTTGTCGTTTACGAGGGCGAGGTCATTTTGGGCGCGCTCCTCAGAGCCAAGGACGGCTTGGCCCCCGGACCCCGAACGCTCCGGGGGTCTCTGAGCTACCAGGCCTGCAACAACGAATCGTGCCTGCCGCCGAAGGAGCTGGGCTTCGATATCGCCGTGCCTGTCGCGACGTCCGGCACAGGCGCCGAGGTCCATCCGGAGGTCTTCGGCAAGATCCGTTTCAGGACCCTCCAGAAATAAGAGGACCCGGTCCCGTCGCCAAATGACCGACACGACCAGAACGACGGCCTATCGCCGCCTTCCTTCCCTTGATGCTTTGCTCTCCGGCCCCGGCGTCGGCCCGCTCATCGACAAGTTCGGACGCGAAGCCGTGACGGCCGCC
Source organism: Candidatus Aminicenantota bacterium (assembly GCA_963725825.1). Taxonomy (GTDB): domain Bacteria; phylum Acidobacteriota; class Aminicenantia; order Aminicenantales; family Saccharicenantaceae; genus RBG-16-66-30. The sequence continues at coordinate 31,345 of CAVSAI010000024.1, forward strand.
GCCCGGGACGCCCTCGACGGCATCCGTGCGGCGATCGCCTCGGCCGCCGAGCCCATGCCAGACATCTCGGCCCCGGCCCTCATCGACCGTCTCAGCGCCCGCCTCGAGGGGAAGTTCGCCCCTTCCCTGGCACCGGCCGTCAACGCCACGGGCGTCATCATGCATTCGGGCCTTGGCCGGGCCGTCCTTTCAGGCGCCGCCGGCGACTCCCTCGCCGCCGTCGCCTCGGGCTATTCGACCCTGGCCCTCGACCTCGAATCGGGCAAGCGCGTCCCCCGCGACCGCCACGTCGAGGGGCTCCTCCGCGAACTCACCGGCGCCGAAGCGGCCACGGTCGCCAACAACAACGCCGCGGCGACCGTCCTCATTCTCAACACGCTCGCCCGCGGCAAGGAAGTCGTCGTCTCCCGGGGCCAGCTCGTCGAGATCGGCGGCTCCTTCCGTATGCCCGACGTCATGGCCACGAGCGGCGCCATCCTGCGCGAGGTCGGCACGACCAACAAGACCCACCTCCGCGATTACGAGGCCGCCATCACCGAGGCGACCGGGGCCATCCTCCGCGTCCACCACAGCAACTACCGCATCGTCGGCTTCGCCGAGGAGCCGTCGATCGGAGACCTCGCCGCCCTCGGCCGCGCCCGAGGCGTTCCCGTCGTCGACGATCTCGGCAGCGGCGCACTCGTCGACCTGGCGCGCTTTGGCCTGGCCGACGAGCCCCTCGTCCAGTCGAGCGTCCGTGCCGGGGCCGACGTCGTCTGTTTCAGCGGCGACAAGCTCATCGGCGGACCCCAGAGCGGGATCATCGTGGGCACGTCCGCCGCGATCCAGAGGATCCGCAAGAACCCGCTCGCCCGGGCCTTCCGCTGCGGCAAGCTCACCCTCGCGGCGCTCGAATCGACGCTCAAGCTTTTCCTCGCCCCCGACAAGCTTACCGAGCGCCATCCCATTTACCGCATGCTCGCCCTGCCTCCCGACGAGCTAGGCCGGCGGGCGAAGAAGCTGGCCGCCTCTCTTCGCAAGTCCCTGCCGGCCTCGGTCGCCGTTTCGGTCGAGGACGGCGCGTCCCAAATCGGAAGCGGCGCTGTCCCGGTCGAGACCTTGCCGACCAAGGTCCTGGCCATCCGCACGCCCGGACTTGCGCCCGAGGAGCTCTCCCGGCGCCTCCGCTTCTCGACGCCTCCTGTCTTCGCCCGCATCCACAAGGACGCCGTCCTCTTCGACGTCCGGACGATCCAGCCCGGGGAAGACGCCCTCATCGAACAGACGCTGATCAAGGCGCTGTCATGATGAAGGCGCCAAAAACAGAAACGTCCCCATTTTTTGCCAGACGCAGGCGCATCATGAGCCGGTCGATCGCGCTCGGCCATTGCATCTGCAATCCCCAGAACCCCTGCCCCTGCGATCTCTTCAAGCAGAAGAACGTCTGCCTCTGCGCCGGCGAGCGCGAAGAGGACGCCCCCGAGGACGTCGCCCTGACGACGCTCGTCGAGAACGCCGGCTGCGCCTCGAAGATCGGCCAGGAGGACCTCAAGCGGGCCCTCTCGGGCCTCCCCCGCATCCGCGACCGGCGCGTCCTCGTTTCCTCGGAGACCTGCGACGACGCCGGCGTCTACCAGCTCACGCCCCGCACCGCCCTCGTCCAGTCGGTCGACATCTTCACGCCCGTCGTCGACGATCCCTACGCCTTCGGCGAGATCGCCGCGGCCAACTCCGTCAGCGACATCTACGCCATGGGCGGCAAGCCCCTGACCGCGCTCTCCATCGTCGCCTTTCCCATCGAATCGCTCTCCCTCCGGATCATGAACCGGATGCTCCAGGGCGGGGTCGACAAGCTCCGCGAGGCCGGCGTCGCCCTCCTCGGCGGCCACAGCATCAAGGACCGCGAGATCAAGCTCGGCTTTGCCGTCACCGGGGTCGTCGACCCTCGCAAGATGACCGTCAACAGCAAGGCCCGGCCCGGCGATCTCCTCATCCTGACCAAACCCCTCGGCACCGGCACGCTGAGCTTCGCCCGCCAGATCGGCCGCGCCCCCGCCGACGGCCTGGCCGCCGCCGAGCGGTCCATGCGCGCCCTCAACCGCACAGCGGCCGGGCTCATGCCCGCGGCCGGCGTCACGACGGCGACCGACATCACCGGCTTCGGCCTGGCCGGCCATCTCTCCGAAATGGCCGCGCAAAGCGGGGTCGAGATCGAGATCTACGGCGCCTCCATCCCCGTTTTCCCGGGCGTCCTCGATCTCATCCGCGGCGACGTCGTCTCCGGGGCAGTCGAGCGCAACCGCGAGTACGCCGCGCCATTCGTCAAGCGCGACAAGTCCGCCGGCGAGGACCTCGAAACGCTCCTCTACGACCCCCAGACCTCCGGCGGCCTGCTCATGGCCGTGCGCAAGTCCAAGGCCCCGGCCCTCCTGGCCGCCCTCCACCGGAATGGCGTTTCCTCGGCCGCGGTCATCGGCCGAGTCCTGCGCAAGGCGCCGCCCCGCATCCTCCTCCGTGCCCGCCCGCCGCGCCCCTGATCATGCCCGACCTCGACCATGTTATCGTCGGCACCGCCGGGCACATCGACCACGGCAAGAGCGCCCTCGTCAGGGCGCTGACGGGGACGGACCCGGACACCTTGCCCGAGGAGAAAGCCCGAGGCATGACCATCGAGCTGGGCTTCGTCTTCCTCGACGACCCGGCCTATCCCAGGCAGCTCGTCTTCATCGACGTCCCCGGCCACGAGAAGTTCGTCAAGACGATGGCCGCCGGGGCCAGCAGCATCGACGCCGCGCTTCTCGTCATCGCGGCCGACGAGGGCATCGCCGTTCAGACGCGCGAGCACTTCGACATCCTCAAGCTTCTCGACGTCAGGCTTGGCGTGATCGCTCTGACCAAGTGCGACCTCGTCGACGAGGCCCGCCTGGCTGAGCTCACGGCCACGGTCCGCGGCTTCGTCCGAAGCTCGTTCCTGGCCGAAGCGCCGATCCTCCCCGTTTCGGCTCTGACCGGCGCCGGCATCCCCGGACTCAAGGCGACCTTGCGCGAGATCGGTCTCCGCGCCGGACCGCGCCCCGACAGCGGCATCTTCCGCATGCCCATCGACCGGGTCTTCACCATGCACGGCTTCGGGACGGTCGTCGCCGGCACCATCCTGGGCGGCGCCGTACGGGCGGGAGACCGCATCGCCGTCTACCCCGAGGGGCTCGAGACCCGGGTGCGAGGCCTTCAGGTCCATGGTTCAAAAGCGGACCATTCTTCGATCGGCCGGCGTACGGCCCTCAACCTCCAGGATGTCGTCAAGGAGGACCTCCGACGGGGCCAGGTCGCGGCCGCGGTGGGCAGCCTCGCCCCGACGGCGCGCCTCGACGCCCGTCTCGATGTTCTCGACTCCGCCGCGCGCGAGATCAAGCACCGCGACCGCGTCCGGCTCCATATCGGCACAGATGAGGTCATGGCCCGCCTCTCGATCATCGGGGCGCAGACCGTTGCCCCCGGGGCCTCGGCCGCCGTCCAGCTCGTGCTCGAGCGGCCCGCCGTCGCCCTGCCCGGCGACCGTTTCGTCATCCGGTCCTTCTCCCCCATCATGACCATCGGCGGCGGCCGCGTCCTCGACGCCGCGCCCGAAAAGCACCGGCGCTTCGGCGGCGGCGTCCTCGAGGGGCTCGAGAAGCTCGGCGGCTCGTCCCGCCAAGCCGTCGAGCAGATGGTCGCCCAGGCCGGCCCTTCGCCCCAGGCCGTCCCGGACATCGCCCGCAAGCTCGGGCGCGGCGAGCCCGAGGTCGCGGCGGCCGTCTCGGCGCTCGTCGCCGATCGCACGCTCCTCGCTGTCGCCGGCGAGAAGCCGGAGCGGTACCTCCACATCTCGGCCTACGCGCGGCTTTCCGACGGGCTCGTCGACGCGGTCCGGGCCTATTTCGTCAAGAACCCGTTCCGCCCGACCATGCCCTACTCGGACCTCCGGGCGGAGTTCCTCGAGACGGGCGACGCGCCGACCCTCAAGATCGTCCTCGACGCCCTGGTCTCCGGCGGCCTCCTCACGCGAAGGGACGCGGAGATCGGGCTCGTCGGCCGGGAGCCCAAGGCCGATCCGGTCCAGGCCGAGCTCCGCACCCGGATCGAAGGCGCTTTCCGGACGGCCCGTTTCGCCGCACCGCTCGAAGACGAGGTCCGGACGAGGCTCGGTCTGAACCCGTCCGTTTTCAACCCCATCCTGAGCGGCCTCGTTCGCTCCGGCGATCTCGTCCGGCTCGCCCCCAAGGTGATCTACCACCGCGAGACGCTCGAAGCGGCGAGGGCCGCCGTCGCCGGGCTCGTCGACAGGCGCGGCAGCGTCACTATCGCCGAGCTCCGCGACCGCCTCGACCTCTCCCGCAAGTACGCCCAGGCCATCCTCGAGTACTTCGACAAGACCGGATTCACCAGGCGCGTCGAAGACCGTCACGTCCTGGCCAATCGTCAGGGCGGATAGCGCCGGCGCGATCCGCACTGTCCCTGCCCTGTCCCCGCATAGTCGCGTCGCGCTCTATTCTTGGCACGATTCTTGCGAACATCCCCGTCGAGGAGGCGCCAATGAACCGCATTGTCAATTTCGATATCTATGCCGATGATCCGGACCGTGCCGTCAACTTCTACAAGAGCGTGTTCGGCTGGAAGACCGAAGAGTGGACGGGGGGCATGGACTATTGGCTGATCACGACCGGACCCGACAACGAGCCAGGGATCAATGGGGGCCTGGGCCGGCGTCGGGACCCGACCGACCACATCACGAACACCGTGGACGTCGCCTCGCTCAGGGAGACCGGTGCCAAGATCACAGCCGCCGGCGGCAAGGTGCTGGAGCCCCGGATGCCGGTCCCGGGCATCGGTTGGTTCGCGCTCTGCGCCGATTCGGAGGGAAACAGGCTCGGCCTGATGGAATCCGACCCCGGCGCCGAATAGTCGGGCCGGTCGTTCCCCTCTGACAGGAAGCCGTCCTACACGGCGGGATTACTCAGCGTCCCGGCGGCGGCGGCCGCTCTCGCCGCCTGGGCCTTCAGGGGGCCGGGCGGGTTCCCCCGGGCATGGCACTTGGCAAGTTTCTTGCCCTTCTTCTTTGCGTACGAGAACGCCCATCGAGGGAGGGAACATCATGGACCCAATGGACCGCGAATCGTTGACCGCCCCGCCGCCCGGCTCGATCCTCGTCATCGAGCGGGTCTTCGACGCTCCCCGCGAGCGCGTCTGGATGGCCTGGACGGACCCGGACCTCGTCAAGCGCTGGTGGGGGCCCAAGGGCTTCACCGCGCCGGTCTGCCGGATCTCGCTCCGCGTCGGCGGCTCTTACTTTCTCTGCATGCGATCGCCGCAAGGCAAAGATTACTGCAACGCCGGTTTCTATCGCGAGATCGTGCCCCTCGAGCGGATCGTTGTCACGGCCAGCTTCGCCGACGAGAAAGGCAACGTCGTGTCGGCGACCTCCTACGGGATGGGCCCGGGCTGGGCCCGGGAGATGCTGCAGACCGTGACCTTCGAGGAGCGCGGCGGAAAGACGAGGCTGACCCTGAGCCATGCCGGCATTCCGGCCGGCGAAGACATGAACAACGCCCGGGAGGGCTGGAGCCAATCGTTCGACAAGCTCGCCGATCTGCTCGCCGCCGAGAAATGAGGCCGCCTCACGGCCGGAACCAGCCGGAAAATTGACACCCCGCCATGTTTGACGGATAATTGCCGTAATATTCCGGATGGTTTTATCACCCGCTGCCCTGGAAAAAGCGGGGCGCCGGCCTCATCGGAGGCCCCCACACCCCGCCCTTGAGGAGGTCCGATGACGGAAGGCAGGATCGCCAAGCGCAGGCGCGTCGGCAAAGCGCCCGTTCGCAAAGATTCGGATCGTCCCCGCACCCCTCCCCCCGGATCGGCCGCCGTCCCGAATTCGCCCGAGGCCTCTCCCCAATATGCCCGGAGCCTGATCGAGGCCAGCCTCGATCCCTTCGTCACGATCAGCCCGGAAGGCAAGATCACCGACGTCAACGAGGCGACGATCAAGGTCACCGGGGTACCGCGCAACGAGCTCATCGGGACGGATTTTTCGGACTACTTCACCGAACCGGAGAAGGCCCGGCGCGGCTACGAACAGGTCTTCGCCGAAGGCTACGTCACCGATTATCCGCTGACCTTGCGCCATAAGGACGGCCGCCTGTCCTCGGTGCTCTACAACGCTTCTGTTTACAGAGACGCTCGGGGCCGCGTCATGGGCGTTTTTGCCGCGGCCCGCGACATCACCGCCCAGCGCCAGGCCGCCCAGTATGCCCGGAGCCTGATCGAGGCCAGCCTCGATCCCTTCGTCACGATCAGCCCGGAAGGCAAGAT
>CAVSAI010000025.1:0-35887 GCA_963725825.1 Candidatus Aminicenantota bacterium
CAACAGGGTGGCCAGGCGCATGAGGTCGCTCGGCTATCTCTGGACCGCTCTGGACGTCGAGGGCTACCGCATGGGCAGCCTCAACCGGGCCGTCGAGAGCCGGGCCGGGGCGGAGAAGAAGCGCCGATGAAGGTCGCCGTCGGCATGAGCGGCGGCGTCGATTCCTCCGTCGCCGCGCTCAGCCTCCTTCGAGCGGGGCACGAGGTCACGGGAGTGCTGATGAAGCTCTGGCCCGGGCCCGAAGCTCCGGCGGCCGCGAAGAGCGCCTGCTACGGCCCCGACGAGGCCGCGGATATCCGGGCGGCGCAGGACGTCTGCGCCCGGCTGGCCATCCCGCTTCGTATCGTCGACTGTTCCAGGGGCTACGAGGAGATCGTCCTGCGCTATGTCCGCGAAGGATACGCGGCGGGGACGACCCCGAACCCCTGCGTCCGCTGCAACCAGCTGGTCAAGTTCGGCCTTCTGCCCGAGATCGCCCGCGCCTCCGGCCTTCTCTTCGAACGCTTCGCCACGGGCCACTACGCCCGGGTCGAGCGGGACGAGCGCCGCGGCCGGTTCCTCCTCAAGCGGGCGGCCGACGCGGCCAAGGACCAATCCTATTTCCTGTACCGGCTCGGCCAGGCCCAGCTCGCCGCGGTCCTCTTCCCCCTCGGCGAGCTGACGAAGGCGCGGGTCCGGGAGATCGCCCGCGAGGCGGATCTGCCCGTCCACGACAGGAAGGAGAGCCAGGATTTCTACGGCGGCGACCTCGGGGACATCGTCGGGCCGGGCGCCGGCGACGGGGACATCGTCGACCGGGACGGCCGCGTCCGCGGACGCCATCGCGGCGTTCCTCACTACACGATCGGCCAGCGCAAGGGACTGGGCATCGCCTCGCCCGTCCCTCTTTACGTCATCGGCATCGACGCCGCGCGGAACCGGCTCGTCGTCGGCCCGGAGAGCGAGACCCTCCGGCGCTCGGCGGTCGTCAACGACTGCGTCTGGGGCCCGTTCGAGTCGCTAACCGCGCCGGCTGAAGTCCTGGTCAAGGTCCGGTCCGGAGGGCGCCTGGTCCCGGCCTCGATCTCCCCCCTCGAGGGCGGCTGCCGGGTCGATTTCGCGGAGCCGGTCTCCGCCGTGGCGCCCGGGCAATCGGCCGTCTTCTACGGCGGCGATACGGTCGTCGGCGGCGGGGTCATCGCCAGCGCCTCCTGAGCGAGCCACGAAAGGACGGACGATCGAGAACCGGAAGCTGAAGCGGGAATCCGGCCCGGTCCAGGCTTCCCGTCCGGTCTGATTCGGGCTATAATCGGCCCCGTCCATTATAAAAGAGGAGGAGAAGTCATGGCCGGTTATCTCATCGCCTTCGTCGTCGGCATCTTCATCATGGGCGCCTTGATCGCCCAACGCGACAAGCTCGGGAGCGGCGGCTTCAACGCCTGGCTGAGGGGCAAAAAAGGCCTGGCCGTGGGGCTGCTCATCGTTGTCGTCGTCCTCGCGCTCCTCGTCCAATCCCTGGTCACGGTCCAGGCCGGGACGGTCGGCGTCGTCAAGCGGCTCGGGGCCGTGCGCCAGGAGCTCAATCCCGGACTGCACGTCATTGTGCCGTTCATCGACCACGTCGTCATCTTTCCGACATTGAAGAAGACGTACGAGGCGTCCGACACGCCGCAATCGAGCGAGGCGGACTACCCCGACATCATCATCTCCGCCCTGACCTCGGACGGCCAGCAGATCCGTTTGGGCATGACGGCCCGGTTCATGATCGCGCCGGGCAAGGCCGCCTGGATCATCCAGAACCTGGGCACCGAGCGCGAGTATGTCGAGAAGGTCGTCAAGACGGAGATCCGCGGCACGGGCCGGCGCGTGCCGACGAGGTTCGCGGCCTATGACCTCTACACCAAGAAGAGCTACGACGCCCAGCAGGCCCTGTTCGACGAGATCTCGCCCAAGTTCGAGAAGAACGGCCTCATCCTGGACGAGATCGTCATCCGCAACATCACCTTCACGCCCGAATACGCCAAGACGCTCGAGGAGAAGCAGATCGCCCTGGAGAACATCACGACCGAGAAGAACAAGCTCGAGCAGGAGAAGATCCGCAAGGAGCAGAAGATCGTCGAGGCCGAGGGCGACGCTAAGAGCATCGAGATCCGCCAGGCGGCCCTGACCAAGAACCCGACCATCATCCAGTGGGAGTTCGTCCAGAAGCTGGCTCCGAACGTCCAGTGGGGCATCATGCCCGACAAGGTCATCCCGGTCATCGACTTCAAGGCGATGACGGGACCGCAGAAGTAGCCGAACGGCGGCCCGGCGGTCAGGGCCGCCCGCTCGTGAAATCGATCATCCGGGCGATGGCCCGCTGGCAGACCCGGCAGAACTCGTTCTTCGGGCTCTCGATCATGAGGCAGTAGATCATGGACCGGTACAGCCCCTTGGAGGCATAGCCGGCGCCCTCGAACACGCCGACCTTGTCGACGAGGCCGGCGTATTCGGCGCGGACGGCCGCGATCCTCTGGACGAGCGCATCGTCGGCCGCCTTGAACTTGGCCTCGATCCCCCGGATGTCCTTGTCGGAAGCGTTCCTTTTCTTGGCCTCGTCCAGGGCCTTTCCGAGGGCGGCCCGGCCCTCCCGTCGCCCGGCCTGCAGCGCCTCGATCCGGTCCTTGCCGTATTCCGTCGGGACCGCGATCCCGGGCGAAAGCAGGTCTTGCCATTTGACGTGGCCCGGGTCGAGGAGGGCGGTGATGTTGGGCTCGAGCGGCTCGACGCCCTTGGGATAGAAGTCGTTGTACGACACCTCGGACTGATAATACTCGTCGGCGAGATAGGCGAAGGAATGGCCGAGCTCGTGGACGAAGACCTGGGGGCTGGCCGGGTGGTCGACCGTCGTGACGCAGTAATCGAGGCCGATGCTCCCGCCCCCGTAGCGCGGGCTGTTGACGAGGACCGCGAGGACGTCGTAGGGCACGGCCGCGGCGATGTCGTGCATGAGGTGGTCCTCTTCGATGAGCATATAGCGGTCGAGGTCGAAGGCGTTGAAGGAAGCGCCGAGCAAAGTCCTCTTGTAGGACCGCTGGCGCGGCTCGTCCATGCCCCGGTCGGCCGAGGCCCGAAAGACGCCGCGGACGTTGAACCGGTCCTTGAGGGACTTGTAGGGCTCGATCCCGAAAAGCGCGTCCGTCATCCGGTCCACATCGGCCTTGAACTTGTCCCGGTCCGCGGCGACGTACCCTTCGGCGAGATAGACGAGGTCGACCTTGTCGTGCGGGTCCCCGGCGATCCGGGCTTCATAGATCCAGTCCGCCTGACCCGCCCTCTCCCGAATGACGTGGTAATCGGCAGGGTCGATGATCTGGCTGAAGACGGGGTGGAGAAGGCTGCGCTTGTCCCTCTGCTCAATGACGAAGAGGACCGGACGCCTGGGCAGGGGGAACCTGACCGAGCGCTCGAAGACACGGACCGTCCCGGCCAGCGCCGGGGACGTCGTCTTGTACTCGGCGAACATCGTGTCGAAGCCGCGCGAGAAGACGAGACGGTTGGAGGCGGCGTCGTAAACCCTGTAGACGTAGCGGCCATAATCGAACGGCGGCAGGAGGCCGGCCTTCGACTCGGGCCAGATCGCCTCTTCCGAGATCCGGCGGATGGTGACGATCTCGGATTTGGCGTCACCCGATTGGAAGAGGTCGATCCGCAAGGCCTTGTCGAGGAAGAACTCGTCGAACTGCGGGGAGGGTTGGGGGGCCCGGGCGGCGGCCGGCGAGGCCGGAAGCGTCAGCATCAGGACGGCGAGGGCCAGGAACGTCTTTGTCATGGGGTTCCTCCGGTCTTCCGGAGGATTATAGGGCGGACGCGTTCACAAGACAACCGCGGGCAGGCCTAGTGCGCCCGGCTCTCGCTGGGAGCTCGCCCCCCAGCGAGAGACTGTCAGCGGCGCTATTCCGAACTCCCCCCCTCTTTCAGCGGCTCTTCCACTGGAACTGGTGCGGCCACTGGGACGCGTTCGCGGCGGGGGCCGCCGTGTGGCAGACTGAACAGGCCGTCGCCCGCGTGCCGCCGTGCGCGTCGGTGAATTCGTTGATGCCCCCGCCCTTTGACGTGCCGTGGCAGACCTTGCAGTCGCCGATCGGCGCGATCGTCGTCTGGTACTGGACGGCCTGGGCATTGTCCGAAGCCTGCGAGGTCGGGACCATGGCGTGAGGGCTGCCGTGGCAGGCCGGGCAGGACAGGCCGTTATGCCCGCTGGCGTTCCGATAGAGTGACGTCCCGGTGTTGACCTCGGCCACGCCGGCGTGGCAGGTCGCGCACTGGGGCTCGTTCACCCAGGGCACGCGGCCGCCGGTCGCGATAGAGCTGGCCAGGTCCTGGAGCGTGCCATGACAGGCCGTGCAATTGCCGTCCGTGGCCGTGTGGGCGACGCTGCGGCTGCACTTGGTGGTCGTCCCGGGGTGGCAGTCGTAGCAGGCCGCGCCCTTGTCGGCATGGAAGCCGTGGATGGCCCGGGACAGATAAAGTCCCGAGGTGCCTGGGCCCGTCTGGCCCAGCGCCGGGCTCCCGTGGCAGGAGGCGCAGAGCACGGGGCGGTTGGCCGCGAGGTTCGTACCCTGTTCGTCGTCATGCTTCTGGAGGACGTCGAGGAGCGCGTCGGCCCCGTGGCACTTGGCGCAGTTGATCTCGTCGGACGTCGGGACGGTCGCGGTCGTCTGGACGAGCACGGCGTTGGTCCCGGAGTCCCTGACCGTGATGTCGGCCACCTGGTAGGGGTTCCAGGTCAGGCTGTCGTCGACGGGCACGACCGGCATGCCGTTGACCTGGAAATGATCGCCCTTGACGACCATCGTGCCGCTGAGGCCGTTGTGGATGGCCGGGTCCTCGAGGTTCAGGCCGGTATTGTGGGGCAGGGACACGCCGAAGAGGAGCGGCATATTGTCCCAGAACTGGCCGTAGCTCCGCTTGCCGTAGGAAAACGTATTGTTGTGGATGGCGTATTCGACCGTGATCCCCGCGGTGACGATCTGCGGCGGGTTCCCCCTCTTGACGACCTGGACCCAGACGGTGTTGTAGGGCGGGAGGATCACGGCTTTGTCATAGGTCGGGTTGAGGCAGTGCATGCCCAGGTCGTTCCAGGCGAAAGCGACATAGGCCATGCCGGTCGCGGCGATCGTTTTGCCGGTGACTTCGCCGCCGTCTCCGTCCCCGCCGTTCCCGCCACCCCCTCCGGTGGCGCCGCAGGAAACGAGCGCCAGTGCCGCGAAAGAAACCGTCGCGATCATGATCCCGTTGTGAGTGTTCAGCCGGCCCATGTCCCCTCCTTGGTCTAAAAATCCTCTCTCCCCCCGGACTTCTGCAATTTTCGTGCCTGCACGCGACGGGTGAGCCGGGCGCCGGGGACAGCCATGGGGGGCCTTTTTGTGCCCTGCCGCGAGACGGAGTCCCGATGGGCAGGACGGCCTTCCAGGGGGCGCCGGCTTGAGCGAGCCGGGGTTTTCCGCTATAATGGACGCTCGACTGTTCGATCCCGGACCCTTTGGTTGCCCGGTCGGCGATCCCCGAACGTCCCGGCGGGCGCAGATCATCATCCCGTAAAGAGTGAGTCATCCATGACGACCGACATCGCCCGCATGCGCAACATCGGCATCAGCGCGCACATCGACTCCGGCAAAACGACGCTGACGGAGCGGGTCCTCTTCTACTGCAAGAAGATCCACAAGATCCACGAGGTCAAGGGCAAGGACGGCGTCGGCGCCACGATGGACTCCATGGACCTCGAGCGCGAGCGCGGCATCACCATCGCCTCGGCCACGACCGCCGTCGAGTGGGCCGACCACTCCATCAACATCATCGACACCCCCGGCCACGTCGATTTCACCATCGAGGTCGAGCGCTCGCTCCGGGTTCTCGACTCGGCCATCCTCGTCCTTTGCTCGGTCGGCGGCGTCCAGTCCCAGACGATCACCGTCGACCGTCAGCTCCGGCGCTACAACGTCCCCTTCATCGCCTTCGTCAACAAGGCCGACCGGGTCGGGGCCAATCCCCTGAAGGTGCGCGACCAGATCGCCGAAAAACTCGGCCACAGGACCGTCCTGATGCAGATCCCGATAGGCCTCGAGGGGGCCTTCCGGGGCCTCGTCGACCTGGTCGCCATGAAGGCCCTGTACTTCGACGGGCCGGAGGGCGAGACCGTCCGGGTCGATCCCATCCCCGTCGAGCTCGCCGCGGAGGCCGCCGCGAGGCACGAGGAGCTGCTCGACGCCGCCTCCCTCCATTCCGACGAGCTCACTGAAGCGCTGCTCGAGGGCCGGGCGACCGAGGCCCTGGTGCGGGCCGCGGTGCGCAAGGGCGTCCTGGCCCGCAAGCTCGTCCCCGTCTTCATCGGCTCGGCCTACCGGAACAAGGGCATCCAGCCTCTACTCGACGCCGTCGTCCATTATCTGCCCGATCCGGCCGAGGTCGAGAACAGGGCCGTCGACCTCGATGACGGGGTGGCCGAGCGCGTTCTCACCGCCGACCCTGCCGCCAAGACGGTCGCGCTGGCCTTCAAGCTCGAGGACGGGCCCTACGGCCAGCTGACCTATGTCCGCATCTACCAGGGCTCTCTCCGCAAGGGCGAGGAGATCGTCAACACCCGTTCCGGCCAGAAGATCAAGGTCGGCCGGCTCGTCCGGATGCATGCCGACACGATGGCCGAGATCGCCGAGGCCGGGCCCGGCGACATCGTCGCCCTCTTCGGCGTCGAGTGCGCCTCGGGGGACACCTTCTGCAGCCCCGGCCTCAACCTGGCCATGACCGCGATCTACGTCCCCGAGCCGGTCATCTCCCTGGCCATCGAGCCGGTCGACAAAGCCGCCGCCGACCGCGTCGCCAAGGCCCTGAACCGGTTCACCAAGGAAGACCCGACCTTCCGGACCCACGTCGATCCGGAATCGAGCCAGACCATCATCCAGGGCATGGGCGAGCTCCACCTCGACGTCTATGTCGAGCGCATGAAGCGCGAGTACCGGGCCGAGGTCAGGACCGGCATGCCCCAGGTCGCTTACCGCGAGACGATCAGCCAGGCCGTCGACTTCGATTACACGCACAAAAAGCAGACCGGCGGCGCCGGCCAGTACGCCCGGGTCATCGGCCGGCTCGAGCCCCTGGCCAAGGGCGTCTTCGAGTTCTCGAACGAGGTCCGGGGCGGCCGCATCCCCCGTGAGTTCATCCCCTCTTGCGAAAAGGGCTTCCGGGCCGTCCTCCGGAAGGGGCCGCTCATCGGCTTCCCGGTCACTGGCCTCCGGGTCGTCCTCATTGACGGCCAGTATCATCCGGTCGACTCCTCGGACATCGCCTTCCAGATGGCCGCCCAAGGCGCCTTCAGGCAGGTCTACATGAAGGCCAAGCCCCAGATCCTCGAGCCGATCATGAAGGTCTCGGTCGAGGGGCCGTCGGAGTTCGCCGGCAGCGTCTTCGGCACGATCAGCCAGCGGCGCGGCGTCATCGTCAGCTCGGTCGAGGACGGGACCTTTTCCCGTGTCGACGCCGAGGTCCCGCTCGCCGAAATGTTCGGCTATTCGAACGTCCTGCGCTCCCTGACCCAGGGCAAGGCCGAGTTCACCATGGAATTCCTGAAGTACGGCCGCGTGCCGCCGCACATCGCCGAGATGCTGACCGAGCAGCACCTCGAGGCCGAGCGGAAAAAGTCCCAGAGATAGCGGAGGAGACAGCCCATGACGCTCACGGTCAAGGAAGAACTCATCAAGCGCAGCCCCCTGCGGGTGCTCGAGAAGTCCATTTCGGGAGGGCTCGGCCGGGGGAACATCGGCGTGCTGGCCAGCCGCAAGGGTGTCGGCAAGACGGCCTGCCTCGTCCACATCGCCGCGGACAAGCTCCTCCAGGACCAGCACGTCATCCATGTCTCCTACGCCAGCCGGGTCGACCACATCGTCACCTGGTACGAGGACATCTTCAAGGAGATCGCCAAGAAGCCGAAGATGCGCGCGGCCCTGGACGAGTTCGACGAGCTCATCCGCCACCGGGTCATCATGAACTTCAAGCAGGACGGGACCAAGACCGAACAGGTCCTGCGCAGCCTGGAAGCGATGATCGTCCACGGCAATTTCCGGGCCCAGACCGTCATCGTCGACGGGCTCGATTTCGCCCAGGCCGGGCCCGAAGATCTGTTGAAATTCAAGGATCTCGCCGGACGCCTCGGTCTCGAGGTCTGGTTCAGCGCCTCGCTCAAGAAGGAGGAGCCCCAGTTCGACGCACGGGGCATCCCTTACGAGCTCGCCGGCTACCTCGGCGCCATCGACGTCCTCATCTCGCTCCAACACCACGGCGACCACGTCCATTTCAACCTGGTCCAGGACCACGGCCGGCTGGCTGCCAAGGACCTCGGGCTCAAGCTCGACCCGACCACCCTGCTCATCGCCAAGGATGTCCACACCCGGGCCCGCTGAGGCGGCACCGCGGAAGAGGGATTTTGACTCGACCGGGCAGGTATGCTATACCTCCCCCTCGACCGGCGACGCCGGAAGACCTGCCATGGCACCCGAGGAAGAACCGAGGATCACCTTTCCGCCGGGGACGCGTCTGGCCGTCATCGACCTCGACGGCACGCTCCTGCAGGGCCAGAACGCCGAGAGGATCTTCTACCTGGACCTGCTCGTCCGCGGCCGCGTCGGGATCTTCCGGATGCTCGGCTTCCTTCTCTCGCTGACCGCCGATACCGTCCGCTTGGGCTTCCGCAAGGCCATCGCCTCCAACTCGCGGATCCTCAAGGGCCGGACCCCCGAGGAGGTCCTCCGCTGGGCCAACGCCTTTGGGCGCAACTTTTTGCGGAAGGCCGTCCCCGAGGCCCTGCGCACGAAGATCCTGGCGCTCAAGGAGGGCGGCTGCCGCATCGTGCTCCTTTCGGGGTCGCTCCAGATCATCGTCGACCAGCTCAAGGACAGGATCCAGGCCGAGGTCCTTATCGGGACCGATCTCGAGGTCGTCGATGGGAAGCTCACGGGACGGAAGACGGGGACTTTCGCCTACGGACGGATGAAGCCCGAGGCGCTCTTTCGGAGGATCGATCCCGAGGGCATCGATTGGCC
Source organism: Candidatus Aminicenantota bacterium (assembly GCA_963725825.1). Lineage (GTDB taxonomy): Bacteria > Acidobacteriota > Aminicenantia > Aminicenantales > Saccharicenantaceae > RBG-16-66-30. The sequence continues at coordinate 9,054 of CAVSAI010000025.1, forward strand.
GGGCTCCTGGGCCCTGGCCGACAGGCTGTCGGATCTGCCCATCCTCGAGCTCGTCGGCCATCCGGTCGCCGTCCATGGCGACCGCAGGCTCAGACGCCTGGCGGTGAAGAGAGGTTGGGAGATCTTCGGCCGGCGCTAGCCGGCGCCCTAGAAAAGATAGCTCAGCCCGGCGAACGCCCGGATCTCCCGACTGCTTGCCGAGACGTCCCCCATCCTGCCCCAACGGCGGATCCCTTCGAGGCCGGCGAAGGCGCGCACGGGGGCTGAAGCCAGGCGCCAGCCGGCCTGGACGAGAAAGCGGGTCCGGGAATCGAGGGGATCGACGTTGTTCGTGATCTCGTTCTCGTACCGGTCCAGGCCCTCCCAGGCTCTCCAGAGGTGGGCACTGAAGAGACCGCGGACCGAGAGGTTCCCCCAGTCGACATCGACCCGGCCCGAAGCGCTTCCCCCGTAAACATAGGAATAACCATAATAGTTGAGCGTCGCCTTCATGCCGGCGATCGGGTGGACGGCGGAATAGGCGTTGAAGGCAAAAGCGTTCATCAGGGCAAAATCGACGTAGGCGTCGGCCACGGCCCGGACCCTGAGGCGCCGGCCGAACCAGGTCCAATCGACGACCGGCCCGACGAGGTGGGTCACCGTCATCTTGTCGCGGAAGTCGGTCGGCGTCTCCGGCAACGGGGCCAGATGGCTCGGGAACCCCCGCGCGTCGTAGACCGCGTTGCGCTTCCGGAGATAGGTCAAGGCCGAGCCGAGACCGATCGAAAAAGCCGTGCCGCGGCCGAGCTCGTCGATCGATTGCCGGTACCAGCTCAGGCCGACGACCCGGGCGAAAAGATCGGTCTCTTCGTTCAGCCCGGTCCGCAGATCGGCGTCGCCGGGGGGGCGTTGCCGGACGACGGCGGTCATCGAGAGCTCGCTCAACGAAGTGTCCCGAAGGACCTTTTTGAAGGTCCCGGGCTTGCCGTATCCCGGGATCCGGATGAACTGGGTTTCGATGCCGACGAACGCCGCGTCAAAGGCCCCCCGCGCGGTCTCGGAGGACCGCCACCATCCCGCGGACAGGGCGAGGCTGCTCCAGCCGGGGTCCTGATAGGTCCGCGAAGCCGGGTTCTTCCGGTCCAGCCAGTGGTTGAGCTCGTTGGCGGGGTTCATGAAGCCGAGGGCCCGGAGCGCGGGCGACTTCCTATGGTGGAAATAGTCCGAAAGCTGGAAAAACGTCTCGCCTACCGAATAGCCGCCGAACGTGGTCAGGCACATGTCGTTGATCGAGATGACCTCACGCCACTCCGAGACGTATTCGTACATGGCCGAGGAGACGAACGAGGCCATGAGCGACTCCGCCCAGGTCAGGTGGTTGGTCCTGGCCATTTGATAGTACAGAGCGCCCCCGAGAACGTGAGTCCAGTTGGTGATGTAGGCGTTCGAGTCGAAGCGGATGGCTTCGGTCGTCAAGAACCGCCGGTACTGGTCGGCGAAGGTCATCTCGAACTGCCAGTCCTCGACCCAGTCGTAGTACTCGCTCCAGTACTTATAAGTGGAAAAGACGGCGAAAACGCCGAGCTGGACGATCGTCCGGCGCCATTTCTTGGGCATGCGGGAGCCGGCGGGAGCGGCCTCCGCCTTCCTCTCGGCTCCCGGCTCCCGCGGCGGCGCAAGCGAAAAGGCGGCGGACCCGGCCGCCCCGGGCGCGGAGCTGCCCGCGAGGGACAAGGAAAAGTCGGGGCGGATGGCGGCCGCGGCCGGAACGGCGGCGGCGCCGGCCAGGAGCGCGGCCAGGCCTGCGGCTAGAACGCTCCGCTCGAACCTCCAGGGGTGGTCCATATTTTACGGCTTTGTTTTTATCAGGTTAGGGAATAAAATAGGCCAACTGTCCAGGAGAGTCAAGAGCATGTTCAGGCTGTCCCGGGCCGGCGACGAGGCCGGGCCGCCGCCCACGCGGAAGGCCCGCGTCAGGACCCTCATGTTCCGGCTCATCGGCTACGCCGGCATCGGGTTGTTCGTCTTTCTCATAGTCAAGACCGGGCCGAAGGAGATCCTGCGGGCCCTCGGACGCCTCAACCCGGCCAAGGTGGCCGCATTGATGGGGCTCCGTTTCCTCTACTGGCTCATCCGGGCCCTCAACTGGCGGGCCCTGCTCGTCGCGTCGGGCGAGCGAGTGCCCTTCGGCGAGATCCTCGGCGCCAGGATCGCCGGCTACGCGGTCAGCTATCTGACCCCGGCCGGGAACCTCGGCGGCGAGACCGTCCGCATCTTCTGCCTCGATCGCGTCGAGCGCAACAAGGCCCTGGCCACCGTCGTCGTCGATAAGACCATCGAATTCCTGGCCGGCCTGTCGACGATCGCCCTGGCGGTCGTCTTTCTCATCACGGAGTTCGCCCTGCCCCGGCGCCAGAAGATCGAGCTCTTCGCGGCCATCGCCACGCTCATGCTCCTCCTCTTCTTCCTTGTGATCAAGCAGAAGCAGGGGCTGTTCACGTGGGCGCTGGACACGTTGAAGAAGATCAAGATCCGTATCCCCTTCTTCGAGAACCGGAGGGACAAGATCCTCGAGACCGACGCCCACATCGCCGACTTCTACGGCCGGAAAAGGGGGCTCTTCCTGGTTCTCTTCGCGTCCTATTTCGCCCAGGCCTGGCTTTGGGCCGCGGAGATCTACTTGACGTTCGTGTTCCTCGGCGGCCCGCATCCGACCTTCTTCAAGTGCTTCCTGATCGTCACCCTGGGATCGTTCTACTCGTTCCTGCCCGTCCCGGGGTCGGTCGGCGTCTATGAGCTGACCTACGTCTCGCTCTTCGCCCTCCTCCGGATCGAGATGTCGGCGGGCATGGCCGTCATCCTTATCCGGCGGGTCGTCGGGATGATCTGGGCGGGAATTGGTCTCATACCGCTCCTGCGGAAAAGGTCCCGGAAGTGCGTCAGCGGAGCCGAACAGCCTCCCGGTCCCTTCCCTTCCGGAGGAACCGGGCCAGCTTGATGACGGTCCCGGAGAGGGCCATGAGGAAGATCGCGGCGAGGATCGCATCCGGGCGGCCAAGGATGGAGACGACGAAGATATAGAGGACCGCCAGACTCTTGGCCTCGGCGCCTTCGCCGGTCTTGTCGGCGCGGGTGTAGATCAGGTTGATGTAGTAGAGAGCCAGCTGCAGGAAATAGAGGCCGATGGTCACCAGGCCAAAGATGAGGAAGACGTAGCTTCGGGTGTACTTGAAATAGCCGATCGTCGCCCCCATCATGACGGCGAAATCGGCGATGCGGTCGAGGAACAGGTCCAGGTAGGCGCCATAGCGGCTGGCCATGTTCTTCGACCGGGCCAGCATGCCGTCGGCGGCGTCGAAGATCGTCGAGACCAGGGTCAGGCAGCCTCCGAGGGCGAAGAAGACGTGGCGCCCCCCCGAATAGGCCAGGGCGGCGAGGAGGGCGAAGAGGAGCGAAGTCCCCGTGAGCTGGTTCGGCGTGATCCCCGTCTTGAAGACCGCCTTGGCGATGAGGGAGGCCGGGGGCCGGATGAGATAACGGTCGGCAGGCAGGTACTTGTGGATAAAGGGGTACGATGAAACGCTCTTCATCGCCCTCCGGAAGTCGAATTCGCTTTCCGTTGTACTCACGATAGTCGTTGACTTACGAGGAGTTATAGCGCACTCCGTGCGACCAGGTCAAGCCCGGGCGCCAAATCCGGCCTTGGCCGGTGTATAATAGGGGTCAAACGCTCCGCGGAGGTGTCCGAATGAGGAAACGAGCCTGGCTTCTGGTCGCCGCCCTGACGGCCCTGTCCCTGTCTCTCCCGGCGGCTTTCAAGAAAGAAGACGTCAAGGTCAACACGCTGGCGAATGGGCTCAAGGTCCTGCTCGTGGAGGACCACAACATCCCGAGCGTCGCCCTGTACACCTTCTTCCGGGTCGGGTCGCGCAACGAGAGACCCGGGTTGACGGGCGTATCCCATTTCATCGAGCATATGATGTTCAACGGCACGCCGGCGATCGGCCCCGGGGAGTTCGACCGGCGCATGGAATTCCGGGGCGGCAGCAACAACGCCTACACGGCCGACGATATGACCGCCTACACCGACTGGTTCCCGCCGGCCGCCCTGGAGACGATGATCGCCATGGAAGCCGACCGGATCCAGGGGCTGGCCTTCGTCCCGGAGGTCTTCGAGTCCGAGCGGGGGGTCATCGCCTCCGAGCGCCGCATGGGCGTCGAGAACGACAACGACGCCATCCTCTACGAGAACGTCCGGGCCACGTCCATCATGGCCCACCCCTACCACTGGGACGTCATCGGCTGGATGAGCGACATCCTGAGCTGGCGGCGCGACGAGGTCATGGCCTATTACCGGGCCTATTACGCGCCGAACAACGCCATTCTGGTCGTCGCCGGCGACATCGACCCGGCGCGGACGCTCGAGCTGATCAAGAAGTACTACGAGCCGGTCAAGGCCTCGCCGCCGCCTCCCCCGGTCAGCACGGTCGAACCGCCCCAGCTCGGGCCCAAGACGGTGCTCATCCGGAAGGAGGCCCAGGCGCCGTCCTTCTCGGTCGTCTGGCACGCCCCGAACGCCAAGGACGCCGATTTCCTGCCCTTGGCCATCCTGGCGAAGCCGCTGCTCGACGGCGAGAGCAGCCGCCTGTACCGGCGGCTCGTCCGCGAAGAGCAGCTGGCGCTCAGGGTCGGCGGCGGCCCCCAGGAAACGATCGATCCGTTCCTTTTCGCGATCGACGTCAAGCCCCGCCCCGGGGCCGACCTCGACAAGATCGACCGGGTCATTGAGGAGGAGCTGGCCAAGATCAGGACCGAAGGCATCACGCCGCAGGAATTCGAGAAGGCCATGAACGGCGTCCGCAGCGACTTCTACCGGGGCCTGCAGACGGTCGCGGGCAAGGCCAATCAGCTCGGCACCTACGAGCTCGTCTACGGCGACTTCGGCAAGCTCTTCACCGTCATGGACGACTACGCGGCCGTCAAGATCGAGCGGGTCCGTGAGGTCGCCGCGAAATATCTCACCGACAACAACAAGACGCTCGGCAAGCTCATCCCCGAGGGAGGTGCCAAGTGAAGAAGATCATCCTGACCGCGCTCGCCTGCTCCCTGATCGCCCTCGTCGTTTCGCCCCCGCCACTCGTCGCCGCCGGCGCAGAGCTCCCGCCCCCGGCGAAGATCGTCCTCGCGAACGGGATGACCGTCTATTTCCTGAGGAACCCGGACTTGCCGCTGGTGAGCTTCCGGATGGTCATCCGGGGCGCCGGATCGGCGTTTGAGCCGGCGGATGCCGAAGGGGTGGCCAACCTCGTCGCCGCCCTGATGACCAAGGGCACCGCCAAGATGGGCGCCGAGGCCGTCGCCGAGGCCCTCGATTTCATGGGCGCGAGCCTGTCCGTCTCCGCGACCGAGGAATATGCTCAGGTCAGCGGCGACGGCCTGGCAGGCCAGTTCCCGCGCCTCATGGAGATCGCCTCCGATTGCCTGACCGTTCCGGCGTTCAAGGACGACGAGTTCGCCAAGGAGCGGGCCCAGCGGATCGACGGTCTCAAGGCGGCCAAGGACAACCCCGGGGCCGCGGTCCGCTACTACTTTCAAAAGGCCTATTTCGGAAGCCACCCCATGGGGCATCTGGCCTCCGGAACGGAGACGTCGCTCGGCAGCATGACCGTCCAGGCGGTCAAGGATTTCTATAAGAGCCGCTACAGGCCCGACCGGGCCATCGCCGCCGTCGTCGGCGACGTCGACGCCGCCGCCCTGAAGTCGCTCCTCGATAAGACGTTCGGCCTCTGGCGCAATCCGGCCGGTGCCGCGCCCGCGGATATCATCCCTCCCCTTCCCAAGCCCGACAGCGTGAAGCTCCTTCTGGTCGACAAGCCGGACGCCACCCAGGCCTATTTCGTCCTCGGCGCGCCCGGCTACGCCATGGGGGACAAGGTCACACCGCAGGCGGTGATCATGAACACGCTCTGGGGCGGACGCTTCACGTCCTGGCTCAACACCGAGCTCCGCATCAAGCGCGGCCTCACCTACGGCGCTTCGAGCACGTTCCGGACCTGGCTCCCCGGAGGCATTTTCTCCGCGTCGTCCTACACCAAGAACGACAAGATCGGCGAAATGCTCGACATCACGTTCGGATTGCTGGCCAAGGCCTCCAAGGAGGGCTTCTCGGCCGAGGAGGTCGAGAGCGCGCGCAATTACGTCCAGGGACAGTTCCCGCCGACGCTCGAAACGAACGCCAGCAAAGCGGGGGCTTATGTGCGCCTCGCGTTCTACAAGCTCGGCTTCGATTACTACGACAAGTACATGACGGCCATCGGCAAGGTCTCGGCGGCTGAAGCGAAGGCGGCCGCGGCGGCGCTCCTCCCCCAGAAGGCCTATGTCCTGGTCGTCGTCGGCAAGGCGGCGGATATCCGCCCGCTCCTGGCCAAGTTCGGCAGCTGGCAGGAAAAGAAGATCACCGACCCGGGCTTTTAGGGAGCGGCGCCCTTCGGGTCGAAGGAGAAAGACGACCATGACATTTCGAAACGCCCTAGCGGCGGCCGTTTGCGCCGGCGCCCTGGCGGCCTCGCCGGTGCTCGCTCCGGGACAGGGCCAGGACAAGATCGTTCTCCGCTTCGGCCCGGCCGAGGGCACCCGGCTGACTTACAGCCTCTCGAGCGTCGTCAACGTCGACGGCAAGAGCTTGATGGGCGCGGACCTGGGCCTCAACGCCGATTCCCGGGGCGAGATCCAGTTCCTGGCCAAGCCCTCGCCGCGGGACACGGTCAGGGCGGACCTGACCAGTCCCGGCATCGACGTCAACATTCGTCTGCCCGAAAAGGTCATCTCCCAGAAGATCGGCACGACGCAGGGCGAGCCCCTCGACGTCGTCTTCAATCGGACCGGCAGGGTCGAATCCATCCGCAACCCGGAGGCCGTCGGAGGCGGAAATCCTTTCAACATCTCCATCCCTCAGCTCCTGCGCGATTATTTTCCGGCCTTCCCGTCCGAACCGGTCGGCCGGGGCGAGAGCTGGATCGAGAGCAGGAAGCTGACCATTCCCTTCCAGGGCCTGGAGCTTCAGGTCAACCTGGCCATCACCTACACCCTCGACGACGTCCTGCCCGCCGACGACGGGCGGCTGGCGCTGATCTCGGCGGTCTACAAGGTCTCCGTGTCGGGCGCCAAGGACCTCGGCGGCACGCAGGGCATTTTCGAAGGGGAAGGCGCGGGAGCGGGCTCGCTCCAGGTCCACGTCGACAAAGGCTGGTTCTCGGAGTACCGCGTCGATTTCAAGACGGACGCGGCGTTCGTCATGAAAAAAGGCACGACCCGGCTGGCCGAATTTCCGTTCTCGTTCTCGGCCTTCGCCGAGGTCGTGCTGATCAACGCTCAGGCGCCGGACACGATCATCCGCCCGCCGTCTCGATAGGGACCCAGCGCTCGAGGGCGGTAAAATAAAGCCCGGATTCCTTCACCTTCTCCCCCGTGATCTTGGACCAGAACCGGGTGTAGAGCTTGACCTGGGGACGGTAATGCTCGACCAGGATATCCAGGGCCTTCTCCCGGACCCCGGGATCCTCGCCGGAAAGGCCGCGCGGCAGCCGGTCGGTCTTGTAGTCGGCGATGACCCAGCCGTCCTCTTCCTCGAACAAAAGGTCGACGGCGCCTGACAGAAGGACGGGCGCCCCGGAGGCCGCCGCCACAGGCTTTCCCCCGGCGACGGGTACGAGGCCTATCGCGCCGGTGAGGTCGGCGTATTCCGGCTCCCCTGTTCCCACCTTGACCGAGAACGGCACTTCATAGAACCGCCGGGGGGCCCGCATGGCCCTCAGCCAGAAGGGAGAGCGAATGATCCTCCCGACGTGGGCGGCGAGCTCCCGCGCCGCGGCGGGCTCCCGGCCGGAGGAGACGAGGACGGCCCGGGCCATGCGGACGAGGTCGTCCTCCCCTGCGCCCGGCGTCGTGTGGATCGCGCCGGTCTCCGGCCACGATTCGCCCACGGTCTTCAGCATGACGTGGACCTCGGAGCCCCAAAGCCCGAGTCCGCCCTTGGCCCACTCCGGCGGCTCGACTTCACGCCGGGCCAGGGAGGTCACGGTCTCGTGGAGGGAGGAGGCGAGCGACGCCGCGGCCATCTTCCGTCTCAGCCCTTCCCGGGCTTTCGCGGCTTCCGCCGGCCTGACGGGCTTCTCGCTTCGGGCGGGGGGCGGCGCGCACGGATATTTCCCGTCCGGACGCGGACGGCAGTCCGGCAGCTCCTCGACGACAGCCAGGCCCTTCTCGAGCGGACCCCAGGAATTCCTTTCGCCGAGGCTTCCGGCATAGGCGCTGATGACGAGGAGATCGCGGGCCCGCGTCGCCGCCACGTACATCAGCCGGTTCTCCTCGGCGTCCTCGTATTTCAGCTCCTCGGCCGCGCTCGCTTCCCATTCGAGCGGCTGGGAGATCGTCTTCGTCTGGCGGCCGGCCTTCTTGGTGAAGCGGAAATGGCCGAGCGGGACCCGGCCCGTCCGGCGGACATGCTTGTCCGGCTCGAAGTCGCCGGCGCCGGCCGGGTTGGCCAGCCACACGACCGGCGCCTCGAGCCCCTTGGCCTTGTGGAGGTTCATCAGCCGGACGGCGTCGCGGCGCCCCGGCGCGAGGCTCATCTCCTCGACCGGCATGGCGCCGACCCATTCGGCCATGAAGGCGACGGCGGCGGCGAACGAGGTCATATCTTCGCTCTCGCGCCCGCGCAGGACCTCGACAAGCTTGAGGACGTTTCCGGCCCGGCTGCTGCCCATCTCGGCGGTGACGAGGTACGACAGCAGCCCCGAATTCTGGATGATCGTCTCCAAGGCCACGGACGGCGGGACGCGGGTCACAAGCTCCCGCCAGGCGTGCAGGGCGCCGAAGGCCCGCCGGACCCTGGCCGAGCCGGCCGTCCCGCCGGCTTCGCCGAGAAAACAGAACCCGCCGCCGGCGGCGCGGTGGTCGAGAAGGTCCTGGTCGCTCAGCCCGAAGAAGAGCCCGCGCAGCACGGCCACCGTGGCCACGGGGTCGTCGGGGTCGTCGAGGGCGAGGAGGAGGTTCATGACCTCCCGGATCTCGTCGTTCTCGGAGAAAGCGTCGCTGCCGGCGATCTCGAAGGGGATGGCCATCTCCTCGAGCCTTCGGGCGTACCTGCTCATGCGGTCCTTGTAGCGGAAGAGGATCAGGAAGTCGCCGGGCTGGGCGGGACGGGCGCCGCCGTTCCCGTCGTCGAGGAGGAGGTTCCCGGCGAGCGCCCAAGCGACGAATCCGGCCACCCGCTCCGAGTCGATCGCAGCGATCTCCTCCTTCCGGTTGTGCGGCACGGCGGGGATGGTGATCTTCCGCACGCCGGCGAGCGTCACGGGCCCGGCTCGCCGTACCGTGTCGAGGGGCATGAAGCCGGCCTGGTAGGCGTCCGCGCGGGCCGGGAAGGCCCCGCCGGTCGCGGGATCGAAAAGCGGGTTGACCCAGTCGGCGATCGGACGCAGGGAGCGGAAATTCGCGCTCAGGGCGAGCGTCTCGCCGCCCGATGCCTCGATCCTCTCCTTGACCAGGTTGTAGACGTCGATGTCCGCCCGCCGGAAGCGGTAGATCGATTGCTTCGGGTCGCCGACGAGGAAGAGCGAACCCGGCGCCGGCGCGAGACGGGTCCAGTCCTTCTCCATGTCCTCGGTGCCCGCGAGAAGGAACAGGATCTCGGCCTGGATGGGGTCCGTGTCCTGGAATTCGTCGACCAGGATCGGGTGAAAGCGCTTCCGGAAGTAGCGGCGGACCTCGGGGTTGTCGCGGAGGAGCCGGGCGGTCCGCGTGAGCTGGTCCTGGAAATTGAGCCGGGCTTCGGCCCGCCTCTTCTCGTCATAGAACCGGATCCCCGGGAGGAGGAAGGCCAGGGCCCGGGTATGCCGGAACTCGCGCCATTCGCGGAGCGCCGGCCGGGCGACGCTCGCCTGGAAGGCCTCGCTCCTCGCCAGCATCGTCTCGGCCTGGTCCTTGGATGTCCAGCGGTTCTTGGTCACGCAGAGCTTCTTGTCGAAGAGCTCGACCGACTCCATGAGCCGCCGTCCGTCGGAGAACCCGATGTTGCGCCTCCTGCGGAAGAGGCGGACGAACAGGTTCTGGAGCGCGTCCCTGCCCTTGTCCGGCTTCGCCTGCGGGACGAGCGTAGAGGCCAGGTCGATGAGTTTTTCGAGCTCCTCGCGGACGGCCTTGAAGTCCGGCGGCCCGGGGCGCCCGGTGACCGCCTCGACATCGGGGAATTCCGCCATCGCTTGGAAGGCGGATTCGAGATCGGCCGGGGCGAGCCCGGCCTCGTCGAGGCCGCGCAGGGCGGCTTCGCTCTCGATCCGGGCGCGGGCCTGGTATTCGTCCCAGCTCTCTTCGAGCAGGATGCGGTCCTCGTGCTCTTCGAGCTCGCGGAACTCCGGGTCGATCGCCGCCTCGATCGGGCGTTCCCGAAGGAGACGGGCGCAGAACGAATGGATCGTGCCGATGAAGGACCTCTCGAGGCCGGTGAGCGCGGCGTCGAGGCGGGCCCGGCGCGCCGCGTCCTTTTCGCCGATCCGCGCCTGCTCGAGGGCGACCTGGAACCGGCCGCGAAGCTCGGCGGCCGCCTTGCGGGTAAAGGTCACGGCGGCCAGCGTGTCGATCGACACATGGCCCGTGGCGAGAAGGGCGATCATCCGGTCGACCAGGCTCTTGGTCTTGCCCGAACCGGCCCCGGCCTCGACGAGGAAAGTCGTCCCAAGGTCGCGGCCGATCCTGGCGCGGGCGGCCTGGTCGGGCGGCGGTGTCTTCTTGGCGGGCGTCATTTGTACTCGTCGAGCTTGTCGTAGGCGGAGAAGACCTCGGGGTTGGCCTCGCGTTTCGCGGCCGAGCTTCCCGGGCCGCCGGACACGCAGGCGTTCCGGTAATCGCAAAAGGCGCACTTGGCCTCGGGGCCGGCGATAAAATGGCCCTTTTCGAGAAGGCCCAGGAGAATATTGAGCAGCGACCGGAGCCTGTTCCGGTCGAAGTCCCGGACCATGATCTCGTCTCCCTCGCCGCGCCTCGAAGGGAAAAGATAGCCGCTCTCGGCGACAAAGGGTTTCGCTCCCGGCCGTTCCCGGGCCAGCATCTGCTCGAGGGCGACGGCGTAAAGCGCCGGCTGGAGCGTCCGGCCCCGGCCGAAATGGACGAGGCCCTCATAGGGCGCGGGGTTGCCCGTCTTGTAATCGATGATCCGGTACGTGTCCTCGCCGATGAGATCGACCCGGTCGATGAAGCCCCTGAGGCGGAACGTGCGTCCGTCCCCAAGTGCGATCGGCTCGTCGACGATCTCCTTCTCGAACGCGAGCGGCCGGCCCTTGATCTCCCTCTTTTCCTCCGCGGCCATGAAGATCGCGAGCGTCTCCAGGATGTCCCGCCGCTCGCTCTCGAAGATCCCGTCGGAGGGGGGCGGGATCTTGAGCTTCATCCCGGCGATCTGCGCGCCGGCGATCCGGTCCATGAGGCCGGCGTGGCGGGCCTCCGACACGTCGTCCCCCGTCGCGGCGACCTCGGTCATGAATTCGCAGAGGATCTCGTGGACCAAGCTGCCGCGCTGGAGCGGGTCGAGCCAGCGCGTCCGGTCGAAGGCGACCTCCTCCGGCGGCTGGACCTTGAGGATGTGGCGCATAAAATAGCCGAACGGGCACTTGGCCAAGAGTTCGAGACGCGTGGCCGACATGACGGCTTTCGATCCGGACACAGGGTCGATCTTCGAGCGGACTGCGCCGATATCGACGATCCCGTCGTACGCGGTCAGCGCGTCGCCCGCGCGCGCGCCGATCGCGGCAAGCCCCGCGGCGAGGTCGGGGAAGTTGGCCGCGACGGACCGCGGGCCGTCGGGCCTCGGCTCGATCGTGAGCCGGTCGAGCCACCACTCGGCCTCGTCGAAGGCCCGGTCCAGGCCCCGGGGAAGGAAGCCCGAGGCCTCCGGAAGCGCGTTGTCGAGGTCGGCATAATCGAGGTCGGCGTCGCCGCGGAGGAGCCGGAACGCCTGGAGCACCACCGAAGAAGGGAACGACTCGCGGCCCTCGATGATATCAAAGGACGAATAGCTGAGCACGACCCGGCCCGGGAGAGAGGCGAGGACCGCGGCCAGGCCGAAGAGACCGGAGCGCAGGCTGTCGGCCGAGGTCGGCAGAGACTCCGAGATGGCGGCCCGCTCCTCGTCGAGGAGGACGGGGTCCTGGAGGCCGCGCCCCGGAAAGGCCGCTTCGTCCAGTCCGGCGACGAACGTGACCTCGCGGCCGGAGCGCCCGCCGGTCGACAGACCGGCGACGTGGAGGCGGCCGGCGAGGGGCGGCGACGCGCCGACCCGGAGCGATGCCGCGGCCGAGCGGATGAGGTCGAGGGCTTCTTTCAGAGGCAAGGCCGGGAAGCGGCTTTCCCGGATGAGCTCGTCGAGGCGGTCGAGGAGGGCCTGGCGGGTCCGGACGTCGAGGTCCGACCCGGTCCGAGCGCAGTCCCTGAGGAGGGCGGAGAAGGCTTCGCAGAGGCGGCTGAATTCGTAGGCCCCGTCGGCGTCCGGCTCCGGGATCTTCTCCAGGATCCGTCCGATCGCGGCCGAAAGCTCCTCGATCTCGGCGACCGCGGCGGCGAGTCCGGCCTTTTCCTCTTCGGCATCCTCGCCGACTTCGCAGGACACGGCTTCGGTCAAAGCGGCGAGATCGGCCCTCTGGCCGTCGCGGAGGGCCGAGAGGCGCTCGACGTAGCGGTCCCGGCCCCAGCCGATCATGGCGTTACGAAGATGGCGGCAGGCCGTCCGGGCCGCGAACGACGCGGGGCGACAATCTGCGGAGTGCGCGCCGTCCAGGCCGGGAAGGACAAGGTCGCCGGTTTCGAGAAGCCGGCAAAGGTCGTCGCTCGAAAAGTCGCTCCCCAGCCACTCCGCGAGGCCGAAGAAGAGCCGGCCGGGCGAGGTGAAGGAGGCCGCGATGCCGTCCCCGAACGTGACCGGAAGACCGGTCCGGGCCGCGAGAAGATAGAAGACGGTGGCGTGGGCCGACCCCGCCGGCGCCAGGACCTCGACGCGGTCGAAGGAGAGCTTTTCGGCATAGATGCGGCGCAGGATCTCGCGGCATTCGTTGGCCGTACCGAGCGCCCTGAAGATATCGATGCGCGCGTCCTTCTCCGGCGGAGGGGCCTGGCGCGGCGCGAAGAGCCAGGACAAGCGTCCGGCCTTGGAAAGATCGTCCGGCACCGGGGCGGGCCAGCACTGGCGCGGGCGCTCCAAGCCGACGACGGGATCGCCAGGAACGAGGACGAGGCGTCCGGCCGCCGCGTTCTCGATGAACCCGCTTTCGAGACGGCGGAGCCGCAGATCCACCGGCAGGAGGACCCGCGCGGAACGGAAAGGCGTTCCGGCCGCGCCCCGGGCGGCGTGGCCGAGAAGGGCGGCAAGGTCGAGGAGACGGTCCGATTCGAGGGCCCGCTCGTAGCGGCCGAGAAGCAGGGCCAGCTCCCGGCCCTTTTGCGCGACGAGAAAGAGGCCGGGCCGGAGATCGGCGGCCGTGCGGCCGTCGAGCCGGAGCTCCCTGATGGCCCGGTGGAGCGCCCGTGCCAGTCCGGGCGAGGCCCCGGCACGGCCGAAGTAGTCGAGCTTTCCCTCGGCCAGGAGCTCCCTGAAAAGCCGGTCGATCAGGGCGAGCTCGGCCGACGAGGTCATCGGCTTGGCCGCCATCCCTTCGCCGCGCCGCTCCAGGGCTTCTGCGGCCAGCGCCGGGACCGTGACGAACCGGAGATTGACCCAGGAACCGGACTCCCGGGCGAGGGCCTCGCCGATCTCGCGGCCGGTCACGAACGAGGGCACGATGAGGATCTTCTCGTCGAGCGCATGCTCGCGGCAGAACCCGGCGAGGAAGCGAAGGACGGCGCTCATCGCTTCTCGGGCATCCGGTAGAGGATGATCCGGTGATCGCGGGCGCTCTCGTCGGGGACGACCCCGGTCCTGACGATGCGGCCGTCCCAGCCCGGGATCCTGTAGTCGTGCGAAACGATGCGAACGCCGGGGCCGAGGTCCCGTTCGAAGACCGGCTCGAGCGCCTCGAGCGATTCGGGCAGGAGATAGAGAAGAAGGACGGTCGCCTCGGTCAGGCGGGCCTTGGTGGCGTCCAGGCGCAGGAAGCGGACGAGCTTGTCAACGCCCTCTCTCTCCGCCGCGGCCCGGCATTCCTCGAGGAGGGCTTCGTCGAGCTCGATGCCCACGCCGCGCGCCCCGCGGGTCTTGGCCGCCGCGATGACCATCCGGCCGTCGCCGCAGCCGAGGTCGTAGACGACGTCTTTCGGGCCGACCTCCCCGATCTCCAGCATCCGCGCGACCACTTCGGGCGGGGTCGGGACATAGGGGGCCAGGTCGGCGGCGTCCTCCCGGCCGTGGGAGCCCGGGTAGACCCTGATGACGTCCGTCTCGTCGTAGCGGAAGGAATACGGCTTCCCCGGATGGACGAGATAGCTCGTTGTGCGCCGGCCGTTGTCGAACGTGATCTCGACCGGGAGGTCCGTGGCCAGCCGGTCGACGGCGCCGACGGCCAGGGTCCTCGCGCGGGGGCCGCGGCTTCCCGGTCCGGGCATGATCGTGTATTCGATCGGCCTCTTGGTCACGTTCCGGAGGGTCGCCTCCTCCCTGACCGCCGTCGCCGCCCCGGGCCTCGGACCCAGGTCGACCCGGTTCTCGGCCTCCCGTCCCGGCCGTCCGACGAACAGCGCCAAAACGGCAAAGACGAGGAAGGCGACGGCCAGCGCGATTTGAATGACGCGCTTCATGGCCGTCTCAACGGAGCGTTCCCGGTTGTCATCCGCTCCAAGTTAGAACAGCGCCAACCGGAAGTCAACGATTGGGGACCGGAGCTAAAAGAGCACCAGAAGCACGGCGATCAGGACGATGACGGTCCAGACGACGATCCGCACGAACGTCTTCATTTCGGTTTCTCCTGTCCCCGATCGAGGCGCCCGGCCTTCCGGACAGCCTCCTTGAGGACGTATTCCATCTGGGCGTTGATGCTCCTCATCTCGTCGGCGGCCCATTTCTCCAGGGCGTCGTAGAGCGAGGCCTCGAGCCTCAGAAGGAACTTCTTTTTCTCGCTCAAAGCTCAGATCCGTCAGGAGTACAGGGTCCCCGTGTTGACGATCGGATGCATCTCGGTCTCCGAGACCAGGGCCACGAGGAGGTTGTTGACCATGGCCGCCTTCTTCTCCTCGTCGAGCTTGACGAGGGCGTCGTTGACCTTGATCGTCTCGCTGTTGAAATTGAAGATGCGCAGGGTGACCTTCTTCTTGACGACGAAGGGATTGGTCCAGAAGAAGCCGGCGTTCTGGGCGCTGCCGATATACTTGCCCAGGAAGGTGAAGACCTTGGACTCGTTCGGGTGAATGAGGAAGAAGCCGCCGAAGGTCATGAAGACGAGGATCGATCCCAGTACGGAGACGATCATCCCTGACCCGGGCCGGACGAGATCGGCGTGGGCGACGACGTAGCGGGCGCAAAAGAAGAAGATGACGAGGTCGATAGCGGCCATGAGCAAGCCGTTGACGGCAAGCACCTTCTTTTCCCTGATGTCTTTCATGCGAGCCTCCTTGAATAATATCACTATAATATCATTACGATATTATTGTCAAGAGGGTTTTTGGCGGAGTAAGAGCAGACGTATTCCTTATGAAATCAAGACTTTATTAAGATATTTCGCAGCCGGGCGGCTCCGAGCCGCTTCGCCGCCCTCCGGCCTTGAGCTCCCGCGTCCTTAGGCGAAGAAATCGCCGGGGACGGTCCGGAGGCGGCTGATGTCCCTGACCCGCCCGGCGATGTCGAAGCCCTTGGCGCAGACGGCCGTGCAGGACGCGCAGGTGCCGCAGGGGTCAGCGGCGATATCGAGGGAGCCGACGAGCTCGTGGGCGGCCCGGAGGTTCCTGTAGCCGTAGGCGTACATGTAGCTTCTCATGAGATCCGGCAAGGGCAGGCTTTTGGGGCAGCCGGCCAGGCACTGTCCGCACTGCTGGCAGTAGAGCCCGGCCACCTGTTCGCCCAGCCGGAGGTCCTTGAGGTCCGCGGGCGTGAGCGTGATGTCGCTGACGACGGAAAAGTCCTCCTTGAGCTGGTCGAACGTCGTGAAGCCCGGGATCGCCGTCGTCACGTTGGGGTCGTTGAGGACCCACTTGAGGGCCGCGCGCATATTGATCGGCTGCTGCTTCTCCCTGTCCCAATAGACGCCGGCCTGGGTCTTCATGGCCACGATGCCCATCCCGGCCGCCGCGGCCTCGGCCACGGCCTTGCGGAGATCGGGGCTGTAGTCCTTCTGGAAATTGTAGGCCGTCAGGATGACGTCGTAGGCCTTGGTCGCGATCGTCGCCCGGATGACGGCCGGCTCGTTGCCGTGGGTCGTGATGCCGATCCAGCGGGCCTTGCCCGACTTCTTCGCCTTCTGGAGGGCCCCGATGATGGCCTGGTTCTGGACATGCTCGGGGGCGGTGTTGTTGTGAAGATAAAGGACCTCGACATGGTCGAGCCCCAGCCGGCCCAAGCTCTCGTCGAACTTCGCCAGGAACGCCTTCTCGATGCCCGCGTCGTCCTGCCCCTGCATCGATTTGTCCCGGTTCGGGCCGGGGACCTTGGTCGATATCATATAAGAATCGCGGGGCCGGCCGGCGATGACCTGCCCGATCATCTTCTCGTTCTGGCCGCGCTGGTAGCCCCAGGCGGTATCCAGCAGGACGATGCCCGCTTCCAGGGCCGCCTCGACGACGGCCGGATTGTCGGCGTTCATGACGCCCATGCTGACGATGGGGATCTTGAGGCCGGTCCTGCCCAGCGTCCGGATGATGGGTTTGGCCCCGGCCTGTCCGGCGGCGGCCCGGGGACCCATGCCCGCCCCGGCGGCGGCGGCCTTGACGGCACCCGGCACGGCGCCGACCGCAGCCAGCCCGGCCAGCCCTTTCTTCAGGAAGGCGCGTCTCTTGAGCTCGGTCTTGGTGTCCGTCATCCTCTTCTCCTCGTTCGGAAGTTCTCTTCCGGCGGCCGCGTAGATCGACAGCCTCCGGAGCCGATGCGTGTCCATTGTAACCGAGGCCCGCCGATTGTCAACGGGATTCATGTCCGTTTCGGGGCGTTTGACATTTCCCGCCCCGAGACTATACTTTCTGACGATCATGAGACGCCCCTCCCTCCGGCTCCTGTCGCCCGTCCTGGCCGCGGCGCTCGTCTCCCTCCCCTCGAACGGCCAGACGGCCGCTCCCGGGAACGAATTCCCGGTGAGGACGTTCTTTTCCGTGCGCTCCACCGCAGCCGACAACACGGTCCCGGCCGCCCTCAGGGAACAGTTCGAGAAGGACGGCGGCGGCCCGCTCCGGTCCGTCGCCATCGATCTCAACGGCGACGGCAAGGACGAGAAATTCGTCCTCTGCGGCGTCCCGTCCTCGGCCGGAGGGTACCAGTGGCTCGTGTATGATCAGGCCCAGGGGACGGGCCGCGGCATCGTCATCGGCGCCGTCATCTTCGTGGGCCGCGAGACCGACGGCGGATATCCCCGGCTCGAAACGTACTGGAAGCAGGGCGGCGACATGTCCGTCGTCTCCCGTTACGCGTTCGTCAACGGCCGCTACGTGCGTTCGGATTCCCGGGCGCTGTCGCTTTGGGAAGCGAGCGAGTTCTTCCGGGCCAAGGGTCCGCTCGATCTCGAAAAAGAGCTCGTCGAGATCAAGTAGCGCCCGATGGCCCCGCGACGCCGCGCCCCCATTCCGCCCATCGTCGTTCCGATCGTCGTTTTGACCGTCCTCGCCGCCGCGGCCTGCCGCCCGTCCCGAAGCGGCGACGGCCGGGGCGGCCGGCCGCTGAGGATCGCCGTCATCCCCATCGGTACGACCCACGAATTCTGGAAGGCCGTCCACGCCGGGGCCTTGACCGCGGCGGAGGAGCTCGGCGTCGATATCCTCTGGAAAGGCCCTCTCAGGGAGGACGACCGCAACGAGCAGATCCAGATCGTCGAGACCCTGGCCGGCTCCGGGGTCGACGCCATCGTCCTCTCCCCGCTCGACGACCGGGCCCTGATGCGGCCGGTTGCAGACGCCCGGCGTGAGGGCATCCCCACGGTCATATTCAATTCGGCCCTTCAGGGCGAAGAGCACGCGGCGTTCATCGCGACCGATAACTTCCTCGGCGGGACGCTGGCGGCGAGGGAGATCGGACGGCGAACCGGCGGCCGCGGCCGGCTTGTCATGGTCCGGCTCATGGCGGGTGTCGAGGGGACGACCAAGCGCGAGGAGGGCTTCCTGGCCACGCTGCGGACGGAGTTCCCGGGGATCGAGGTCGTCTCCGAGAACCAATACGCCGGTCCGTCGACGGAGACGGCCTACCAGACCATGGAGAACCTGCTCGCACGGTTCGGGCCGGTCGACGCCGTCTTTACCCCGAACGAGTCGACCACCTTCGGGTGTCTCCGGGCCCTTCAGGACCACGGGCTTGCGGGCAAGATGGTCCACGTCGGCTTCGATACGTCCGCGAAGCTGATCGAGGCTCTGGCCGCGGGCGAGCTCGCGGGGCTTGTCCTCCAGGACCCCGTGGCCATGGGCTACCGCAGCGTGAAGACCGCAGTGGCCATCGTGCGCGGCGAGCCCTACGAAAGGACGGCGGCCACGGCCGTCGTGCTGGCCACTCGCGACGATATGAGCGAGCCGGCGATCGCCCGGCTCCTAAGGCCGGACCTCTCCATCCTCGAGAAGGGCCGATAAAGGAGAATCCCATGATCAAGCTCGGTCCGGCGCTCGCCGCCTCCCTTGGCGTTCTCTCCGCCTTCGCCCTGGCCCTTCTCGCCGCGCCGCAGGGCCGGCTCCACATCATCTCCTCGAGCCACCAGGACATCGCCTGGATGGACTCCCCCGAGAAATGCATCGTCTTCCGCGACACGAACTGCATCACCCCGGCATTGGCCATGATGGCCAAGGACCCGGCCTACTCGTTCACCATGGAGAACATGCTCAATCTCATGGAATACCTCGAGCGCCACCCCGAGCGCGCCGAGGAGGTCGGCCGCCTGACCCGCGAAGAGCGCTTCGAGTGGGGCGCGACCTTCAACCAGCCGTACGAATCGCTCCTCTCGGGCGAACAGCTCGTCCGGGAGACGTATCTCGGCCGTCTCTGGCTCAAGAGGACCATCCCCGGCGCGGATGCCCGCGTCTACTTCAATCCCGACGTCCCCGGCCGGGCCGCGCAGATGCCGCAGATCCTGGCCAAGGCCGGCATCCCCTATCTCGTCATGAGCCGCTATCACGAGGGTTTCTATCGCTGGGCCAGCCCCGACGGGAGCTCGGTCCTGGCGTATTCGCCGGGCCACTACGGCAACGCCGCGGCCTACCTCAACGCCCCGCCGGCCGAGGGCGTCAAGACGATCGCGGATAAGGTCGCCAAGTGGGCCGGCTATTACGCCGGGCGGGGGCTTCCCCCCGAGTATCCGCTGCTGAACTCGGTCGATTTCTCCCAGCCCACAGACTTCGGCCCGCTCATCGCGCAATGGAACGGCAGCGGGGCAGTCGGAAAGCCGGTCATGCAATATTCGACCGCCCGCCGCTTCTTCGAGGCCGTTGACGTCAAGACCGCCAAGCTCGAGACGATCACCGGCGAGCGGCCGGGGCTCTGGCTCTACATCCACGGCCCGACGCACCACTGGGCCATTTCCGCCGCCCGGGAAGCCGCCCGCCTTCTGCCGGCGGCCGAGGCCTTCAGCACGGTCCGGAGCCTTCTCGAGGGCAGCTTTTCGAGTTACCCATCCAAACGCCTCGAGGCGGCCTGGCAGGCCGAGATCTATCCCGACCACGGCTGGGGCGGCAAGGAAGGCCAGGTCACGGACCGCCTGTTCCGCAAGAAATACGAGTTCGCCCGCGACGAGGGGCGGGCCGTGCTCGACGACGCCCTGGCCGGGATCGCCGGCCGCGTCGCCGCCGATCGTGCCAAAGGGACGCCTGTCATCGTCTTTAACAGCCTATCCTGGCCGGTGACGGCTCCGGTGATCGCGCCCGTTCCGGCCGGGCCGGGCCGCTATCGCATCGTCGACCCGGCGGGCAGGGCGAGGACGATCCAAGACCTTTCGGAAGGAGCGGGCAACTCCGGACAGGCTCGATCCGTCGAGTTCGTCGCGGACGAAGTTCCGGCCTTGGGTTACAGGACCTTCTACCTCATCGAGGACGATGGGCGCGTCCCGGATCGAGAGACCGGCGCCCTTGCGCCGGCGATCGCCGAGAACCGCTTTTACCGCCTCCGGCTCGTGCCGGGCGGGGTCGCCAGCCTCTACGACAAGGAGCTCGGACGCGAGGTCCTCGACACCGGGAAGTTCCTCGGCTTCGAGGTCTTCACCATGCGCTCGGTCGGCAGCGGCGCCGGCGAGTTCGGCCGGGTCCAGCAGCCGACCATGGAAGGCTTCGACTCGCTCGGCCGTCACAAGCCGGCCTGGCACGTTGTCGCCGATGAATCCGGACCGGTCAAGACCGTTCTCGCGCTCGAGCAGCCGATGCCCGATTGCACGGTCCGTCAGAAGCTCATCGTCTACAACACGATCAAGCGCATCGACTGCGAAGTCGAACTGCTTGGCTTCGACGGCGATCCCTACCGCGAGTACCGGCTCGCCGTTCCGGTGGCCGCGGACAAGGGCGATGTGGCCTACGAGATCCCCTTCGGCGTCCTCGAAGTCGGTAAAGGCGAGATCGCCGGGACGGGCGGGCCGGCCTACGGCAGCCTCGTGTACGACGAGCTCTGCTCCGACATCCGGCCCCGCGAGGTCCAGAACTTCCTCTACGCCGGGGGCGCCGACTTCGGCCTGACCTTCTCGACATCCGTCGCGGTCAACGACTACAAAGACCCGACGGACGATCCGGTCCCCTACCCGGTCCTTCAGCCTGTCCTGCTTGCGTCGCGGCGGAGCTGCCACGGCGAAGGCAACTGGTACCTCCAGGAAGGCGACCACCGCTATCGCTTCTCGCTGACGAGCCACGCCCCGGGCTGGCGGAACGGCTACCGGGCGGGCATCGCCGCCAACAATCCGCTCATGGCCGTCCTTTCGACTTTCGCCTCGTCCCAGGGCCTGCCGGAGTCCCGGAGCTTCCTGCCCGTCGTCGGCGTTGCCAACGGCGCCGACACTACGAATCTCCTCCTCTCGACCATGAAGAAGGCGGAGGCGGACGACTCCGTCATCGTCCGCGCCTATGACATCGAGGGCAGAAACGCGGAATCGGCTATCGAGCTCGCAGTTCCCGTCAAGCGGGCCTTCCGGACGAACATCATCGAGGAGGAAGGGGCGGCTCTGAAGCCGCGCCAGGGCCGGCTCGTCCTCCCCGTCGGCCACCACGCCGTCGAGACGGTCAAGCTCGTTCCCGACCTCGCCAAGCGGCCGGAGTGAGAATCCGGCCGGGCTTCCTGCGTCTCTAGTTACGAAGTCACGACATCACGTCGCGGGAGGTCCACATGAAAAGCAAGCTCGGTCCGGAGGAGTTCGTCAAGCTGGCCATCGCCCGCTTGCGGCTCGAGAACTACAAAGGCATCCACTCGGTCTACAGCGGCTTCAACGACGCCTTCAAGAGCTACTTCGACGGCGCCAACCCCATCGACGCGACGGGCGAGCTGGCCCGGCTGGGAAAGATCTCCCTCCGGCCGGTCAAGGGCGGGGTCATGCTCTATCTCCCGGGCGACGGGCCGGAGATGAACCGCGGAGATATGGCCCTCAAAAAGATGGGCCTGCTCGAAAAGGCCTGATCCACGGGGCTTCCCGTCCGTTTGCATTTATCCGCCCGGGGTTCCATACTGCTCCCCAAAAGGAGACTGCCCATGGAACCCTGGTCGCGAAGAAGATTCCTGACGGGGGCGGCCCGGGCGGCCGCGGGAGCCGCGGCGGCAGGGGCTTCCTGCGGCGGCGGACCGGCAGGGCCTCCGGGGGCCGGGACGGTCTCCGAAGGGCGGCAGCTCGAGATCTCCCTCGACGGACTCTGGCGCTTCCGGACAGACCCGGGCCGGCGGGGCGAAGCCGAGAGCTGGTTCGCTCCCGAGGCCTCGGCATCGGATTGGGAAGAGGTCGAAGTGCCATCCGCCTGGCAGGTCTCCGCTGCGACCGCCGGCTACATGGGCGCGGCCTGGTACAGGCGTGAATTCGAAGCGCCGGCGGAATGGAAAGACAAAGTCGTCCGGATCGAGTTCGAAGCCGTCTTCCACACGGCCGATGTCTTCATCAACGGCAAAAGGGCCGGAGGGCACGCCGGCAAGGGCTACACCGCCTTCACGCTGGACATCTCGCCGCTCCTCGATCCGGGACGGCGGAACGCGGTCGCGGTCCGCGCGGACAACAGCTTCTCTTCCGCCATGCTGCCGCGGAACGATTCCTACGATTGGACGCCCGACGGCGGCATCACCCGGCCGGTCCGGCTCATCGTAACGCCTCCGGTCTATATCGAAGCGCTGAGCGTCGACGCGGCCCCGGACTTGGCCGGAGGCACGGCCTCGCTCGACATGCGCGCCGTTGTGCACAACGCCACCGGCGCGCCGGTGCGGCTCGGAGTGGGCTTTCGGGTCGTCGACGAGAGGACCGGCCTGGCCGTCGCGGAGGACCCGGATGTCCTCGAGGTCGAGATCCCCGCTCGGACCGCCCGAGAGAT
Organism: Candidatus Aminicenantota bacterium; assembly: GCA_963725825.1. Lineage (GTDB taxonomy): Bacteria > Acidobacteriota > Aminicenantia > Aminicenantales > Saccharicenantaceae > RBG-16-66-30. The sequence continues at coordinate 31,668 of CAVSAI010000025.1, forward strand.
CGCCCTCCCTGAAGCCGTCCTCGACCGTCCGCGGCTCTGGCATTTCGACCGCCCCGACCTCTACGTCTTGGAAGTCCTCGTGTCGCGAAAAAGCGGGGTTTTGCACCGGCTCTCGACGACGTTCGGCATCCGCAAGATCGAGATCCGGGGCACGGAATTCATGCTCAACGGCGAGCCGGTCCGCCTGGCCGGCGTCGAGCGCATGGCCGGCAGCCACCCCGACTTCGGCATGGCCGAGCCGGCCTCCTGGATCATCCACGACCACGACGATCTCAAGGAGCTCAACTGCGTCTTCACCCGCGTCCACTGGCAGCAGGACCACCGGGTTATGGACTATTGCGACCGCCACGGCATCCTCATCCAGGTCGAGGTGCCGACGTGGGGCCCCGGGACGTTCGGCAACCTCGGGGCGGGCGAGCTCGAGGCGATCACCGCGAACGGGCTGGCCCAGCTCGGCGAGATGATCGGCCGCGAGCGCAACCATCCCTGCGTTTTTTCCTGGGGCCTCTGCAACGAGGTCGACGGCCAGAACCCGGTCGCCAAGGAATTCGTCGGGCGGATGCTCCGCGAGGCCAAGCGGCTCGATCCCTCCCGGCTGTGCTCCTACGCCTCCAACTCCCTCCAGACGACGCCCGAGCGCGATGTCGCCGGAGAGATGGATTTCATCGAGTGGAACGAATACTACGAGACCTGGTACGGCGGCGACCCCGCGGTGATGCGCCAGAACCTCGAGGCCATCCACCGGGCCTTCCCCGACAAGCCCGTCGTCATCTCGGAATACGGCTATTGCGCCTGCACCGCCGACAGGCCCGAGGACGACGCCCGCCGGGCCCGCATCCTCGAGACCCACAACGCCGTCTTCCGCGATCATCCGTGGGTCGGCGGGTTCATTTTCTTCGACTACAACGACTACCGGACGCACATCGGCGACAAGGGGTCCGGCGTTCTCAAGCAAAGGGTCCATGGCGTCGTCGACGTATTCGGCGCCCGGAAGCCCTCGTTCGCCGCGCTTCGGAGAGAGTCGAGCCCGGTCGAGTCCCTCGAGCTCAGGCCGGACGGCGCGGCGCTCGTCGCCGCCGTCAGGACACGAAAGGACCTTCCCGCTTACACCCTCTCGGGCTACAGGCTCCGCTGGACCGTCTACGGGAACGGCGGGATCCCGCTCGAGCGGCGCGAAACTCTCCTCCCCAGTCTCGCGCCGGGAGCCGTCTCCGAGACGCGATTGGAGCCGGCGACGCGGGACACGCGAAAGATCCTTGTCGAGGTCGTCCGGCCAACGGGATTCACCGCGGCGTCGGTCCTCAGCCGGCCGCCTTCCCCGAAGAGCTAGGCGGGCCGCTCAGAGGCGGCGGGCGAACGCTTCAGCCAGGGCGAGATATCTCCGCGCGGCCGATCTGGCCCGGTGTTTTCGCGGGGCCCCGATCGCGGGGTCGGCGATGGCCAGCGACTCGACGAGAAGCCTGACCAGGGCCCGATAGCATTGGTAGAAATCCGCCAGGCCCCGGAGCCCCTCGTCGCCCGCGCACGCGGCATAGGAATCGATCAGGCGTTCGGCCAGGCCGCGCTTCCCGCAGAAGGTCAGGTCCATGGCCAGGTAGGCGACGTCCGCGGCGACGTCCGTCGAGGCCAGGCCGGGATTGAACTCGACCGCGTCGAAGATGCGAACGGTCTCCCCTTCGAGGAAGATGTTGCTCATCCTCAAATCGCCGTGACAGTGCCGAATCCGGCCTTGCCGGACGCGCTCCCGAAAGAGGCGGGCATGGGCGAGAAGAAAGCCGTCGACCTTCTCTTCGATGCGCCCGAGGGCCGCCCCGGCGCCGAATTCACGGTCGATGAGGGCCTTCAGCCGGAAGGCGTGTTCGAAGCCCTCCCGGACGGCCCGGGGGGAACCGTAGCGTCGCGCCGCGAGGCGTGCCCCGGCGTGAAAAGCGCAAAGCCTGCGGACGATGCGCATGATGTCGTCGGGGCCGACGAGGCCGCGGGCGACCAGGCGGTCCAGGCGAGAATCCTGCGGCATCTCCAGCATCTCGACGGCATGGTCGACGGTCCGCCCAGGCCCGCCGAAGCTCAGGGCGCCGGCATCGTCGCGCACGGGCACGACCCCGACATAGAGCTCAGGGCTGAGCCGGGAATTGACCGCGATCTCCCGGCGGCAATAGGACAGGCGCCTGGCCGGCGTGGTGTAGTCGACGAAGCTGAAGCGGACGGGCTTTTTGATCTTGTAGGCATGGGCGCCGTCGAGAAGGACCCAGCTGATGTGGGTCTGGATGAGCCGCATCTTGCGCGAGCGCCGGAGCGGGGCGATGACCCGGCGGGCGCTCTCGACGACCCGCATGGAGTTCGCGTGCCGGACGAGATCTCTTCTCCAGGTCCCCGGAAAGGTCGTATCCACCGTGAAATGCCGGCCCCGGACGGGCTCGTACGACTTCCGGATGAATCGATGGACCTCGAACCCCGCGGGCCGGGGCCCGCGAGCCCGGCGAATTCGCCTCTCCATCCGCAGCTTGACGACCGGGACGGTTGAGATGACCTCGACGACAAAGACCGGGGCCCCGGCCCGGCGTCCGACCGCGGCGCCCGCCTCTCTCAGCCTCCGGAGATAGAACGTCCCGTCGAGGACGAGGCTTCGCCCCTTCCGCAGGCCGCGCTCGGCCCGGGCGAACATGCGCTCGTAGACGCCGCCCTTTTCCTCCGCTGAGAAGCCCGGCTCACCGCGGCGCTCCGCCCTGATCTTGTCGGTGCTGAGGACGCCGGCGCCAAGCTCTCGGGCGAGGGCCGCGGCGACGGTGCTCTTGCCCGTCCCCGGCAGGCCGGTCAGGATGATCAGCATGGCGGCATCCTCGGGCCCGGCGGCGGCGCCGCGGCGCGGCTATTCGGGCAGGACCAGGCTGAGACCGGAGGTGAGGTCCGCGACGCTTCCCGCCACGTCGGCCAGGGTCTCCTCCATCTCTTCGTAAACGCCCGGCCACGCGGAATCCGTCACGGCTTCGAGCTCCTCCGATCTCGAGCGGATGCCCTTCAGCCTCAGCCGAAGATCCTCGAGTTGGCCGCGGTAGTCGGAGATATCGTCCCAGCCGGACGATTCCATGTCCGCTTCGAGCTCGCCCAGCTTCTCCTCGAATTCGCCGACCTGCTGGAGGACGCTGGCGACATACTCTTCGCGGTTCTGCCGGGGCTGGTTCTGCTCATCGGGGCAGGCCGCATCGTCCGGGGCGGCCTTCTTCTTGGGGTTGTTGTGCGTGGCCATTCACTTCTCCTCGAGATCCAATTTGAGGGCGATATAGCCCATGATATCCTTGAGCGAGATGACGCCGGCGAGCTTGCCGCCCTCGGCGACGAGGAGGCGGCTGCGGCCCGTCCTCTGCATGAGGGCCAGCGCTTTGATCACGTCCTCGTCCGGACGGATCGTGTTATCAACGGCGCACCCCCGGGCCAGCTCGCCGACGTTGTGCGCGGCCCATTCCTCCCGGGGCAGGCCCTTGACCTGGTCAATCGTGACGCAGCCCACGAGAGCCTCGCCGTCGACCACGGGATACATCTTGAAATGGTACTTGTAGATGTAGTCGTCGACGAGCTTTTCGACGGTCGTCCCCGGCTTCACCGTGACCGCGTCCGCGACCATGAATTTCTTGACCGGGACCCCTTCGAGGGCGTTGCGGAAAAGAAGCTGCCGGTAGGACGAGCGGGCCGCGGAGCGCACGAACATGCCGATGATGAACGTCCAGATCCCTACGACCTGGTGGACCATGAAGAACTGGTAGAGACCTAGGAACATCAGGCCGGCGCCCAGGCCCGCCCCGACGGAGGCGGCGACCCGGGTCGCCCGGCGAAGATCGTTCCAGGCCCCCCAGAGGATGGCCCTGAGGACGCGCCCCCCGTCGAGGGGAAAGGCGGGGATGAGATTGAAGCCGGCCAGCACAAGGTTCAGCCAACCGAGGTAGTTCAGAACCCCGGTCACCGGCGTCGTGGGCCCCTGTCCGATCAGGAGAAAGCTCGCGGCCAGGAAGACGGCCGCCAGGACGACGCTCGAGACTGGTCCGGCCACGGCCAGGAAGAACTCGGCCTTGGGGCTCGGGGGCTCATCGGCCATCTCGGACACGCCGCCGAACAGGAAGAGGGTGATCCCCCGCATGTTCAGCCCGAACCGGCGGGCGATCAGGGAATGCCAAAGCTCATGGAAGATGATGGAGAGGAAGAGACCCACGGCCCCGGCCACCCCC
>CAVSAI010000026.1:0-30988 GCA_963725825.1 Candidatus Aminicenantota bacterium
GGTGAGGGAAAGCTGAGATTCAGGCCGGGCGTAAGCTGAACCTGCGTTTCCGGGGGCCGATCAGCGCGTAGTTGACCCGCTCGGCTTTCCGGATCTTCTCGAGGCCAAGCTCCAGCAGCAGCCGGCGCTTCTCCGGGTCCCGCCGTGACGTCTTCCGGTATCTCCCATGGCCAAGCCGGTCGCGGAGGACGAGCATCTCGACGGACGACGCCGGTTTCCGCCCTCGGGTCGCCGCGCTCATGAAGCCCCTTTGCTCTTGAGAGCGCCGAGCTCGGCCAGCGTATCGTTCTCCGGCAGCGCCGCTTTCTTTTCCAGGTAAGCCCAGTCGATCTCCCCGCCGTAGCGGGCGATCAGAAGCTCGGTCATCTCGCAGTCGATCTCGGACTTCCAGTGCTTGCACGCGTTCATCCGGTCGATGATGAGGTCCTCGAGTCCGATGATGACGCAGAAAAGGCCCTCTTCGAGCTCGACCGTTTCGCGCGGGGAGTCCTCTCCGGCCAGCCCCGCGGCGGGGGCCTCGACGGCGATATCGAGGTCCGTGTGGACCCAGTACCGCCCCTGCCTGACATATCCCAGCTCCCGCAGCACCTCGTCCAGGGCCTCGCGATCGGGATACGCCAGATCGATGTCGGCGGTGAAATAGACCTCCCGCGTATAGTAAGAAAGGGCGAGGCCGCCGATGAGGACCGGAGCCGGCTTGCCCTTCTCGGCCAGGCGGCCTGTGATCAGCCCCGTCATCAGGAGCTGGCGGGCCAGGGGGCCCTGCGTCGCGCCGATCCTCACCAGGATGTCTTTGATATTCACGGAGTTATGATAACAGGGTTGGGCGGGGAAAAACAAGCGGATCCGGCACGACGCCAGAGTCGCTCTCTTCGGATCATGATTGTGCCAAAATGACCCCCAGGGCTTTGGGTCATCGAGACGCTTGAGTCGTCGACGTACACGCTGGTCAGTTTGATCTTCATCGTTTTCCTCCTAGATGACCATGCCCTCGGGCCGGACGAAGGCTCTGTCCAGCGCGTAGAGCCCCAGATCGACCGGACCCAGACCCAGCGGAAGCTCGAGCGAATCGACGTCCCGGCCGCGGCCGACGAGCTCGGCCACGATCCGCGCCGAGAAGGGGGCGTGCATCAGGCCGTGGCCGCTCAGCCCGACGGCGTGGACGAGATTCTCGACCCGTCCGTCGTAGCCGAAGAGGGGATTGTGGTCGGGCGTCGTGTCATAGAAACCGGTTGTGACTGCGATGAGCTTCCCCATATCCTGGACCGCGGGCAGCACCTGACCGATCTCCTTGCGCACCGCCGGCCCGTATTCGCCGAGCCCGAGGCCGAATCCCGGCTCGATCTCGTCCTGGTTATCGAACGTGGCGACGGCGGGCCGGGCGAACTGCAGCCAGCCCATCAGGAGCTGCGCGTTCTCGGGCCGGGCGTAGGCACCCATGGGGGTGACGATCATCGGGAGGCCGGGGAATTCCTCGAGTCCGAGGCCCCAGTCGCTGTCGGCCTTGAGCCCGGCGAGGAAGTACAGGTAGCGGCGCTCGACCTTGATCGGCAGCTCCCGCCCGCCGAAGAGCTTCGAGGTCGCGTTGGCCAGGAAACCCGTCGCGTTGACAAAGACCTCGCCCTCGATCCGCCGGCCGGAGGCCAGCCGCACGGCCGCGGCGCGACCGCCGGACGTCACCGCGCCGACGACGGGATCGTTCTGGACGATGGTCGCGCCGAGGGCCCGGGCGGCCCCGGCCCCGTCCTGGTATATGATGGCCGGAAAAAGGAACCCGTCTCGCGGGCACCAGGTCGCCGCGGCCACTCCGGTCGTGTCGAGGTAAGGCCAGCGTTCGTCGACTTCGGCCTTGTCGAGGAGCTCGACCTCGGCCAATCCGGCGGCGCGCTGAAGCTCCACCGTTTCGCGGGCCGCGTCGGGATCCGCCGCGTAGTTCCTGAGAAAGAGGTAGCCGTTCTGCCTGAAGCAGGGCTGGCTCTGCGGAAATTGCCCGGTCCAGTCCGCGTAGAAGCGCTCAGCGTAAACGAGACCGCGGACGGTCGAGGGCACGCCGAACTGGGCCCGGATCCCGGCCGCCGACCGGGAGCTCGCCCCGCTGCCGAGGGTCCGGGCCTCGACAAGGGTGACGGCGTGGCCGGCGCGGGCTAATTCCCAGGCGGAGAGCACACCCGTGACCCCGCCGCCGACGATGATGACGTCCTTCATGTCTGTCCCCCTGAATGGCCCGTCCCGGGCAAGGGTTCATTAGAGCACATCCGGAAAAATTCCGCCACGCGCCAGAGCCGAGCGCGGCGACGCTGGCCCGAAGGCCGGCCGCCCTTCAGCTGCGGTAGAAGTCCACGTTCTCCGAGGTCGTAATGTCGATCTGCATCGTCACCTTCTTCGGCTCGCACGCGACGCCGGACCGAGCGCCTGTGTATAATAAGGACATTCAGAGATAAGCGCGACGCCGATGACAGATCCCCTGAGCCTCTTCCACCCCCTCGTCGCGGGCTGGTTCCGCGAGCGGGTCGGATCTCCCACCGACGCCCAGGAGGCGGCCTGGCCGGCGATCGCCCGCGGCGAGCACGTCCTGGTCACGGCTCCGACCGGGAGCGGCAAGACCCTGGCGGCCTTTCTCTGGGCGCTCGACCGCTTGATCAGGGGAGAGTGGAAGGGCGGCCGGACCCGCGTTCTCTATGTGTCCCCGCTCAAGGCCCTGAACAACGACATCCAGCGCAACCTCCTCGCGCCTCTGGCGGGGCTCGAAGAGGCGTTCCGCGGCGCCGCCGTGCCGTTCCCCATGATCCGGGTCGAGACGCGAAGCGGCGACACGCCCCAGTCCGTCCGGCAGCGGATGCTCCGGCGGCCGCCCGAGATCCTGATCACGACGCCCGAGAGCCTCAACCTGATGCTGAGCTCGAAGTCCGGCCGCTCGGTCCTCGACTCGCTGGCCACGGTCATCCTGGACGAGATCCACACGGTCGTTTCGAACAAGCGCGGCGTTCACCTGATCACGGCGGTCGACCGCCTGGTGCCGCTCTCGGGCGAGTTCCAGCGGATCGCCATGTCGGCGACCGTCCGGCCGATGGCCACGGTGGCCGAGTTCGTCGGAGGGTTCAGGCTCGAACCGGCGGGGAGCGGCTCGCCGGCCGGCGGCCCGAAAGCCGGCGGAGCCCGCTTTGTCCCGCGGTCCGTCACGATGATCCGATCCGGCGAAAGCAAGGCCTACGACCTCAGGGTCGTCCGGCCGGAGGACGGCGTGCCCGGCGCGGCGGACCGCTCCGAAGAGGACTTCTGGCCGCGGCTCGTCCGCGAATTCCGCCGCATCATCGAGCGCAACCGGTCCTCGCTCTTCTTCGTCCGGAGCCGCCGCGACTCCGAGACGCTCGCGTTCAGGATCAACGCGGGCGAGCCAGCCCCGCTCGCGTATTCCCACCACGGGTCGCTATCGAAAGAGCTGCGGCTCGACGTCGAAACACGGCTCAAGTCGGGCGATCTCAAGGCCATCGTGGCCACCAACTCCCTCGAGCTCGGGATCGACATCGGCGCGCTCGACGAGGTCGTTCTCGTCCAGTCGCCGCCCTCGATCGCCTCGGCCGTCCAGAGGGTCGGCCGGGCCGGCCACCAGGTCGGCGCCGTCAGCCGCGGCACCTTCTTCCCGACGCATGACCAGGACATCGTCGAGTCGGCGGTCATCGTCCGGGCCATCGGCGAGGGCGACATCGAGGCGACGTGCCCGATCGAAAATCCGCTCGACGTCCTGGCCCAGATCCTGCTCTCGATGGTCGGCACAGAGGTCTGGGACATCGAGGCCCTCTACGACCGCATCCGGACGAGCCGGCCCTATCGCAACCTGACCAGGACGCAGTTCGATCTCGTCCTCCAGATGCTCGCCGGCCGCTACGCCCAGACCCGCATCCGCGAGCTCAAACCGCGCGTCTCTATCGACCGGATCGACAATACGGCGGCGGCCCGTCCCGGAGCGCTCCTCAGCCTGTTCTTGTCGGGCGGGACGATCCCCGACCGCGGGTATTTCCATCTTCGCCATGAAGAGACCGGGGCCCTCATCGGCGAGCTCGACGAGGAGTTCGTCTGGGAGGCGAGGCCCGGCCAGAACTTCGCGTTCGGCACCCAATACTGGACGATCCGCCGGATCACCCACAACGAGGTCTTTGCCCTGCCGGTGCGCCTCAAATCGGCCGAAGCGCCCTTCTGGAAGGGCGAGGCCTTCAACCGGAACGCGCACCTCTCGGACAAGATCGCCGCTTTCATGGATGAGGCCGACCGCCGGATCGACGACCCCGCGTGGCGGGCCGAGCTCGGAAGCGCCTATCGACTGGACGGGGGAGCGGCCGACCGGCTCGTCGACTATCTCAAGCGCCAGAAGCTCGAGACCGGCGCGGCCCTTCCCGGCGCGAACCGGGTCGTCGTCGAGCACGTCCAAACAGGCCCCGACGGCTACCCCGGGAACCAGATCATTCTCCACACCCTGTGGGGCGGGCGGGTCAACCGGCCGTTCGCCCTGGCGCTCGACGCGGCCTGGGAGGAACGCCACGGCCAGAAGCTCGAGATCTATACGGGAGACGATTCGATCGTTCTCGAGCTCCCTCACGACGTCCCGGCCGACGAGATCATGGGGCTCGTGAACGAGGGGACGATCGAAGCGCTTCTCAGGAAAAGGCTCGAGAGCTCGGGCTATTTCGGCGCCCGCTTCCGGGAGAACGCCGGCCGGGCCCTGCTCCTCGTCCGGAGCCGGGCGAGCGAGCGTCTGCCGCTCTGGATGAGCCGGCTGCGGTCGCAAAAGCTTCTTCAGGCCGCGATGGGTTTGCCGGATTTCCCGATCTTGCTCGAAACCTGGCGGACCTGCCTCCGTGACGAGTTCGATCTCGAGGCTTTGAAGAGAAAGCTCGCCGGAGTGGCAACGGGCTCGATCGGCATCACCGAGTGCGTCACGACGCGGCCGAGCGCGCTGGCGAGAAAGATGACCTGGGGACAGCTCAACCAATATATGTATGCCGGCGACGAGTTGCCCGCGGACCGGCGGTCGAAGCTGAGGGGGGAGCTCATCCGCGAGGTCGTTCTGGCGCCCTGGCTCAGGCCGCCGGCGTCGCTTGAGACGATCCGGCGCTTCGAGGATAAGCGGCAGCGCCTGAGCCCGGGCTATGCGCCTTCCCCCGGCCGCAGCCTCGTCGACTGGCTCAAGGAACGTGTCGTCCTGCCTTGGCCGGACTGGGAGAAGCTGACGGCGGCCGTGGCGCGCGACCGAAGCATAGAGGAAGAAGGGGCGGATGCCCTCGATCTTGCGCCTGAGGCCGCCGCGCGGCTGGTCCGGATCACGGTGAGCGGCGCCGTGGACCCCTACGCCTGCGCCCTCGAGCGCCTGCCCGAAGTCCTGAAGGCTTTTTGGCCGGACCGGGAAGCCGTGGTCACGACGATCGCCGGCGGGAACGTCGAACCCGCGGCGCTCGAAGCGGCGTACAGTGCGTCGATGCCGGGCGACGACGAGCCCGATGCTTTGCTGACGTCCCTCGCGGCCGAGTGGCTTCAGGCGTACGGCCCGGTCCGTCCGGAGGACGTCGGGCGCGTGCTCGCCCTCGATGCCGGCCGGCTGAACCTTGTGCTCGAGGACCTGAGGGATTCCGAGACGGTGATCGAGGGCGCGCTCGTCAAGGGCTCGGAAGCGGAGTTCATCTGCGACGCGGAGAACTTCGAGGTCCTGCTCCGCATGGAGCGCGCGGCCCTCGCGCCTTCCGTCGAACCCCGGGAGATCGAAACTCTTCCTCTTTTTCTGGCCCAGGTGCAGGGGATCGTTCCGCGGTCCACGGTGCGGGCCGAGACGGCCGAAGAGAGGACGTTCCGCGCCCTCGAGCAGCTCATCGGATACGTTCTTCCTGTCCATCTTTGGGAAGCCGAGGTCCTGCCCGCCCGCGTTCCGGGTTACACCGTGGCCCGCCTCGATTTCGCCCTCGCGCAGTCCGGCCTGCGCTGGCAGGGGAGCGGCGGCCGCGAGGTCCGCTTCTTCTTCGAGCAGGACGCGGACCTTGTCAGTGACGATCATGGAAGCGAAGGCGAGGCCGCCGAAAGCGCCGAACCGGCGCGGCCGCTTCCTGCCTCGGCCGACCTTCTGACCGATCCGAACGCCCGCTATGACTTCGGTGCGCTTCTCATCCGGACGGGCGGCGACATCGCCGCGCTCGAGGAGCGGCTCTGGGAAGGCGTCTGGGCCGGCGAGCTGACGAACGAGACTTGGAGCGCGGTCCGGCGCGGGCTCGAGACGAAGTTCCGCGTCGGCGAGGTCATCGAGAGGCAGAAGCGGAGCCTGGCCTACGCGCCCCGGCGCGAAAGCCTGAGGCTTTCGGCCTGGCGCGAAGCGAAGGCCTATCCGGGAAGCTGGTTCCTGCTGCCCCGGCCCTCGAACTTCGAGGGGGCCGAGCCCATGGAACGCGAAGAGATGAGGAAGGACCGCGTCCGCGTCCTTCTCGATCGGTACGGCATCCTCTTCAGGGAATTGCTGGCGCGGGAGAGGCCTCCGTTCCGCTGGCCGGATCTCTTCCGGGCGCTCCGGCTCATGGAGCTCTCGGGGGAGGTCCTGTCCGGCTATTTCTTCAAGGGCATTCCCGGGCCGCAATTCATGTCTCAAGCGGCGTTCCGCGCGTTCCTCCAGGACCCGCCAGGGGACCCCCTCTATTGGCTGAGCGCCGTGGACCCGGCCTCGGTCTGCGGGCTGCCGCTCGAGGGGTTGCGGGGCGCGGTGCCCAAGCGGGTCGAGGGCACGCACCTCGTCTATCGCGGAGCGCGGCTGGTCCTCGTCTCGCAGCGGAACGGAAGGACCCTGAGCATCGCCGCCCCGCCCGACGACCCGAGGCTCCCGGAATGCCTCGAGGTCTTCCATCATCTCCTGACGCGCGAGTACGCGCCGCTCCGGAGGATCGTCATCGAGACGATCAACGGCGAGCCGGCGCCGGCGAGCCCTTTTCTTCCCGCCTTCCGCGAGCTCTTCGACGTCGCGGTCGATGTGAAGCGTGTTTCTCTTTTCCGGCGCGTCGAACGCTAGCCTCCCGGCCACCTTGGCGGACATGGTAAAATATCCCTGGGGGTGGAAAACCGTGAGAAAACTCATCGTCTTATCCTTTGTGTCCCTTGACGGCGTCATGCAAGCCCCCGGGGGACCCGACGAGGACCGCTCGGGCGGCTTTGCCTACGGTGGCTGGACTGTGCCGTACTTTGATGAGTTCTCCGGCCAGGTCATGTCCGAACAGATGGGCCGGCCGTTCGATCTTCTGCTCGGCCGGAAGACTTACGAGATCTTCGCGGCCTATTGGCCGCTCCATAACGCCGACATCGGGACCGGGCTCAACCGGGCGACGAAGTACGTGGCCTCGCAGACGTTGGATAAGTTGGATTGGAACCCTTCGGTGCTCATCAAGGGCGACGCCGCGGCGGAGATCCGGAAGATCAAGGGGCAGGACGGGCCGGATCTCCAAGTCCACGGCAGCGGCGATCTCATCCAGACGCTCCTGAAAAATGATCTGGTGGACGAGCTCTGGCTGAAGATATTCCCGGTCACGCTCGGCCGGGGCAAACACCTGTTCGCCGAAGGGGCGATTCCCGCGAGCTTCCAGCTTCTCGAAAGCCGGATCTCGCCGCGCGGGGTCATCATCGCCAATTACGCGCGCGCCGGGGATGTCCAAACGGGGTCCTTCGCCTAAGCGGTGGCCTCCCTTCAATTTCGCCCTGACCCCGATTATACTGGAGCCATGGGAACCGAGCCGGCCATCCGCCTTCTTGATCTGAAGAAGACCTATGTTGTCACGGAGCGCGAGCCCGGCCTTCGCGCCGCCCTGGCCAGCCTCGTCCATCGGCGCAAGTCCCAGGTCCGGGCCGTCGACGGCATCACCTTCGATCTCGCTCCGGGAGAGATCGTCGGCTTCCTCGGCCCCAACGGCGCCGGCAAGACGACGACCCTGAAGATGCTCTCGGGGCTCCTTCACCCGACGTCCGGCGAGCTTTCGGTACTGGGCTATGTCCCGTGGAAGCGGGACCGGGCGTTTCTGAGGCAGATCACGCTGGTCATGGGCCAGAGGAACCAGCTCATTTGGGACATTCCTCCGGCGGATTCCTACGAGCTCAACCGGGCCATCTATCGCATCCCCGCCGCCGACTACCGGCGGACCCTCGACGAGCTCGTCGCCCTCCTCGAGCTCGAGCCGCTCCTGAGAAAGCCCGTCCGCAACCTCTCGCTCGGCGAGCGGATGAAGTGCGAGATCGCGGCGGCCCTACTCCACAGCCCGGCCGTCGTCTTCCTCGACGAGCCGACGATCGGCCTGGACGTGACCATGCAGCGCCGCATCCGGACCTTCATCGCCGAGTACAACCGCCGCCACGGAGCGACGGTCCTGCTGACCAGTCACTACATGGCCGACGTCGAAGCGCTGGCCAAACGGGTCATCGTCATCCACCACGGCCAGCTCCTCTTCGACGGCGAGCTGGCCGCCCTGGTCCAGCGGTTCACCGCCGATAAGACGATCGTCGTCCAGCTCAAGGATTGCGCGGCCGATATGGGCGCTTATGGCGAGGTCATTTCGTGCGAGGGCGGCCGCACGACGCTGCGCGTGCCGAAAGCCGAGACGGCCCGCGTCACCGGGCGGATCCTGGCGGAGCTTCCTGTCATCGACCTGACCGTGGAGGACCCGCCGATCGAGGAGGTCATCGAGCGGGTCTTCGCCCAGGGGGCGGCATGAGGGGCCTGGCCGACCTCTATCTCCAGCAGCTCAAGACCGGCGTCGCCTCGATGCTGCAGTACCGCGGGTCGCTCGTCATCTGGCTCATCGGCAACATCCTCGAGCCGCTCGTCTATCTTGTCGTCTGGACGACCGTCGCCCGCTCGACAGGCGGGACCGTCGGGGGCTACGGCGCGCAGGACTTCGCGGCCTATTACATCGTCCTCATGGTCGTCAACCAGGCCACCTTCACCTGGGTGATGTACGAGTTCGATTACCGGATCCGCGAGGGCACGTTCTCCGCGGACCTTCTGCACCCCGTCCACCCCATCCACGCCGACATCGCCGAGAACCTCTCTTCCAAGGCCGTAAGCCTGCCGTTCATCTTCATGGCCGCGGCCGGCCTCGCCGCCGTCTTCCACCCGGCGCTCAAGCTGACGCCGCTGGCGGCCGCGGCTTTCGTTCCGGCGCTCGTCCTGGCGTTCCTGTTGCGTTTTCTCGTGGATTGGACGGTCGCCCTGGCGGCCTTCTGGACGACCCGGGTGACGGCCATCAACCAGATCCACTACATGGCCGTTCTTTTCTTTTCCGGACAGATCGCCCCGTTGACGGTCCTGCCCCGGTCCCTCCAGGTCGTGGCCAACGTCCTGCCGTTCCGGTGGACGATCGGCTTTCCGGTCGAGATCCTCCTCGGCCGCTTGACAACGGCCCAGATCCTGACCGGGTTCGCGGTCCAGGCCGCATGGCTCGGGGCCGCCGTGTTCCTCGTGCGGGTCGCCTGGCGCATCAGCGTAAAACGCTACTCGGCGGTCGGCGCATGAGGCTTTTGCGGCTCGTGGCCGTGTTCCTGCGCGTCGGCGTCATGGGAGAAGCGGCCTATCCGGCCAACTTCCTGGCCCACATCGTCGACTCGGCGCTCGAGCTCGGGACGGCGCTCGCCGGACTGGCCCTCATCTTCGCCCACACCGCGACGCTCGGCGGCTGGCGCTCGGAGGAGCTCGTGGCCCTCGTCGGGGTGTATTTCCTCGTCGGCGGCGTCATCGGCCTTGTCATCCAGCCCGGCATGGAGCAGCTGACGGAATCGGTGCGCGACGGGACGCTGGACTTCACCCTGGCCAAGCCGGAGGACGCCCAGCTCCTGGTCAGCATCTGGAGGGTCGAGATCTGGAAGCTCGTCGACGTCGTCATGGGCCTCGTCGTGCTCGGCATCGCCCTGGCCCGGCTGGGCCAGCGGGTCGGCGTCGCCCAGGCGGCGGCGTTCGCCGCGGCGCTCGTCGCCGGGGGGGTCATCGTCTACAGCTTTTGGCTGATCCTGGCCACGACGGCGTTCTGGCTGGTCAGGGTCGAGAACATCCTGGTCATCTTCCAGAGCGTCTACGAGGCCGGCCGCTGGCCGGTGAGCATCTACCCCGGCTGGCTACGCTTCGCCCTGACCTTTCTCGTCCCGGTCGCCTTCGCCATCACAGTCCCGGCCCAGGCGCTGGCGGGGCGCTTGACATGGCCGGTCCTTCTCGCCGCGGCCGGGTTCGCCGCCGTGCTCTTCACGGCCGCGCGGCTCTTTTGGCGGATCGGCATCCGCCATTACTCCGGCGCCTCCTCCTGAGCGCGGGCGCTTCCCCTCTGCCCCGGTCGCCTCATCGGCTGTCCATGAACATCCGAGGGCCTATCATCCCCGTGCGCCAACCGAAAGCCGTTTGCGTTCGCGCTTGACAGCCTTTCGAACTCGGGGATATTCTCTCTCACAATGACACGACCCCCGAGGAGCCGTCGAGCATGACAGAGGATCAAACGGCGAAGAGCGGCAATTCGGCCGAGCCACGCCAGCGCATCTGGGAGATCGATTTTCTGCGCGGCGTGGCCATCCTCATGGTCATCGGCTACCACCTGCTCTACGACCTTGGTGATTACGTCGGTATTCCGCGTTTCCTTGGGTGGTCCACCAACCTTTCGACGGTGGCCTGGAAGATCGCCCAGCATTTCTTCGCCGGGCTTTTCGTCCTCCTGTCGGGGACGAGCTCGACGTTGACCCGCAGCAACGTCCGCCGCGGCCTGCGGCTCCTGGCGGTGGCTCTCGCCCTGACCTTGGGGACCTACCTGATCGCGGTGTGGCTCCACCTCTTCGATCCCGCTGATACGATCATCTTCGGAATCCTCCACTGCCTGGCCGTGTCGATGTTGCTCTACGGCGCCGTTTTCAAGAAGGTCTCGGCGGCGGCGAACGCGCTATGCGGCGCGGCCGTCATCGGGCTGGCCGCCCTCCTCCCAATCGTGGAAAAGGCCTTCTCGATCCGGTCGAATTGGTTGATCCCGTTCGGGCTGCCAAGCCCGTCGTTCTCGTCCCTAGACTATTTCCCCCTCATCCCTTGGCTCGGGGTCTTTCTCATCGGGGCCGGCCTGGGCAAATCGCTCTACGCCTCGAAGAGGAGCCTCCTGCCCTGGCGCCTGCCGCGAACGTTCGTCAACTGGGCCGGCCGCCATTCCTTGATCATCTACATCGTCCACCAACCCATCATCATGGGCGTCCTCTACGCTCTCGGCCTGTCCCGATAGGAAGACGGACGCCTGTCATCGGACATCGGGTCCTTGATCCCTGGGGACGGCTTGGGATCGGCGGCGCGGGGCCGAGGAATGCGCGGAGCTCCCGCGTTTCGGCTGCCTGCCGGGCTTTGCTTGAAAATGTGGAACGCGTAAGCTATGAATAGAAGGCTCGGGAAAGGCCGGGAGGGGCCCGGCGGAGAGAGGTCCGAACGATGTATTATCTGCTGATCTATCACACCGTCGAGCGCTATGTCGAAAGGCGGGCGCCCTTTCGCTCTGAACACCTGGACCATTCGGGCGCCGCCCACGCCCGCGGCGAGCTCTTCATGGGAGGGGCCTTGGGCGATCCTCCCGATACGGCCATTCTCATCTTCCGGGCCGATTCGCCCGTCGTCGCCGAGGAATTCGCCCGCAACGATCCGTACGTCAAGGCCGGGCTGATCAAGGACTGGTCGGTGCGGCCCTGGACGGTCGTGATCGGCGGCTGAATGGAGGCCCGGAAAAGGCGGGAACGGGATTTCTTCCGGGAGAGAGGATCGATGAAAAGACGTGCCGCCCTTAGGGTTTTCGCGCCAGGCTGCGCCCTGATGCTGTATAAGCCGGAGCTGGCGGGACGCCTTCACCGCTTGCTCAAAAAGAATCTCGGAGAGATGGACAAGTGGATGACGTGCTGCAGGAAGGACCCCGGATTCGCCGACAAGACCGAAGTGATCAATATCTGTCCGGGCTGCGACAAGAGGTTCCGGAAGGACTATCCGAGCTCATCGACGGTCTCTCTTTGGGAGATCCTGGCCGAAACCGATTTTTTCCCTTTCCCGGACTACCGAGGCCGGGTCATGTCGATCATCGACGCTTGCCCGACGCGCGACCGGCCCCGGGTCCACGCCGCGATCCGGACGCTCCTCGAGAAGATGAATATCGCCCTGAAGGAACCTCGCAACACCCGGACCCAGAGCACCTGTTGCGGCGACACCTTCTGGGGAGAGATTCCGCCGGACAAGGTCAAGCAGCAGATGAGGAAGCGTGCGGCGGAGATGCCGGTCGATGACGTCGTCGTCTACTGCGTTTCGTGCAGCAAGTCCATGTTCATCGGCGGCAAGCAGCCCCATTATATGATCGACCTCCTGTTCGGGGAAGAGACCGTCCCGAAGACCTTCGAACCCGTCGATTGGCATAGGGAATTGGACGATTACATTGATGCCCATTGATGGACATCAACGATGTCCAGGGCTTCGCCGTCATGAACGGCCTCAAAACGCGAGAGCTCCTCGGGATGGGGCCCCCGACAGGCTCCCCGGCCTGATCGCGGCTCAGATCTTTATTGCGGACTCGCGGTCTGAGGATCCCTTGCCGCCTTGACTCCCTTCCGCCTCCGGGACTATCCTCGGCAGAGGAGGGTGCGCCGAGCCGATGTCCGTTCCGCTTCCGCATGGGTCCGACTACTGGAGCCTCCCGGCCGAGCGCCTGCTGGACGATCTCGGGACGACGCCGCAAGGGCTGGGAGACGCCGAGGCCCGCGCCCGGCTCGAGACGGTCGGGCCGAACCTGCTAAAGGTCCATAAACGGGCCACGGCCCTGGGCCTGTTCCTGAGCCAATTCAAGAGCCCCCTCGTCCTGATCCTCGTCTTCGCCACTTTCGTTTCCGCCCTGGCCAAGGATTACACCGACGCAGCGGTCATCCTGGTGATCGTCGTGGGTAGCGCGCTCATCACCTTCGTCCAGGAATATTCCGCGTCCCGCGGCGTGGAGAAGCTGCGGGCCCGCCTCGTGCACAAGGTCACCGTGCTGCGCGGGGGGACCTCCCGGCCCGTCCCGGCCGAGGAGATCGTCCCGGGCGACATCGTCGTCCTGTCCGCGGGCAGCCTCATCCCCGCGGACGGGCGGGTCCTCGAAGCCAAGGACTTCTTCGTCAGCCAGGCCGTCCTCACCGGGGAGACCTTCCCGGTCGAGAAGGTCCCGGGCCACGCCGACTCCCAGGCGGGACTCGCGGGCCGCACGAACTGCGTCTTCATGGGCACGACCGTGCGCAGCGGCACGGCCCATGTCCTCGTCGCCGTGACCGGGGCCGGGACGGCCTACGGGCAGATCGCTGACCGGCTCTCCCGGCGGTCGCCGGAGACCGAATTCGAGCGCGGCATCCGTCGCTTCGGCCTGATGTTGTCCGAAGTCATGGTCGCCCTCGTCCTGGTCGTTTTCGGCATGAACGTCATCTCGGTCAAGCCGCCTCTCGACTCGCTGCTGTTCGCCATCGCCTTGGCCGTCGGCATCTCGCCCGAGCTGCTCCCCGCGATCATCACCATCAACCTGTCCAAAGGCGCGCGGGCGATGGCCAAGGCCGGGGTCATCGTCCGCCGGCTGAACTCGATCGAGAACCTCGGCAGCATGGACGTCCTCTGCACGGACAAGACGGGGACGCTGACCGAAGGCATCGTTCACCTCGACGGGGCCTTCGGCGTCGAAGGACAGGCTTCCGACGAGGTCTTCCGTTATGCCTTTCTCAACGCCCACTTCCAGACGGGGCTGGCCAACCCGCTCGACGAGGCCATCACCGGGGCCCGTTCTATCGAAACGGACGGGGCGGTCAAGCTGGACGAGATCCCCTACGATTTCATCCGCAAACGCCTGAGCATCGTCGTTCGCGAAAAAGGGGCGGGGCCGCTGCTGATCACGAAGGGCGCGCTCGAAAACGTCCTGGCCGAGTGCGTCGATGTCCGCAAGGGCGGCGGCGCCGTTCCCCTGGGGCCGGAAGAGAGGGAGGCGATCCGGGCGCGGTTCGCCGCGTGGAGCGAGCAGGGTTTCCGGGTGCTGGGCGTCGCCCTCAAGTCCGTGCCCGAGCAGGCCGCCTACACCCGCGACGACGAACATGGCCTCACGTTCGCCGGCTTCCTGGCCTTTTTCGATCCGCCCAAAGCGGGCGTGCTGCAGACGATCGAGGCCCTGGCCGCCCGGGGCGTCCACCTCAAGATCATCACCGGCGACAACCGCCGCGTGGCCGAGCATGTCTCCCGCATGGTCGGACTCGGCGTCGAAGGCGTCATCACCGGCGCGGAATTGGACGCGCTGGCCGATGAAGCCTTGTGGCACCGTGCCGAGCACACGACCCTCTTCGCCGAGGTGGACCCCAACCAGAAGGATCGCATCATCCGGGCCCTGCAGAAGGACGGCCATGTCGTTGGCTATCTCGGCGATGGGATCAACGACGCCCCGGCCCTCCATGACGCCGATATCGGGATCTCCGTCGAAGGGGCCGTGGATGTCGCTCGCGAAGCGGCCGACCTCGTCCTCCTCAAGCCCGGCCTGGACGTTCTCTGCCGCGGCGTCGAGGAGGGGCGCGTCACCTTCGCCAATTCGCTCAAGTACATCTTCACGACGACCAGCGCGAACTTCGGCAACATGCTCAGCATGGCCGCCGCCTCCCTGTTCCTGCCTTTCCTGCCGCTCCTGGCCAAGCAGATACTTCTCAACAACTTCCTGTCCGATTTCCCGGCCATCACCATCGCCGGCGACAACGTCGACCCCGAGTGGGTGCGGACTCCTCACCGGTGGGACATCAAGTCCATCCGCAATTTCATGATCATCTTCGGCCTGACCAGCTCCCTGTTCGATTTCCTGACCTTCGGCGTCCTCCTCTTCGTCCTCAAAGGGACGCAGGACATCTTCCGCACCGGCTGGTTCGTCGAATCCCTGCTGACAGAGCTCCTCGTGGCCCTGGTCGTGCGCACCCGCCGGCCCTTCTATCGGAGCCGTCCCGGACGCTGGCTGCTGATCTCGACGGCGATCGTCACCGCCTTGACCTTCGTCCTGCCGTACTTGCCGCTCAACGCGGTCTTCGGCTTTGTCCCTCTGCCCGTTTCGGTCATGGTCTGGCTTGTCTCGATCTCAGTGCTTTATATTCTGGCGACCGAAGTTGTCAAGAAATTCTTCTATGCCCATCACCGGCTGTAAGCCCTCGGCGCCGGAAGACGGACCCGTCCTTGGCACGATGCTTGCACTTCTTTCAGCGGACGTCGTCTGAAAGGAGATCGGTCGATGATGAACAAGGTGATCATGTTCGAGCTTCCCGTGACCAACGTGAAGCGGGCCTCGGCCTTCTACCAGAAGGCCTTCGGCTGGCAGATCAATCCGTGGAACGGATCCTACGGGGTGATCACGGTGCCCGAGGACAAGAACTGGGTCCCGAAAGAAAAGGGCGCCATCAACGGCGAGATGTACCGGCGAGAGTCCAAGGACGAAAAGCCCATGGTGGTCGTCCTGGTGCCGTCGGTCAGCCGCGCCGTGGCCGCGGTCAAGCAGGCCGGCGGCAAGGTGGTCCTCGAAAAAGAGGCCTACGGCGATTGGGGCTGGTACGCCAGGGTCAAGGACACGGAAGGCAACGTCTTCGGGCTGTGGGAGGAGATGAAGTAGGCCGCAGGGCCTACATGTTATGTTCGAAGCTGCGCCGGGCCTCGGAGAAAGACGCGGCTTTTCCCCTTCCTCAGGACTTTTTCCCGCCCAACGGCATTTTCCCGCCTGTCATTCGCTGGGGGACGTCCCCCCGGCCCGTCTTATCCGAGCCTTCCCACCCTTGGCACAATTCTTGTATAATTCAGGGAAAGGCGAAGGCTATATCATGGATTGAAAGGAGATCGCCAATGACCTCGAGAAGTTCTTCGGTATTCCTCTTTCTCGGTATTGCTTTGATCCTCAGCCTGGCCGCGGCCCCTGTCATGGCTGACCAGGCCTCACAGACGGCCAAGCCTGAGAAGGCGAAAGTCATAGGTGAGCTGTCACTCGCGGATATGCGCGTCGTGCTTGGAACGCCCATGGACGATGTCTCGGGCGTCTCGGACTTCAGCCAGGGGGATAACGGCGAGATAATTATCGCCTATCGCTATTTTGACGTGGACCAGGACAATTATGAAACGGATTTCGCCTCCGAGATCGCGCCGAAGATCCAGCACCTCTACAAGAAGTTCAAGAGCCTCGACCGCGTCCGTTTCGAGATCATGACCAACGATCCGACCGGCTACCCCCAGTGGAAGCCGTTCTCGGTGTTCGCGATGGACCGCAAGACCATCGAGAAGCTCCACTGGACGTGGTTCGTGGCTCGGGACATCCTCGACCAAGTCCTCAAGAACGAAAAGTAGCCGGTCCGATGAAACCCAGTCCCGAGGGCCGGAAGCGCCCGCCGAAAGCGATCCCGCCGCGGAGGCCGATCAAGGCTAACATAGCCCCGATCGATTCCAATCCCAAGCGAGGGGGACACGCTTTCCGAAAGCGAAAGTCCTTTTCTGAACGCTAACAGTCCGGTCGCACTCGTGACCGTCTTCGAGAAGGGGCTCAAGGATAAGAAATGACCGTTATCGCCCCTGTCGCCCGAGGATCGCTTCCGGGCCGGGTCGTTCTCGTCACGGGAGCGACCGGCGCCTTGGGCCGTATCGTGGTCAAGCGGCTTCTCGAAGCGGGGGCGGTCGTGGCGGCCGTCCATAGGGACGAGGCGAAATTCCGCGAGCTCCTGGACTTTGTCGGAGCGGGAGCGGGGGGATCCCTCACGGGCATCAAGGCCGACGTCACGTCCGAGGCTGACGTGCTGGCGATGATCGAGGCGGTCCTCGGCCGCCACGGCCGCGTCGACGCGCTCCTGAATCTCGTCGGCGGCTACCGGGGCGGCGCGGACATCGCCGCCACCGGAGAAGACGACTGGGATTTCCTCATGCGGACGAACCTCAAGTCCGCCTTTCTCTGCTCCAAGGCCGTGCTCCCGGCCATGATCAAGGCCGGCGCCGGGCGCATCGTCTGCGTCTCCGCCCGCCCGGCCGTCGAAAACAAGGGCCGGGCGAAATCGGGGGCCTACGCGGTCTCGAAGGCCGGCGTCGTCGCTCTGACCCAGACGATCGCCGAGGAGACACGCAGATCGGGCGTCACGGCGAACTGCATCGTGCCCGGGACGATCGACACGGCGAAGAACCGGGCCGCGATCGCGGGCGGCGATCCTTCCAAGTGGGCCGACCCCGAGGCGATCGCCGAGCTCCTCCTCTTCCTCGTTTCGGATGGGTCGTCGGTCACGAGCGGCGCGATCATCCCCGTCTACGGAAAGAGCTGAGGCGCGAAGCTCTAGCGCCGGGACCTCGGCCCGGTCACGCGGGCGTTGGCGACGATGACGACCTCGGTGCCGTCGGCCACGAATTCATGGAGCTCCCGGATGTCGGGGTTGAACAGGGCGACACACCCGTCGGTCCAATCCTGGAATTCCTTCATGGCCGCCGGGTCCGCGTCCCCCGGCTTCCACCCGGGTCGCAGCGACGAGGGGTCGGCCGCGTGTTTCCGGATCATCTCCGAGGTCAGCTCCGGAAGCTGGCCGTGGAGAAGGATCGCTCCGCCCAGCTTCGTGTCCTGGGGCGGACAAGCGCCCGCGGCGAGCTTCTCCAGGATGGTCTTGAATTGAGCGGGGCCGATGAGCCCGGCGTCGAGCCCACGGCGGGCGTCGGCCGCGTTGGGATAGGCGAGAAACAGTCCGAGATAATAGGCCGAAGGCTGGTGGGCGCAGATGACGTATCGCCCCTCCGGCGTTTTCTGGTCCCCCAGGCGCTCTTTGGGGCCGTGGGCCCGCCACCCCAGCTGGACCCGGTAGGCCTTGACCATGTGCCGCCCGACCCAGAGCTCGAGGCGCCTTTGGGCCTTATTGACGAGGATCCTCGCTTGGCGCAGCTTCCCGCCGTCAAGCCGGAGGTGCCGCTCGACGACGATCTGCGACAGAGGACGCTCCGGCCCGTAGAGCGCGCCGTTATAGACGGCGATCGTCGTCCCCCAACCGCCGGGCTTCTCCGACGGCTCCTCAGGCCCGGGCCGCGCGGCCATCTTCATCGGGCCGGCGGCGCATGAAGCGAGGACGAGGACCGCCGCCAGGGCGCCGGCGCCCAGGATCGCGGGCCGGGAGAGAGCGCGTCGGCTCATTCGGCCGGCCTCGCTTCTCGACCCGCACGCTGTTTGACAGGATCCAACTCCCAACCTCTTTCATTGGCAGTGTAGCACGAATTCCTATATAATTAATAGGATTTATTCCCTTGACGGCAAGGAGGCGTACATGAGAACTGCAAGAACGGCCGCGGCCGCGTTCTCGATCCTGCTGGCGGCGTCGGCTATCGCGTCCGCCCAGCCGGCCGGGTCCTGCTGCAATGCCCCCGGCCTCGTGCCGGCCGGCCAGGCGGGGGAGCCCGTCTTCCAGGATCTCCCCAAGTCGGGGAAAAAATGCTGGATCGGCGAGGTCAGCTACTTCACTTGGGAGTTCGACAAGACCCCTAAGATGGGGACCTCGATCCTCGTCATCAAGCTCCACGATAAGGACGGGAAACGCATTTCCGACCTGGCTGTCGCCGGACGGTCCGATATGCCCTCGATGCGCGGCGCCCACGATTCCGGCGAGGTCGCCTTCAAGACCAACAAGGCCGGCGACTACCTGATGCCGGTCAACGTCGTCATGCCCGGAGATTGGGAGGTCCGGCTGACCTTTTCGCGCAATGGCATCGTCATCTTCCGGGGCCGCATCACCTTCAATGTCTGACGCCGTCATGCGGCGGATCGCCGCGGGGGTCCTCGTCTTCGGAGCCCTCGCCGGCGGCCTCCGGGCCCAGAGATCGCTCTTTTATCTCGAGCTCCAGGCGGTGGGCGCCTATTCGAGCGTGCCGGACCGCTTCGAGCTCTTTTCGTTGACGGCTGAGGACGTCATGCAGAAGCCGGGCATCGGCTTCGACTTCGTCCGGCGTTTGAGCGGCAAGACCGGCGACATCGGCGTTCTCGCGGTCCAGGCCCGGCTCGTCTACGACCAGTACGGCGGCCGCAAGCTTCAGCCTCAGCTCTACAATGCCTATCTCCGCCTCAAGCCCAAATTCGCCAATATCTGGGTCGGGCACAATCGGCCCGCTCTCGGGCTCTCGTCCGTCCTGGACAGCCATGCCCTGCTCCTGCCCGCCCCGTCCATGCTTGGGTACGGCTTCGACCGGGATTGGGGCGTCGGTCTCGAGAGGGATTTCGATTGGGGCGGTGCCGCCGCCTCGCTGACCACGGGCAGCGGCATGCCGCTCTATCTCAAGGGCAACTATCTGGCCGCGGCCCGCGTCTTCAAGGGCGTCCTGGCCCGTGACAATTTCAGCGTCGGGCTGTCCTTCGCCCGCGGGAACATTCTCGAGACGATGGGCTACACGCTTGTCGACCCCGAACCGGTCGGCTGGACCTCGGCCGGCGTCGACGCGTCCTACGTCTGGCGGAACTTCGAGAACCGGGCCGAGGTCCTCGTCGGCCGCCGTGCCGGGGCGGGAACGTTCCTGCTCTTCTGGCGGTCCGGCTTGTCCCTCCTCGAAGAGGGGCGGCTCAAGGTCGAGGCTCAGCCCGTGCTCGCGAGACAGATGGGGTCCTGGAGCTATTTGCTCGCTTCGGGGCTGACCTATCTCTTCAACGCGGACCTGGCAGGCCGCTTCATGGTCCTCTACGACCGCGAACGCCGGGACGCCCGGTTCGCCGTCCAGCTCTATTACTACAAGCGCCTGTGAGATCGGATCGGCCGGGGCCCCGGGCCTCGGCAACGGGAGGTGCGGAATGAAGAACATGCGGACACGGCTCCTCGACGTCATCCACGCCGCTCGCCCGCGGAAGGCGCTCATCCTGGCGGCGGCCGGGATCGTTTGTTCCGCCGCCGCCTTGTCCCTTTATGCCGCGGTCGGCTGCGACCTCAACGATCCCGACCGGGACGTCAGGCGCCTCTTTCCGGGGTCGACCGGATATAAGACCCTTTATGTGTCCATTTCGAAGAAGGGCGGCGACGACCTCCTGAAAAAGATCGAAGCCCGGCTGGGCGACAGGTTCACCGGGCTCTTCGAGACGGCCGACGTCCCCTACACGATGTACGAGGTCTACAGGGGCGCCGATCTTGTGGGCTTCATCCACGGCGTCAACCAGAAGGGGACCTACGGCGGGCTCCAGGTCTTCCTGGCCCTCGACCTCAAGGGGGTCATCAAGGCCTTTTATATCCAGAAGCTGACCTCCAAGGCGGCCAAGGCCTTCCGCGACCCGGCGTTCGGCAGCCAGTTCGTCGGACTGAGCCTGGAGGACTTCTACAAATACGACGTCGTCTCGGGCCGGGAGGAGCCGCCCGGACCCGTCAGCCGGATCAAGGATCCGGACCCGGCGGCCGAGAAGGACTTCCGGTCGATCCTCAGGGCGACCAAGAAGAACCTCATTCTCGTCGACGAATTCCTCCTGGACAACGCCCATCTCAAGCTCTTCAAAGGATAACGCGCGATGAAAAAGCTGACCGTTTTCGAAGTGGCTTGGAAGAGCCTCCTGCGCAAGAAGGCGCGGAGCTTCCTGACCATCCTGGGCATCGCCATGGCCGCCTGGGTGCTGGTCAGCCTCTTCGGCTTCAACCGCGGCTACGAGGCCTCACTCAACAGGGACATCGACAATCTGGGGTTCCAGATGCTCGTCGTGGCCAAGGGCTGTCCCTACGAAGCGGCGACGCTCATGCTCAAGGGCGGCACGGGCCTCAAGTACATGAACGAGTCCATCGCGGCGTCCGTGGCCGCCGAGCCCGAGGTCGAGGGCGTGACGCCCATGCTCATGCAGGTCGTCTTCGACCCCAACAAGGGCGAGACGGGCGGGTTGGCCGCCTTCCTCGGGGTCGACCCGGTCTCGTTCCCGAAGATGAAGAGCGCGCTGCCCTTCAAGGCCGGCGGCTGGTTCAAGGAGCCGGAGGCGGCCGAGGCCGTCTTCGGCTATGAGGTGGCCGAGCTCGAACAGCGCGAGGTCGGCGATCTCTACCTCATCCCCGAGAAGGAGGTCGAGGTCAAGGTCGTGGGCATCCTCGAGCGCACCGGGACCCAGGACGACGGCACGATCTTCCTGCCCATCCACACCGTTCAGAAGATCTTCGGCGTCCGGGAGCTGACCTCGATCGGCATCAAGGTCAAGAAGGAGGCCGACCTGAAGGCCTTCGAGGACAAGATGTACAAGCTCCCCGACGTCCAGGTCGTCAGCCTGAGCCAGGTCAAGACGACCATCATGACCCTGGTGTCGACCGCCCGGGTCATGGTCTTCTCGATCGCCCTCATCGCCATCCTCATCGCCATGATGGGCGTCATCAACACCGTCCTGATGTCGGTCATGGAGAGGCGCCAGGAGATCGGCATCCTCAAGTCCATGGGGGCCATGGCCGGCGACGTGTTCAAGCTCGTCTGGCTCGAGACGATCATCCTCTGCATCAGCGGCGGCCTGCTCGGGACGGGACTGGCGCTCATCACGGCCCGGCTGACGGACCTCCTCGTCCGCGGTCTCTTGCCGTACTCGCCGAGCGGCGGTCTCGTGTCCATCGATCTCGGCCTGGTCCTGATGACCCTCGGCGTCGTCACCGCCATCGGGCTGGCCAGCGGCGTCTATCCGTCCTGGAAGGCGGCCCGCATGCGGCCGCTCGATACCATCCGCAGCGAGGTGGAGTCGTGAGCGCGCCCCTCGTGCCGGCCATCGCCGCGGAGCAGCTGACAGAGGGTCTACCGTCGCGGCCCGGAAGAGATCGCGGCGGTCGACGACGTCTCCCTCCAGATCGCGAAGGGGTCGTTCACCTCGATCGTCGGGCCCTCGGGATCGGGCAAGACGACCCTGATCAACGTCCTGGGCTGCCTCGACAATCCGTCCTCGGGAACGCTCGCGCTCGGCGGCCGGGTCGTCTTCGAGAAGTGCCGAGGGCTCTCGGAGGCCAAGCTGACCCTGATCCGCCGGGATGTCTTCGGCTACATCTTCCAGAAGTTCTTCCTCGTTCCCACCCTGACCGTCCTCGAGAACGTCATCCTGCCGTTCACCTTCTACAAGAAGCCGGGCGCGGAAGAGGATGTCGGCCGCCTGCTCGCGGCCCTCGGCATCGACAAGCGGGCCGAGCATCTGCCCGGCCAGCTCTCCGGCGGAGAGATGCAGCGGGTGGCCATCGCCCGGGCCCTGGTCAACAAGCCCGACATCCTTCTCGCCGACGAGCCGACCGGGAACCTCGACACCGCCCGGAGCGAGGAGATCGGCTGGATCCTCCAGGAGCTCAACGCGCGGGAGGGACTGACCGTCGTCCTCGTCACCCACAACCTCCGGCTGGCCGCGCTGGCCCGGCGGACGATCGAGCTCCGCGACGGGAAGATCTACGCGGCTTGACACGCCCGCCGGGGAAAACTAGAATCAGGCCACTTGGCAAGGAAGAGAGGACCCATGGTCACGACTCTGGCGCAGCTATTGACCCATTCGGTGACGGCCTACCCCAAGCCGGACTTCATGCTGTTCAAGAAGGCCGGGGCGTACGCGCCCATCTCCGCGGCGGAGTTCGGGGACAGCGTGAAGCACCTCGCCCTCGGGCTCAGGGACCTCGGTTTCGGGGCCGGCCAGAAGCTGTGCATCCTGTCGGAGAACAGGCCGGACTGGACGACGACCGACTTCGCGACGCTCTCCTGCGGCGGGCTGACCGTGCCCATCTACACGACGCTCGTCTCGGAGCAGGTCCGCTACATCATCGACGATTCGGACGCCACGGTCGTGGTCGTTTCCAACGCCGATCAATGGAGGAAGATCGAGCCGTTGAGGGCCGGCCTGGCCAAGGTCCGCCATTACATCACGTTCGCCGATGAGGCCCCGGCCGGCGTCCTGACGATCAAGGACGTCAGGACTCGGGGCCGGGCCGTGGCCGAAGCCGAGCCGGGCCTTTACGATGCGATTGTCGCCCGGGTCAAGCCCGACGACGAGGCGACCCTGATCTACACGTCCGGGACGACGGGCGTCCCGAAGGGCGTCATCCTGACGCACGACAATCTTCTCAGCAATATCAAGACGGCTTCGGACATCATTGAATTCTCCTCCAAGGACACCGTCCTGTCCTTCCTGCCTTTGTCCCATATCCTCGAGCGCATGGTCATGTTCACCTACATCTACAAGGGCTGCACGGTGGCCTTCGCCGAGAGCGTCGAGGCCGTGGCCCAGAACCTGCTCGAGGTCCGTCCGCACATCATGGTCAGCGTGCCCCGGGTCTTCGAGAAGATCTACACCAAGGTCATGGACCAGGTCCTGTCGAGCCCGGCCCTGCGGCGGAAGATCTTCTTCTGGGCCCTCAAGGTCGGCAAGGAGTACGGCGCGCTGAAGCTCGCCGGGAAGCCGGTCCCGCGCGGCCTCCAGATCCGGCGGGCGATCGCGGCCAAGCTGGTCTTCTCCAAGATCATCGCCAAGACGGGCGGCCGCGTCCGCTTCTTCGTTTCCGGCGGCGCGCCCCTGTCGAAGGACATCGCCGAGTTCTTCTACGCCATGGGTCTGGTCATTCTCGAGGGCTACGGCCTGACCGAGACTTCGCCTCTGCTGTCCATCAACACCTTCGAGAACATCCGCCTGGGGACCGTCGGCAAGCCGGCCCCCGGCATCGACATCAAGATCGCCCCGGACGGCGAGATCCTGGCCCGCGGGCCCAACGTCATGAAGGGGTATTACAAGAAGGATGCCGAGACGCGGGAGATCATGGAAGGCGGCTGGTTTCACACCGGGGATATCGGCCATTTCGACGCCGACGGGTACCTCGTCATCACCGACCGCAAGAAGGACCTCCTCGTCACCTCCGGGGGGAAGAACATCGCCCCGCAGCCGATCGAGAATCTCCTCAAGTCGAGCCCCTACATCGCCAACGCGGTGGTCATCGGCGACCGCCAGCGCTTCATCGCCGCCCTGGTCGTGCCCGAGTACGACAGGCTCAAGGACTACGCCAGGGCCCAGGGGATCGCCTTCGCCTCGATCGAGGAGCTCTGCCGGGACAGGCGGGTCGTCGATTTCCTCAAGGCGGAGGCCGACCGGGCGACGCCGCTCTTGGCCTCCTACGAGCGCATCAAGAAGATCGTCGTCCTGCCGCGCGATTTCGACATCGAGAAGGGCGAGATCACGCCCTCCCTCAAGGTCCGGCGGGCCAACGTCACGGCCGAGTACCAGGAGGCGATCGACGCCCTGTACAGGGAAGACGGCGAGAGCGGACGCGATGACGGAGGGAACGGCGGCTGAGGCCGCGGAGCTTACCCTCGGCCGGGGGTTCGGCCTTGACGGGCTCGGGCTTGGCGGTCCAGTAGAGGATCCGCCCGCAGTTCTCGCAGAGGATGACCGTCGTCCGGTCCCGCAACTCGTTGAGCATCTGCGGGCGGACGCGCATGTGGCACATGGCGCAGAAGTCGCCCGTGACCGGGGACAGGGCGGTGCCGCCCTTCTTCTGGAAGATGGCCTCGTAGAGCTTGAGCTGCTCGCGGGGGATGCGGGGAACGAGGGCCTCGCGCTCCTTCGTGAGCGTCGCGAAGAGGGCCTCGGTTTCCTTCATCTTCTCGTCGAGGACGAGCTTTTCCTTTTTGAGGAGGTCCTCCTCCGTGCTCTGCTTGTGGAGGGCGGCCTTGATCTCCTCTTCGACGTCGTCGGCGGCGAGCATCTCGGCGATGATCCCCTCCTCGAGCGTGTCGACCTTGTGCTGGGTCTCCTCGATCTCGTGGAGGAGGGACGTGTATTCCTTGTTGGTCTTGACCTCGTTCAGCTGGCGCTTGTACTTCCCGATCTGAACCTTCATGTCCTTGACCTCGTTCTCGAGGTCGCGGCGCCTTTTCTGGTTCTGGGCCATCTTGTCCTTGGCGTCGGCGACGAGTTTGGTCGTGGCCTGGATCCGCTTATCGACGTCCTGGACGAGGCGGGGGATGCCTTCGAGGACGAGGGACGCGTCGTGGAGCTCGGTGTCCAGACGCTGGAGCTCGATGATCAGATCGAAGTCGATATCCACGTTCCGCACATCCTCGTTCTCTTGGTCACCTGGGCCTACCAGGATTCGAACCTGGGACCTGCCGGTTATGAGCCGGTGGCTCTACCACTGAGCTATAGGCCCTCGGCCCATCTTTATAACAAAATAACGATGAGGCGTCAATTCAGCGGGCGAGAGCCTCTGGATTTGGGAAATTCCCAGAGGCCGCGGAAGAAGGGGGTGAGGGGTGTCGTCGGAGTGAGCATAAGACTCGGTTTCCTAAGATATCTACCAGCATCGGGTCGGAGCCGCTCCGCCGAAGTCGGCTGGTCGGTCCGGGGACTCCGCTTCCGGAGCACCGGCAGCGAACGGAGACGATTCCCCGAGGCCCTTCAGTGGTTGTTGGTGAAGGATTTCAGCTTGCGGCTGCGGCTCGGGTGTTTGAGCTTGCGCAGGGCCTTGGCCTCGATCTGGCGGATGCGCTCACGGGTCACCTTGAACTGCTGGCCGACCTCCTCGAGCGTGTGCTCGTTGCCGTCGCCGAGCCCGAAGCGCATCTTGAGGACGCGGCCCTCCCTGTCCGTCAGCGACTTGAGGGCCTCCTCGATCTGCTCCTTGAGGTTGATGTGGATGACCGTGTCGGGCGGCGAGGGGATGAGCTTGTCCTCGATGAAATCGCCGAGGTGGCTGTCCTCCTCTTCGCCGATGGGCGTCTCGAGGGAGATGGGCTCCTGGGCGATCTTGATGATCTTGCGGACCTTGCTGACCGGCATGTCCATCTTCTTGGCGATCTCCTCGCTCGTCGGCTCCCGGCCGATCTCCTGGACGAGGGCCCGCGAGACGCGGATGAGCTTGTTGATCGTCTCGATCATGTGCACGGGGATGCGGATCGTCCGGGCCTGGTCGGCGATGGCCCGGGTGATGGCCTGGCGGATCCACCACGTGGCGTAGGTCGAGAACTTGTAGCCGCGACGGTACTCGAACTTCTCGACGGCCTTCATCAGGCCCATGTTGCCTTCCTGGATGAGATCGAGGAACTGGAGGCCGCGGTTGCTGTACTTCTTGGCGATGGAGACGACCAGCCGCAGGTTGGCCGCGACGAGCTCCTTCTTGGCCTGATCGCTGACCTTCTTCCCGGCGGTGATGGACCGGACCGCCCGCCGCAGGGATTCCGGGTCGAGCCCGATCTCCGTCGTCTGCTTCCGCAGCTCCCGGTTGGCGTCGCGGACCTTCTGCTTGAGGGCGGGGTCGTCCTTCTTCTTCTTGGCCAGGGCCGCGGCCAGATCGTCGCGGGTATCCTCGAGGTCGTTGATGGCCTTGAGCCGCCTCCGCAGCTCTTCGATGATCTTCTCGCGGTGGGCCGAGCGAAGGCTGAGGTCGCGGATCGTCCGGCTGATCTTGACGATGATGCGGCCGCGGCTGACCAGGGTCTTCTTCTTTTCCGGGATGCGGTCGAGCTTCCGGCTGAGCTCCCTGATCCGCTTGACCTTGGCCAGGATCTGTTTCTTCTTCTCCTCGAGCTTGCCCTCGGCGATGTCCTCCTCGGAGACGTCGAACATCTCCTGGATGATGAACGGGTTCTCCTTGATCCGGTCCTCGAGCGCCAGGACCTGGTTGAGGACGAGCCGCGTCCGGCTGAGGGCCTTGATGATGCTCTTCTCGCCCCGCTCGATCTCGCGGGCGATGCTGATCTCGCCCTCGCGCGTCAGGAGCGAGATGTTGCCCATCTCGCGGAGGTAGAGCTTGACCGGGTCGGTCGTCCGCTCCAGGCCGTGGGTCGAAACGAGGTCGCTCTTGCGCCGCTGCGGGAGCATCTCCTTCTGGCGCGAATCGAGGATCTTGATGCCGTAATCGCCCATCGAGGACAGGAAATCGTCGAAATCCTCCTCGGAGTCGAGGTCCTCGGTGAAGGTCTTGTCGATCTCCTCGAACAGCAGGAAGCCCTGCTTCCGGCCCTTCGATATGAGCTGGGAGATCTCGTCCTTGTGGATCTTATTCTCCGGAGACACGGGGCACACCTCTTTTCTGACCGCTCGATCCTCTTTGACGTTTGGCCATGACGTTTTCTTCCCGCTCATGGGAGCGCCAGGATCTGCTTGGTCACGTCCTGTTTCTGGTAGAGCAGGGCCAGGAGCTCCTCTTTCTCGCCCTTTTTCTCCGACCGGGCGATCTTCTGCTGGATGTCCTTCAGCCGGTTCTGCAGGTGGACCTTGCGCAGGGACCTCAGGCACTCCTGGGCTTCCTCGACCGAACCCTCCGACGACTTCTCGAACAGCGCCCGGGCCAGCTGCGACATCAGGGCCGGGGGGACCTTGCCCTGGAGCCCGGGGAAGCTCCAGCTGAGGTCATTCTTGAAACACTCCAGGATGTACTGGAAGATGGGCTCGCTCTGCAGCCCCTGGAAGATCTCCTCGCCGCACTCGGCGAAGACGTACGGCGCGAGGGAGGGGTCGCCCATGAGGATCTGGAACAGGCGCTTCTCGGCCGGACAGAAGAGTCCCGGCTCTTCGGGGCCCTTGTCCGGGGCCTTGTTCTCGACGATCGTCCGCAGCAGCTCCTCGCTGACGCCGAGCTTGGCGCTGGCCCGGCGCAGGTACTCGCTCCGGGCGACGGGGTCGGGGACCTTCTCGATCTCCCTGACGACGGCCCGGGCGACCTTGCCCTTCTCCTCGGGGATGGCCATGCGGGCGCCCGCGGCCAGCGAGTCGATGAGAAAATCGAGGCCGGGCACGGTCTTCTTCATCAGGGCGAGGTACCGGTCGCGGCCGTGTTTCCTCAGGTAGGCGTCGGGGTCGAGGTCGTCGGGCAGGACGAGAACGTCGATGTTGAGACCCTTCTCGAGGCCGAGAGGCACCGCCCTGGCCGCGGCCGTGCGCCCGGCGCTGTCCCCATCGTAGTTGATGACGAGGCGCGAGGCGAAGCGCTGGGCCTGCCCGACCTGCCAGGGCGTCAGGGCCGTTCCGAGCGAGGCCACGACGTTGGTGATGCCGGCCTGGTAGAGCGACGAGAGATCGGTGTAGCCCTCGACCAGGATGGCCGTCCCCTCCTGCCGGATGGCGTCCTTGGTGAAGTTCAGTCCGTAGAGGAGCTTGCCCTTCGAGTAGAGCGGCGTCTCCGGCGAATTCAGGTACTTCGGCTCGGCATCGACGACGGTCCGGCCGCCGAAGGCGACGACCCGTCCGGTCAGACTGAAGATCGGGAAGATGACCCGGCCGCGGAAGCGATCGCGGTATTCGCCGGGCCGCGAGCCGGGCAGGGCGAGGCCGCCTTTCTCGAGGAGGGAGACGGCGACCTCTTTCGACTTGAAGAACTCGATCAGGGCGGTCCAGGCGTTCAGGGCGTAGCCGATCTTGAGCGTCTGGATCGTCTCATCCGAGAGGCCGCGCTTCTTCAGGTATTCGAGGGCCTTTTTCCCTTCCGCCGTGCCGGTGAGGTTCTTCCGGAAATACCCGAGGGCCAGATCGTTGATCTTGAACAGCTTCTCCTCGAGCTTGAGGATCTCGGGGCGGACCCGCTGCTGGGCCGGCAGAGGGACGTGATAGCGTTCGGCCAGGCTCTTGAGCGCCTCGGGGAAGGTCAGGTTCTCCTTTTCCATGAGGAGCGAGAAGATGTCCCCGCCGACCCCGCAGCCGAAACAGTGGTAGAGCTGCTTCTCGTCGTCGACGGTGAAGGAAGGGGTCTTTTCGGTGTGAAAAGGGCAGAGGCCCACCCATTTCCGCCCCCGCCGCTTCAGGCTCGTGTACTGGGAGGCGATCTCGACTATGGACGAGGCCTGCCTGACCTGGTCAATGATCTCCATGAAATGTCTGTGGACCGCGCTTTCTTATAGAATATAGGGACGCCACCGCACCTTGTCAAGGTGCTCTATCTATTATTCTTTCGGACGGTGGCCGCCCGTTTGTCCGCGCTAAAGGTGATTGATCTGACTGGCCAGGAAGGCGGCCCCGAACCCATTGTCGATGTTGACCACGGCCACCCCGCCCGGACAGGCATTGAGCATGGCCAGGAGGGCGGCCAGGCCCTTGAAGCTGGCCCCGTATCCGACGCTCGTGGGCACGGCGATGACAGGGACCTTGACCAGGCCGGCGACGACGCTCGGCAAGGCCCCTTCCATTCCGGCGACCGTGATGATGACCCGGGCCTGGCGGATCCGGTCGTATTGTCCGAGCAGGCGATGGAGGCCGGCCACGCCGACATCGTAGATACGCTCGGTCGTGTTCCCGAGGATCTCCGAGGTGACGGCCGCTTCCTCGGCGACGGGGATGTCCGATGTGCCGGCGGTCAGGACGACGATGGGGCCTCGGCCTGCGAGGGGCCTGGTCCGGACCTTGCTGACCGTCCGGGCCGCTTCATTGTAGACGGCGCCCGGAAGACCGGCCCTGATCTTGGACCAGACCGCGGGCTCGACCCGGGTCACGAGGAGGTTCGAACCCTTCTTGAGGATCTCCCGGGAGATCCGGCCTATCTGGGCCGGGGTCTTGCCCAGGCCGAAGACGATCTCCGGCGTGCCCTTGGCCACCTCGCGATGATGGTCGACTTTGGCGAAATCGAGATCGCAATAGGGGAAGTCCTCGAGAGCCTCGAGGGCCTTCGCCGGTGTGAGCGCTCCGGAGCGGACCTTCTCCAGGATCTCCTCCAGCCGCTTTTTCATCCCCGCTATTCTACCATATTGGCCAAGGAACGATACATTAGACGAGCGCCCAATTTATTATGATATTTCCCAGCACCGCTCCTCCGGGACACTCCGGAGCGGGGCTGACGGTCGCTCCCAAGCGTCTGATCCCTGCCGGTCCCCGTCGAGGTTGGCGGCGCGTATTGTCAAAAAACGGCATCTCGTGTAAAATAAGGCCAATTCCGACTGCATTTTGAGAGGAACAACCGTGCGCGAACAACGATCGAAGAAGGACGAGTATCAGAAAACCCTGGCGGCCTTCGGTCTGGCCGTAAAGGAGTTCCAGAAGGGAGAATTCGAGAAAGCCGCCGCGTCGTTCAAGGACTTCATGGAGAAATTCCCCGCCGACAGGGAAGTCGTCGACCGGGCCAAGGCCTATATCGCGATCGCCCAGAAGCGGACGAAGAAGGACACCGTGTCGCTCAAGGGGTTCGAGGATCACTATCGATATGCGGCCGCCAAGATCAATCAAAAGGACTATGCCGGGGCGCTCAAGCTCCTCGAGAAGGCCTTGGAGTACAAGGAGAAGGAAGGTCTCGTCTACTATTTGCAGGCCGATGTCCACAGCTTGATGGGACAGGCCGACGAGGCGTTGGAGCTGCTCAAGAAGGCCGTTCAAAAGGACAAGAATCTCGCCGTCGTCGCCCAGAACGAGCCCGATTTCGAGGCCCTTTGGGAAGATAAGAAGTTCAAGCTGATCACCAAACTCGCATGAAACGCTCCACCGTCGTTCTTTTACTGGGGGGAGAAGAGCGCACGGTCTTCCAACCGGTCCTGGGCCGGCCCCTTGGCGCCTATGCGCTCGAGACGTCCCTGCGGCTCGCGCCCGACGCCGTCCTCGTCCTGGCCGGGCCGGACGCCGCGGGCCGGGGGGATTGGGAAAGCCTGATCAAGACCGTCGAGACAAAGGCCCCCGTCTTCTTGCTGGCCGACGGGAAACGGACGTCACGCCCCCGCCAAGGCGCCCTCGCGGCTCTCGCCACGGCCCGGGCGGTGCTCCAGGACTATCCGGACTGCGACGTCGTCGCCGTTCCGGCCGACAGGCCCTTGCTCCGCGACCGGACCCTCAAAGCGCTCCTTCGGACCCACAGGACCAGGGGCTGGTCACTCACGTTCCTGAGCGGGGGCGGAGAGATGGGGCTGGCTGAGGTCCTCGCGCTTCGCTCGGCGGACGTCTTTCCGCATCTCCGAAACGTTCCGCCGGCGCGGGGGAAGGCCGGGTTCGGTGACCTGGCCCTGCGGTTGACCAAAGCCGGCCGGAAGGTCGGATTCACCGCATGCGTCGACGGCGGCGAGATCCTGCCGGTCGAGGACAGCCTGGCCATCGGC
>CAVSAI010000027.1:0-14391 GCA_963725825.1 Candidatus Aminicenantota bacterium
GCGTTCTGATCCCGGATCCCATTCGTCCCGAGGGGAAGCCTCAGAAGAGCTGACGGCCGTCGGGCGACCCCGTCCCGCCGCGGGGCGCGGTTCCGGAACCGCCGTTTTTCGCAAAAGAGTTGAAAACCCGCCAGCGCGGTGCTTTAATACGCGCGGAGTTTTTCATGGAACAGCGTTCATCTTATGCGCCCGCGCTCATCCTCGCCCTCGCTTTCGCCCTCGCCGGCTGTCCCGGCTGTCAGTCGACCGGCAGCGACGCCCCGTCGGGCGTGACGCCCGAAGAGAGCTTCCAGAAGGTCGTCCCCGCTTTGATGTCGAAGTGGGACATTCCCGGCGGCGCGGTGGCTCTCGCCCGGAATGGATCGATCGTTTTGTCGAAAGCCTACGGCGTCGCCGTCAAGAACGGCAACGTGCCGGTGACGACGGCCTCCCTCTTCCGGCTGGCCAGCCTGTCGAAGCCGATCACCGCGGCCGCCATCCTCAAGCTCCGCGAGGCCGGCCTCTTGGATCTCGAGGCCAGGGTTTTCGATATCCTGAATGACATCGAGCCGCCGTCTGGGGCAACTGTGGACCCTCGCCTCGCTGACGTCACCGTCATCGACCTGCTCCGGCATTCGGGAGGCTGGGACCGCGACGCCAGCTTCGATCCGATGTTCCGCTCGCGCGAGATCGCCGCCGCTATGGGGATCCCGACGCCGGCGGACGCCCCGGCCATCGTTCGCTACATGAAAGGGCAGCGGCTCGATTTCGATCCGGGCGCGAAGTATGCCTACTCCAATTTCGGCTACTGCCTGCTCGGCCGGATCATCGAGAAGGTCACGGGACAGAGCTATGAAGCCTACGTCAAGACCTCGGTCCTCTCTCCCGCAGGGGCGGCCGGCGCGCGCCTCGGCCGTTCTCTCGAAGCCGACCGGGCCGACGGAGAAGCGGCCTATTACGATTACGCGGGCGCGCCCTTGGCCGTTTCCGTCTTCGCGGCCGGCGCCGAGTACGTGGCTTGGCCCTACGGAGGGTTCGCTATCGAGCCCATGGACGCTCACGGCGGCTGGCTCTGCTCGGCCGCCGACCTCCTCAAGTTCATCCTGGCCGTCGACGGCCGGACGTCCGTCCCCGACATCCTCCAGGAGGCGACGATCGGGCTGATGACCGCCCGGCCGCCGCTCGCGGAGTATCAGGGCTCCGATACCTATTATGCCCTCGGCTGGCAGGTCCGGCCGACGGGGGGAGACGCGAACTGGTGGCACACCGGCTCCCTCCCGGGCACGTCGACGATCATGGTCCGCGCCGCCAACGGAATGAGCTGGACGGCCTTGTTCAATTCCCGTCCGGCCAACGCGGACGCGTTCTTCAGCGAGCTCGATAGCGAGCTATGGCGGGCCGTCAACGGAGTCACCGATTGGCCGGCCGCCGCGTCCTCTCGACGATGATCCCGATTGACTTGGGCCCGAACCGGATGATAGAAAGGGGAGCCATGGTGGCGTACACGAAGCCGACGCTGGTCCTCGACGAGGACCGGGCCCGCCGGAATATCGAACGGATGGCCGCGCGGGCCGGACGTTTCGGCGTCCGCTTCCGGCCCCACTTCAAGACGCACCAGTCGCGCCACATCGGACGGATCTTCCGCGAATTCGGTGTCGAGGCGATCACGGTCTCGTCGGTCGAAATGGCGTCGTACTTCGCCGCCGACGGCTGGACGGACATCCTCATCGCGTTTCCCTTCAATGTCCTCGAAGCCGGCGAGCTCGGCCGCTTGACCGAGTCGTGTTCCCTCGGACTTCTTGTCGAATCGCCCGCGGGGCTGGCCGCGCTCGCCCGTAGCGTCTCGTCGTCCGTGGACGTGTGGATCAAGATCAACATCGGGGCCAACCGGGCCGGGGCGGACTGGAACGACAACTCGCTGTTGACGCGGATCTGCCGGCAGACGGCTCGGCAGAGTCAACTCCGCCTGCGCGGCCTCCTGACACATAACGGCCGGACCTATGGGGCCCGGTCCCACGCCGCCCTCGCCGGGCTCCATGCCGACGCCATGAAGAAGATGCGTCGCGCGAAAATGGCCCTGGCCGCATCCGGATTCCCCGGTCTCGAGATCTCCGTGGGGGACACGCCCGCCTGCAGCCTCCTTGACGATTTTGAAGCCGCCGACGAGATCCGCCCGGGCAATTTTGTCCTTAACGACGTGACCCAGCTTGAGATCGGGAGCTGCGGCGAGGCGGAAATCGCGGCCGCCGTGGCCTGTCCCGTCGTATCGACGCATCCGGCCAGGAACGAAGCCGTCATCTATGGCGGCGCCATCCACCTGTCCAAGGACGACGTCAACGCCGGGAAGGACGGCCGCATCTATGGCCGCGCGTGCCGTCGTCACGGGGCGGGCTGGGGCCGGATTCTGCCGGGAACCGTGGTCTCTGCACTTTCCCAGGAACACGGGATCCTGAAGACAACGGCGGCGGAGATCAAGAGGATCAAGGCCGGGGACGTCCTTTTCGTCCTGCCCGCGCACTCATGCCTGACAGTCGATTTATTCAAGGAATTCGTCCGCCTCGACGGGCTCAGGATTCAGACCATCCGTGGCTATTCCTGCATAAATAATTCAATATAAACAAAATAATAAGTCCCAGATTTTCCTTGACATGGTTAGATATATTTTATATTTTACAGTCGATAAAGATGAAGATCGATTGGAAACCGTCTGATTTTCAGGGCCCGCAGACCCTCAGCGAGCTTATCTTTCAATCCTTGAAGAAGGCCGTCATCGAGGGCGAGATCAAGCCCGGCCAAAGGCTTCAGGAAAAAGAGATCGCCGCCCTCTTTAATACGTCCTCGACACCCGTGCGCGAAGCGTTCTTCCGGCTCGCCGCGGAGAAGTATCTCGTCATCAACGCCCGCAAAGAGGTCCTTGTCCAGGACTCGACCAAAGAGGAGGTGCGGGAGCTCTATGAGATCGTCAGGGCGCTCGATATCCTCGCCCTGCGCAAGGCCCTGCCGGCCTTCTCCGTCGGCGACGTCGCGGAGCTCCGAAGGATGACGAAGGAGCTGGGCCGCCTTTATGACGCCGGCGACCATCAAGGCTACCTCGATCAGAACCTCACGATCCACGACCGGATCTGGCGGGTCTGCGGCAGCGGGTCCCTGTACGAGACGCTCAGCGAGCTAATGTCCAAGATATCCATTTATCGCCGCAAAACGGACTTCGCCCCGTTCTCCGATCCTCCGGCGCTCGAAAAATCCTATCGCGACCATCTGCGGATCCTCGAGCTCATCGAGGTGCGGGACCTCGCCAGCCTGGAGAAAGTGATCGAAGCCCACTGGGGCGAAGAATTCTTCGTCGAAAGCGGGCGCGACTCGGAAGGTCCATCATTCCCCAAGGGAGGGGACAATGACCGCTCCTGAGTCCGGCGGCCCCACGCGCGCATGGTTCCCCAAGCATTCCCAATGGAGGTTTCGATCATGAGGTTCATCAAGACGATCTGCGCGGGCGTCCTTGTCCTCGCAGCCGCCACCCTTGCTTTCGGGCAGATGATCCCGACGGGCCAGCTCAACGGCACGGTAACGGACACCGACAAAGCGCCGCTTCCCGGGGTCAACGTGACGATCAGCAGCCCGTCGCTGATGTTGCCCCAGTTGGCTGCCGTGACCAACGAGAACGGGCTTTTCCGATTCTTCTCCCTCCCTTCCGGGACCTATAAGGTCACCTTTGAGATCGCCGGCTTCCGGAGCGTCGTCCGGGAAGGCATCATCGTCGGCGCCTCAAGGACCGTCACCCTCGATATCTCCCTCGAACAGGGCGGCATCGAGAAATCCGTCACCGTGACCGGCCAGTCGCCGACGATCGACCTGAAGATGACCCAGACCGGCACGACCTACACCAAGGCTCTGATCGACAGTCTCCCCCTGACCCGCGATCTGGCCTCCATCTTCAACTCCGCACCCGGCATGTTCTCCCGGACGTCGTTCGGCAGCGACGCCCGATCCAACAACTTCATCGTCGACGGCGTCAAGATGCAGGACCCGGTGACGGGCGATCCGTACCAGACGGTCCCCTGGAACGCCATCGACGAGGTCGAGATCGAAACGGGCAGTCAGAAGGCCGAGTATGGCGCCGTCAAGGGCGCCCTCGTCAACGTCATCACCAAGGCCGGCGGCAATCGATTCTCCGGCGGCGTCAACTTCTACTACCGGGACAAGAGCCTCCAGTCCGACAACACGGCCGGAACCCCGTTCGAAGGCCAGTTCGTCGGCTTCCGCCACGAATACGTGCCCGGCTTTTCGCTCGGCGGTCCGGTCGTGAAGGACAAGCTTTGGTTCTTCACCAGCATGGACGTCGACCTGTCGTCTTCCTATGTCCAGGGATTCCCCGCCCCGACCACCTTCGGGGGGCCGCAGCCGGCCTCCGCGCCGGTCGCCCAAAACACCTACTCGCCTTTCGGGAAGGTGACCTGGCAGCTGAGCGACAGGGACAAGTTGACGGCCTCCGGATACTGGCGCGGCTTCAAGTGGGACCATCGCGGCGCCAGCCGCTGGACGGTCCTCGACGCCAACACCCATGAGGACACCGCCGTGACCATCGCCACGGCCCAGTGGACACGGATGATGTCCAAGAACGTGCTCTTCAACCTCAAGGGCTCCTGGTATTCCCTCCACCAGTACTTGCTCGCCAACAACACCCTGGCGCCCCTCGTCGACGAAGCCACGGACAACATCAACCGCGGCGGGGCCGGGTCCGACTGGTGGTACTCCCGCCGGCGCGTCCAGCTCAACAGCGACCTGACCCTGTACCGTGACAACTGGCTCGGCAGCCACGAGTTCAAGGTCGGCGCCGACGCCGAGTTCGCCTTTGACGGCACCGAGACCCAATACTTCCAGGACCCTCACTTCGAGGGCGTTTTCCCGGACGGCTTCAAGGCCGTCGACATCTATCTTTGGGACGGCGTGCCCAATTGGGCCTGGGTCGGCACGGAGTACAAGCAGAAGAACAACCTCATCCAGGTCGGCGGCTTCCTCCAGGACTCGTGGTCCCCGACAAAACGGATGAACATCAACCTGGGGCTGCGCCTCGACTATTCCCAGGGCAACTATCCGCCCCAGAAGAAGCGGAACTCCAACGAGTGGATCAACGAGGAAACGATCCACGCCATGAGCTTCACCATGCTCTCGCCCCGGCTGGGGGTGACCTATGACCTGACCGGCGACTCCAAGACCGTCCTCCGGGCGAGCTACGGCCGGTATTATGCGCCCCTGCTGATGATCTATTATTACTTCAACAATCCCAACCAGCGGAGCAATTTCTGGGCCCAGCTCAATGCGGATTGGTCGGTGAACTATACGACGCCGGTCTATTCGCCGGGCTCGACGGTGGTCGACCCGGGCATCGACTCGCCCTATGCGGACGAGATCAGCGTGGGCCTCGAACGCGAGCTGTTCGAGGATTTCTCCGCGTCGGCGACCTTCCTCGCCAAGTGGGAGCAGAACCTCATCGACGACGTCGACCGGGCCCACCTCGACTGGGAACAGTACCTGGCCACGGGCGAGCTCGTCTGGACCGGCTATCATCCGGTCACCGGCACGGATCCGTTCACCGGCAACGCCACCACATTCTATGAGATGAACACGGACTTCGGCGACTACGGCTTCGTCTTTCAGAACGTCCC
The DNA here is from genome assembly GCA_963725825.1 of Candidatus Aminicenantota bacterium. GTDB lineage: Bacteria > Acidobacteriota > Aminicenantia > Aminicenantales > Saccharicenantaceae > RBG-16-66-30. Next base: position 5,646 of record CAVSAI010000027.1, read on the forward strand.
CGGCACGGCCCGCAAGTACACCGGCCTCGAGATCAAGCTGACCAAGCGGATGTCGAAACGCTGGGCCATGCAGTCGAGCTACGTCTGGTCCCGCGGCCGGGGCATTCTCAACACTTCCCGCGACCAGAGCACGGGCTTCTCCGGCTTCTACGACGATCCGAACTCGATGATCAACGCCTACGGACGCCTCGACTATCAGCGCGAGCACATGATCAAGGTCCAAGGGACCTACCTGGCCCCCCTGGGCATCATGATCAGCGGCTACTACCAGTTCGGCAGCGGCGTTCCGTACACCCGCATCCTTCGCAGCTATGAAGCCGGCCTGGGCAGTCTCTACCAAGGCGGCGTCTCGATCTTCGTCGAGCCGAGGGGCTCTCATGAGCTTCCGGACCAGCACCTGCTCGACCTCCGCCTCGAAAAGTCGTTCAACGTCGGCCGCGGCCAGATCGCACTTCAGGCCGATATCTACAACGCTTTCAACAGCAACCGGGCCACGAGCCTCGGCAATACGACGGACTATGATTGGTTCCTTGATGAGCGCGGCCAGGCCGTTTATGGTATCTTGGGACCGCGCTACTTCCAGCTCGGCATTCTGTACAGGTTCTGAACGTTCCCTTCTTGTTCCCGCAATCGGGGAGTCGGCGCCTCTTCGGGGGCGCCGGCTCCGGCCTAACTCCTGAAAGGAGGACTGCTCATGACCCGAAAGAACGCGTTGGACCGCGACATCGAGATGCCAGGCCGCCGGGAGTTCATGGCCAAGTCCCTGGCCGGCTTCCTGGCCCTCAACCATGCTTTTGGAGGCGTCTTCGAAGACGACGGGCCGCCGCTTGGCGATGCCCAGGTACCCGCCGGGGGATTCGTCATGGAGAGCGCTCCTGGCCCCGAGACCGTCATCAACGGCAAGCGCTGCCTCTATTTCGGGGGGACCGGGTACTTCGCCCTTCACGGCCATCCCGAGCTCATTGAAGCCGGCGTGACCGCCTTCCGCAAGTACGGCTGCCACAGCGCCACATCGCGGACGGGCTTCGGCAACACGCCCGTTCAGCTGGAGCTCGAGCGGAAGATCGCCGAGTATTTCGGGACGGAGGACTCCATCCACTTCGTCTCGGGCTACCTCGACAATCTCTTCCTTGTCCAGGCGCTCAAAGACAAGGTCGGAGCCATCTTCATCGACGAGACGGCCCATTTCAGCATCCGGGACGCCGTCTATTCCGCCCTGAAGCCCGTCTTCGCCTTCAAGCACCGCGATCCCGAGGACCTGGCCCGGAACCTCAAGCTCCATCTCAAGGCCGGCGACATTCCCCTGGTCATGACGGACGGCATCTTCCCGACCTTCGGCCTCATCGCGCCCGTGCCCGCGTATCTGAAGATCCTCGAGCCATACGAGGGCTATCTGTGTCTCGACGACTCCCATTCCGTCGGCGTCCTCGGCCCGAACGGCCGCGGCACCTACGAGCATTTCGGCGTCAAGTCGGACCGGTGCTTTTTTGCCGGGACCATGAGCAAGGCCTTCGGCGGGCACGGCGGCTTCATTCCGGCGCCCAAGGCGTTCATCGACCACATCAAGGCCACCTGCGGCGCTTATCCGGGAGCCACCCCGAGTCCGACGCCGGCGATGGCCGCGTCGATCATGGGGCTGGAGATCGTCAAGCGCGAGCCCCAGCGGCGGGAGCGCCTCCGTCGGAACGTCGTCCTGGCCAAGACCGGGTTGAAGAAGCTCGGCTTCGAGACGAACGACAACCCGGTGCCGATCGTGACCTGGGCCCTGAAGTCCGCCGAGGACATGAAGAGGGTCCAGGCGGAGCTTTTCGACAGGGGCATCGCCATCGCCCTCTCGAAGTACGTCGGGGCTCCGGCCGGCGGCGTCTTGCGGGCTTCCATCTTCTCCGAGCACACGCCGGCGCAGATCGAACGGCTTCTCTCGGAGCTCAAGCGGCTCGTCTGAGCCTCGTCGCGAGCCCGGCCCGCGCGGCCGCGGCCGGCCGCAAACGAAAGGGATGACATGAGCATGACCTCGAGACTCGCCCGGGCGACGGCGCTCGCCATCCTCCCGTTCTTCCTTTCCCCAGGCTTCGCCGCTCCTTCGGCGGCCCGCACGGCTCCGGGAGAAGGCTTGGACGCGGCGGCCATCCATCGTTTGGCTTCCGATGAGCTTGCCTCCCGCGGCCTTGTCGGCTTGTCCCTGGCCGTCGTGAAGGACGGGCGGACGGTCCTCGCGGAAGGCCTCGGGGTCAAAGCCCTTGGGCGCGGGGATGCGGTCGCGGCGGACACGATGTTCGCCATCGGCTCGATCACCAAGCAGTTCACCGCCGCCTGCATCCTCCTCCTCGCCGAGGACGGCAAGCTCGGGGTCATGGACAAGGTTTCCGGTTACTATCCCGGGCTGACCCGGGCCGGCGACATCACTCTGCTTGACCTGCTGAACCACGTTTCCGGGTACCCCGATTACTATCCCCTCGATTTCGTCGACCGGCCGATGGCCCAGCCGATCGCCACCGACGAGGTCATCCGCCGCTTCGGCACTCGGCCGCTCGACTTCGAGCCCGGGACTCGGTATTCCTATTCCAACACCGGGTACCTCATCCTGGGACGCGTCGTTGAAAAGATCAGCGGAGAATCGTACGCGGCCTTCCTGACCCGGCGGATCCTCAAGCCGCTTGGCCTCGTCCACACGGCGTACGAACCCGATCCCCGGAGCCCGGCCTGCGCTCAGGGTCACATGTCGTTCTGGCTCGGTGCGCCCGAGGCCGTGCCCCTGGAAGGCAAGGGCTGGGTCGCGGCCGCAGGAGCCCTCTTTTCCACGGCGACGGACCTGGCCGCCTGGGACCTGGCCCTCATCGGCGGAAAAGTCCTGAAGCCGGAATCCTTCAAGCTCATGACCACACCGCGCGCCTTGAAAGGCGGCGGCATCTCGAATTACGGCTGCGGGCTGGCCATCGGCCAGCGCGGCGGGGTGGCTTTGTTGTCCCATAACGGGGCGGTCAACGGCTTTTACGCGCTGAACGTCGTCGTCCCCTCGACGCGCTCGGCTATCATCCTGTTCTCGAACCTCTCGTCCTATAGCGACGTCAACGCCGTCTACAACAAATTGACCGCCCTGGTCCTGCCCCAGGCCGGGGCGCCCGCGGCGCCAGCGGCCAAAGACAAGGCCAAGCCCACGCTGCCGGCGCCGAAGACGGGCATCCCGGAGATCGCCGGGCCGCCCGCCGTCGAGCAGGCCAAGAGCTTCCTGCGGGCCCTTCAAGAGGGACGGGTCGACCGGTCCGCCCTCGGCGAGGAGTTCGATTATTTCCTCAAAGAGAGCGTCATCTCGCCGGCCTCGGCCCGGCTCAAGCCCTACGGCGAGCCGACGGCCGCCGTCGTCGAATCGATCGGGGAGCGGGGCGGCATGGAGGTCTCGACGACCCGGCTGGAGTTCCGGACGGGCGTCCTGAAGGTCCTCATGTACCGGACCCCGGACGGCAAGATCCAGCAGCTCTTCATCCAGAAGGGCTGAGGCCGCCTCAGGACTTTCCGGGTTTCCCGTTCTTCGCCAGGAAATAGTCGTAGGCGGCCCGCGCCATCATGCCCATCTTGTGCTTGATGTCGTAGTGGACCTCCCGGAGGTCGTTCCCGAAAAGGCAGATGATCAGGGTGCCGGCCTTCTCGGGCAGCCAGATGACCGCCGAATCGAGGAGGACCGCATTCTCGCCGTCCCGGCCCAGGCTCCCTCCTTTGCGGGCCACCTCGGTCGAATCGGGGAGATAGCGGAGGATGAGCTCGGCGCCGGTGTGGTGCTTCATCGTCTCGAGGACCCGTTCGCTCGTCTCCCGGTCGACGAACTCGCCCTTGACGCACTTTTCGAGAAGGGATCCGATGTCCTTCGGCGTCGACGTGTTGTGGGCCGAGGCGTCGAACGCCTTCATCGCCGCCTGACGCGCCGGGTCCGCCCAGACCGAAGCGGGAAGCTGGCCGAGCTCGGCGATCGTCAGGCGCTTCGCGGGATCGAGCCCGAGGTAGGCCAGGATGAGCTGGCGCGTGTCGTAGTCGATCGTCGTGTCCTTCAGCCCCAGCTCCGTGATCGTGGCCCCGATGGCTTCGGGGGTGACGAGATGAAAGAGAATATCCGTCGCCGTGTTGTCGGACCTGGCCATCATCAGGAGCTGCAGGTCCTGGATGGAGATCGGAAGCCCCGGCTTCATGGCCGTCATCAGCCCGCTGCCGTAGGTCTTCATCCTCTCCTCGAACAGGATCCGGTCGTCGAGGGAGATCCGGCCGAGATGGATCTCTTTGTGCAGGGTCATCAGAACGGGGATCTTGAAGACTGAGGCCAACTGGAACCGCTCCCCTTCGCCCAAGCCCATCGTTTCGCCGGATTCGACGTGCTTGATGAAGACGCCGATCCGCCCTTTGACCTTGGCCGCCTGCGCGCGCAGGGCCTGTTCGAGGTCCGCCCGGGTCCGGGGGACGGGGAAGGACATGTCCTGGGCCGCCAGACCGCCGGCGGCCGCGAGGACGAGGAACGCCAGGACCGCCGCCTGCCGGCGTGGTTTTTCTCTCATCGGTTGATTCCTCAGACTCTCGTCATCTTCTTCAGGAAGGCCGGGTCGATGCCGCAGCCCAGGCCGGGCGTCTCGGGAACGCTGACCATCCCGGCCTTGGTCGTCATGCCGCCGATGACCGGGTCGGCCGTGTGCTCGGCATTGCCGTCGAGGTCGGCGTAAACGATGTTGGCCTGGGAGGCGACGACGTGCGCGGCCGCGGTCAAGGCGATCCGCGATTCGAGCATGCAGCCGACCATGCAGCGCATGTTCGCGGCGTCGGCGATGTGGGCGATGCGGACGGAGTTGAGGATGCCGCCGGCCTTCATGATCTTGATGTTCATGAAGTCGCAGGCCTCGGCCTTGACGAGCTTCAGGGCGTCGGCCGGCAGGAAGCACGCTTCGTCGGCCATGATCGGGATGGGGCTTTCGGCCCGGACCGTCTTGAGGCCGGCGATGTCCGAGGCCAGGACGGGCTGTTCGACGAGCTGGATGCGGAGCTTCTCGATCTTCCTCAGGGCGTAGATCGCCTGGGGCACGGTGTAGCCCTGGTTGGCGTCGATGCGCACGGTGATGCCGTCGCCGACGGCCTCGCGGACGGCCCGCAGCCGTTCGAAGTCCTGGTCGGGATCGAGGCCGATCTTGACCTTGATCGTCTTGTAGCCCATGTCGACGTGCCTCTTGGCCCCCGCGGCCATGACCTCCGGCGTGTCGATCCCGGTCGTGATGTCGGACTCGAAGCCGGGCTTGTCCCCTCCGAGGAGCCGGTAGACCGGCAGGCCCGCGGCCTGGCCCGCGATGTCGAAAAAGGCCATCTCGAACGCGGCCACGGCGCTCGGATTGGAATGGACGATGGGCCCGATGAGCCGCATCAGGCTCTCGATCGCCAGGGGGTCCTTGCCGATGATCATGTCGCGGATCGCCTTGGCCGCGGCGACATTCGTGGCCTGGGTCTCGCCCGTGATGGGCGGGAAGGGGCAGGCCTCGCCGATCCCGACGAGGCCGTTATCCGTCCGGACCCGAACGAGAACGTCGTTGGCCGCGCTCATTTCGCCGATGGAGATGCGGAACGGCGCGACGAGGGGCAGGTCGAAGAGATAGATCTCGACGTCCTTGATGGTCATCTTGGGGGCGCCGGGGCGGGCCTGGGGGGCCGCGACGCCGGGCAGTGACAGGCCGAATCCGCCCAGCCCCGAGGCCAAGCTGCCGAAGCCGAGGCACTTCAAAAATTGTTTGCGGGAAAGGCTCATATTCACTCCTCTTAAAGGGACATTCCGAGCCCTCCATTCTATCTCGTTCCAGGGCCCGTCTTCAAGAAAAAACAGCCTTCGGACAGGCGAAAAATCAGGGGGAATGGGCTATAATAGACCGTTGGCCGACATGGACATGATCTACCGTAAAGAATACACGATCCACACCTACGAAACCGACGCCCGGGGCCTGGCCAAAACGGGCGCCCTGCTCAATTACCTGCAGGACGCCGCCGGCGACCACGCCGGCCGGCTGGGGCTGTCGGTCCTGGACCTGTTCAAGCGCAATATGACCTGGGTCCTGTCGCGCTACCATATCCTCGTCCACCGCTATCCCGGGATGGGCGAGCGGCTCGAGGTCACGACCTGGCCGTCGGGCAAGTCCGGCGTCTTCGCCACCCGGGACTTCGAAGTTGCCGACGGAAGCGGCGGACCGGTCCTTTCTGCGACGAGCTCCTGGATGATCCTGGGGCTCGAGCGCAAGCAGCCTCTAAAGATCGACGACGTCATCGATACGCCCTACGCCGTCGACATGCGCGCCCTCGATGATCCGTTCGGCTCCCTGCCTGTCCCCGCCTCCCGCGACGACGGGCTCCGCTTCCGCGTCGAAGCGGCCCACATCGATTGGAACCGCCACGTCAACAACGCGGTCTATGTCCAGTGGGCGCTCGAGGCGGTCCCCCCCGAGCTCCTGAGGAGCGGCCGGGCGATCGAGCTCGAAGTCTCCTACCGGGCCGAAGCCTTCTATGGGGACGAGGTCGTATCCACCGCCGAGCGCCTCCCCGACGAGGCCCCGGGGCCGCGGTTCCTTCATCAGATCCTCAATGCGCGGACAGGCACGGAGTTGGCACGGCTCAGGACCCGTTGGGGATGAGCGCGCGTCCGCAGGATCATCCATGATCGTGAAAACCGCGTTCCGGATCCTCGCCGCCGTCCTGCTGGCCTCCCTCGCGGCCGCCGCCGTCCCCCTTGCGGCCGGCCAGCGCGCGGACGCCAGGCTCCCCGAGACCTATCAGAGGTGGCTCGAGGACGATGTCGCCTATATCATCGCCCCTCAAGAGCGCGAGGTCTTTCTGAAGCTCCAATCCGACCGGGAGCGGGATCTGTTCATAGACGCCTTCTGGAAGCAGCGCGATCCGACGCCGGGGACCCCCGAGAACGAGTTCAAGACGGAACACGACCGCCGAATCGCCTATGCCGATAAGTATCTCGGCCGCGACGCGCCCCGCCCCGGCCGGCGGACCGACCGCGGCCGCATCTATATCATCCTGGGCGAGCCGACGGACACGCAGCGGTACACGGGCAAGTCCTCGATCTATGATACCGAGGTGTGGTTCTATCAGGGCAAAACGGACCTCGGGTTGCCGGCCGGGTTCAACGTCGTCTTCTTCAAGGAGAGCGGGCGCGGCGAATACCGGCTCTATAGCCCTGTCGCCGACGGCCCCCAGGCCCTGCTGGCCGGCTATTTCGGAGGCCCGGATCCTGCCGCGGCCTACGAGAAGCTTCGCGACGTCGAACCGAGCCTGGCTCCGGTCTCGCTCTCCCTCATTCCCGGCGAGAGCGGCGCGGGCTTCGGGCGGCCGTCCATGTCCGGCGACCTTCTCCTGCAGCGCATCTGGTCGGCGCCGACCCGGGGCGTCGAGGCCAAGTACGCCCAAAAGTTCCTTCAATACAAGGACCTGGTCGAGGTCGAGTACACGGCCAATTACCTCGACAGCGACAGCCTCATCAAAGTCTTCCGCGACCCTTCAGGCCTTTACTTCGTCCACTACGCCGTCGAGCTCCCGCGGCTGTCGGTCAACCAATATGAGAACAAGTATTCGACGACCCTCAGGGTGAACGGACGGGTGACGACGGCCGACGGCCGCCTCGTCCATCAGTTCGATAAGACCGTATCCCTGAATCTGAACGAGGAGCAGGTGAACGAAGCGAGCCGCGCGCCGTTCGATTTCCAGGACCTTTTCCCCCTTGTCGGCGGCGACTACAACCTGTCCGTCCTGATCAAGAACGAGGCCTCGAAGGAGTTCACGTCCCTCGAACAGGCCCTGCGCATCCCCCAGCCGGGAACGGCCGTGCAGATGACCCAACCGCTTCTCGGATATCGCGTCGTCAGGCTCGAGCCTGAAGCGCGCCGGATGAAGGCCTTCCGGGTCGGGGCCTACCAGATCTATAGCCAGCCGAACCGGACCTTCGCCCGGCAGGAGACGCTGGCCGTCGCCTTTCAGCTTCACAACCTGGGCGACGACCTCACCGCCGCGGGCGAGATCAAGTTCGAGTTCCTCAAGGACGGCCTGCCTTTCCGGACGATCGTCCGAAAGCCTTCGGATTACCCCGATCTGCCAGACGTCCTCGAGCGCGTGCCGCTCGCCGACTTCCCTCCGGCCCACTACTCCGTCCGGGTTTCGCTGACGAAAGCGGGCGCGGAGATCGTCGCGGCAGCCGAGGAGTTCGATCTGAGCTTCTCCGAGAACGTGCCGCGTCCCTGGTTCTCGTCCCGCGTCCTGCCGGCCTCCGGGGACCCCGTCTACGATGAGATCACGGGTTCCCAACTCCTGTCCCTCGGCCGGCTCGATGAGGCCCGGGGCTTCCTCGAGAGATCTCTGCAAAAAAGACCTGAATACGAGGACGCCGCCGCGAACCTCGCCCGGGTTTGCCTGACGCAGGGAGATGCCCCGTCGGCCGTGAAGACCCTGGACCCCTTTGTCGCGCCCGCGAAATCGCCTCTTTATGAGACCCTTGTCCTGGCCGCCGAAGCGTCGACGGCGACGAAGGATTTCGCCCGAGCCGTCGACCTTGTCGATCGAGCCGTCGCCCACTACGGGGTCAACGCCGTCCTTATGAACGCGATGGGGGAAGGCTACGAAGGCCAGGGCAAGACGAAGGAAGCCCTGGCGGCCTACGCGAAATCGCTCCAGCTCAGCCCGGATCAGCCGCAGATCCGGAAGCGGGTCGACGAGCTGAGCAAGAGAGCCCCGC
>CAVSAI010000028.1:0-48592 GCA_963725825.1 Candidatus Aminicenantota bacterium
CGGCTAGAATAGCCTTTTTGACCCCTTGCTCCTTCCTGAAGGGAAGGGGCTCTCAAACCATAAGGAGGTCTCATTGAGACAGTACGAAACGGGGTTCGTTCTCTCCCCCGCCCTTTCCGAAGAAGAGACGACGCAGTTCATCCAGCAGATGGCCGAGATCGTGGCCCAGAAGAAGGGCCGCATGGTCCGCCAGGACATCTGGGGCAAGCGCCGGCTGGCATTCCCGATCAAGCGGTTCCAGGACGGCGTGTACGTGTTCTTCACCTACGACGGCGGCGGCGACGTGTCCATGGAGCTGGAGCGGCGGTTCAAGCAGACCGACGCGGTCATCCGGTTCATGACCGTCCTCAAGGACCCGCGCGACCTCGTCCGGCGGAAGAAGAAGAGGCGGGCCGAAGAAGCCGCCCAAGCCCAGGCTCAGGCGCAGGCTCAAGCCCAGGTCCAGGCCCAGACCCAGGCGGCCGCACGGCGCCCGCGCCCGCCACGGCGGAAGTGAAAGAGGAGAAGTGACATGCCGCGAGACGACAGGCCCGAACGGGGCGAGCGCAGCGAACGGGGCGGCTACCGGAAATATTTTACGCCCAAGAGGAAATTCTGCCGGTTCTGCCAGCGGAACGTCCGGGGCATCGACTACAAGGCCGTCGAGATCCTGAAGAAGTACATCCCGGACCGGGGCAAGATCACCCCGCGCCGGATCACCGGCACGTGCGCCTTCCATCAGCGCAAGCTGGCCCTGGCCGTCAAGCGGGCCCGGCTCATGGCCCTGATCCCCTACGTCGAGGACTGACATGAAAGTCATCCTGAAACAGGACGTGGAGAAGCTGGGCCGGCGCGGCGACGTCGTCAACGTCGCCCCGGGCTTCGGCCGGAACTACCTCATTCCGCGGAAGATGGCCCTGGCCGTCACGGCGACGAACCTCAAGTCGATCGAGATCGAGCGCCAGTCCCTGAAGAAGAAGGTCGAGATCGAGCGCAAGTCCTTCCAGTCGCTCGTCGAGAAGCTCAACCAGGTCTCGCTGACCTTCACCCGCCGGGCCGGCGACAAGGACGTCATCTTCGGCTCGGTCTCGGCCGGCGACGTCAAGGAGGCGCTGGACGGGCTGGGCTACGACATCGACAAGAAGAAGATCCTGCTCGACGAGCCGATCAAACGGCTCGGCAATTTCACCGTCCCGGTCAAGATCAGCACGGACGACCGGGCCGAGGTGAAGATCGTCGTCGCCCGCGAGGAGAGCGAGGGGGCCGCGACCGGGGAGACCGGCGAGGGCTCGGCGTCCGGGAAGTCCTGAGCGGGACCGGCCGGCGACGCGGCCGGATCGAGGTGGCCATGGAACTCGACACGATGTTCCTGAAGAAGACGCCGCCGCACAGCCTCGAGGCCGAACGGACGGTCCTCGGCGGGATCCTGGTCCAAAACCAGAACCTGAACGTCGTCCTATCCACGATCTCCCCCGAGGACCTCTATATCGACGCCCACCGCAAGATCCTGGAGCGCATCGTCGGCCTCGTCGACAAGGGGCTTCCGGTGGATCTCCTGACCCTGACGGAGGACGCCCAGCGGGCCGGGATCCTCGAGCAGATCGGCGGCGCCTCCTATCTCTCGACTCTTCTCGACGGCGTCCCGCGCAACCTGAACGTCGAATATTACGCCCAGATCATCAAGGAAAAGGCCCTCCTCCGCCGCCTTATCCTGTCCTCGACGAGGATCATCCAGGACAGCTACGACCAGAAGGAGGACGCCGACGAGCTGCTCAACATGGCCCAGGCGAACATCGTCGAGATCGCCGAGCAGCGCATCAAGCCCGGCTTCCGCCCCATGAACCAGCTGACGGGACCGACCCTGGAGATGATCCGGGAGACGGCCGCCCGCAAGGAGGCGGTCACCGGCGTGCCGTCCGGGTTCCGCTACCTCGACGCCATGACCGCCGGCTTCCAGCCCTCCGAGCTCGTCATCCTGGCCGCCCGCCCCTCCATGGGCAAAACGGCCCTCGGCCTCAACATCTCCCACCACGTCGGGATCAAGACCGACAAGGCGGTCGGCTTCTTCTCCATGGAGATGTCGGAGGCCCAGCTCGTCATCCGCCTCCTCTGCGCCGAGGCCCAGATCGACATCAAGAAGACCCGGACGGGGTTCCTCAGCGAACGCGAATTCGAGAAGCTGAAGCTCGCCGGGGAGGCCCTGTCCCGGACGCGCATCTTCATCGACGAGTCGCCGGCCCTGACGGTCATGGAGATGAAGGCCAAATGCCGCCGGCTGAAGATGGAACAGCGGCTCGACATCGTCTTCATCGATTATATCCAGCTCATGAGGACGGGCGGGCGGTTCGAGAACCGCAACCAGGAGATGTCGTTCATCTCCCGCTCCCTCAAGGAGCTGGCCAAGGAGCTGCGCATCCCCGTCGTCGGCATCTCCCAGCTCAGCCGGGCCCCCGAGAAGGGCCGGCGCGAGCCCAAGCCCATGCTCTCCGACCTCCGCGAATCGGGGGCCATCGAGCAGGACGCCGACGTCGTCATCTTCATCTACCGGCCCGAGTTCTATCACCCGGACGACGAGACCCTCCGCGGAGTCGCCGAGGTCAGCATCGCCAAGCAGAGGAACGGCCCGATCGGCAACCTCCAGCTGGCCTTCATCCGCGAGTACGCCCGCTTCGCCGACATGGAACAGTTCGCCCCGGAGTACTGAACCTGGGGTATTCATGAAAACGCCGCATTCCGTTTTCATCTGCCAGAGCTGTGGCGCCCACTATCCCAAGTGGATGGGCCGCTGCTCCTCCTGCGGCGAATGGAACACGCTCGTCGAGGAGATCGAGGAGGAGGCCGTCACCGGCGCCGGCGGCATCACCTATGCCCCGGCCGAGCCGGTTCTCTACAAGGACATCCAGGACATCCCCCGCCAGAGGCTCGGCGTCGGGATCGAGGACCTCAACAAGGTCCTCGGCGGCGGCCTGGTCTCCGGCTCGCTCGTGCTCATCGGGGGCGAGCCCGGCATCGGGAAATCGACGCTCATGCTCCAAGTCGCCCGGGAGATGGCCGTGGATGACGCCTCGGTGCTCTACGTTTCCGGCGAGGAGTCCTTGGAGCAGATCAAGCTGCGCGGGGACCGTCTGGGCGTCCGTGAAGGCCAGCTCTACCTCCTGGCCGAGACCAACCTCGAGCGCATCCTGGCCCAGGCCGAGCGCCTGGCCCCGAAGATCCTGGTCGTCGACTCGATCCAGACCGTCTTCTCGGCCAAGCTGACCTCGGGGCCCGGCACGATCAGCCAGGTCCGGGAAGCGGCCAACCAGATCTTCCGCTTCGCCAAGACCCGGCAGATCCCGGCTTTTCTCGTCGGCCACATCACCAAGGACGGTTCGCTCGCCGGGCCGAAATCGCTCGAGCACATCGTCGACGTCGTGCTCCTCTTCGAGGGCGAACGGGACCACAGCCACCGCGTTCTCAGGGCCATGAAGAACCGCTTCGGGCCCGTTTCGGAGCTGGCCGTCTTCGAGATGACGGCCTCGGGGCTCCTGCCCATCCTCAACCCGTCGGCCTTCTTCCTTCGCGAGCGGCCCCGCGACGAGGCCGGCAGCGCCGTCGTCTGCACCGTCAAGGGCACGCGGCCGCTCCTCGCAGAGATCCAGTCGCTCGTCTCGTCGACGCTGTTCACGGGCAATCCCCGGCGGATGACCATCGGCCTCGACCACTACCGGACCGCGATGCTCCTGGCCCTGGTCGAGAAGAAGGCCGGCTACAGCTTCGCCGGCGAGGACATCTACCTCAACGTGGCCGGGGGGATGTCGATCGAGGAGCCGGCGGTCGACCTGGGGGTGGTCATGGCCGTCGTCTCCTCGCTCAAGAACGTGCCCCTGCCCCAAGACATGGCCTTTTTCGGCGAGGTCGGCTTGTCCGGAGAGATCCGCTCCGTCAGCCAGCCGCTCATCCGGATCCGGGAGGCCCAGGCCTTGGGGTTCGGATCGGTCATGCTGCCGTCAGGGAACTTGACCGCCATCGACAAGACGGACCTGCCGGACATCGAATGCCTCGGCGTCAGGACCGTCCGCGAGGCCTTGCAACGCGTCTTCTGATCTCCTCTATATAAAGGAAAGAAGCGAGGGAGGCGGAATGAGCGGCACATCGGCTATCATCGTCGCCGCCGGGGCCGGCAAGCGCTTCGGCGAGCCGAAGCAGTTCGCTTACCTCCGGGCCAAGCCCGTTCTTGAGTGGACGCTGGAGCGGTTTGAGGCCCATCCCGAGATCGGGGCGGTCGTGCTCGTCCTGCCCGACGAACAGGACTTGAAGCACTACCGGGTGCGCTATGCCAAGATCATCGATATCGTGCGGGGCGGGGAAAAGCGCCAGGACTCGGTCTGGCAGGGATTCCGCCTCCTGGCGGCCTCGGCGCCCGAGGTCGTTCTGGTCCATGACGGGGCCCGGCCCCTGGTCGATGCGGACCTGATCAGCCGGGTCATCGCCGCGGCCAGGGCCGACGGCGCGGCCGTGCCGGTCCTGCCCCTCGAGGACACGATCAAGGAGGTCCGCGGCGGTCGCGTCGCCGGCACGATCGACCGGACGTTCCTGGCCAGAGCGCAGACTCCCCAGGGATTCCGCTTCGACGTCCTCAAAAAGGCCATGGACGCGGCCCGGAGGGACCGGTTTTACGGCACCGACGAGGCCGCTCTGGTCGAGCGCGTCGGGCTCGCCGTGACCGCGGTCGCCGGCGATCCCCGGAACATCAAGATCACGACGCCCGTCGACATTCCCATCGCGGAGGCGCTGCTCGATGCATAAGATCGGTTTCGGCTACGACATCCATAGGCTCGAAGCCGGCCGCCGGCTGGTCCTCGGCGGGGTCGACATCCTCCATACCGCTGGCCTTCTCGGGCATTCCGACGGCGACGCGCTTGTCCACGCCATCATCGACGCCTTGCTCGGGGCGATCGGCGAAGGCGACATCGGGACGCATTTCCCCGATACCGACCCGCGCACCGAGGGGGCGCGGAGCACGGACCTGCTCGAGACCGTGATGGGCCTCGTCAGGGCGCGCGGCGCCGGGATCGCCAACGTCGACGCCGTCATCGTCGCCGAAGAGCCGAAGATGGAGCCTCACATCCCGGCCATGAAAGCTGCGTTGGCCCCGATCCTGGGACTCCCCGAATCGTCGTTGGGCCTCAAGGCCAAGACGAACGAAGGACTCGGGCCGGTCGGCGAGAAGCGGGCCGTCGCCTGCTACGCCGTCGCCCTCATCCAGCTCCCCGGATAAAGCCTCAACGAAGCCTGGCCTCTGCGGAACGATTGACTCGGCCGGAGATTCCGAATATCCTCCGCTTACTTGCCGGCGAGGAGGTCACATGGACGAGGACGCCCGGAAGCTCGCTCTGGCCGTTGGTTTCGCGGCCATTCTGATCATCGGCCTGACGGCCCAGGATTTCGGAGGTCGCGATCGCACGCCGTCGAAGCTCCCGCCGACCTACACCGTCGGCGGTATTCGACATGGGATCAGTTACTTCCCGAGGGTCGCCTATGACTTTACCAAACCGAAGAAGGCCGGCGAAATGGACTTTTCGCATTACCACACCTACGATGAAGTCACCGCCTTTCTGCGCCAGTGGGCCGCCGATTACCCGAATCTCGTCGATCTCTACTCGGTCGGAAAATCGTTCGAAGGGCGCGACATCTGGCAGATCACGATCTCGAACAAGTCGACCGGCAAGGACACGGACAAGCCGGCCATGTTCATCGAAGGCAACCGGCATTCGGGCGAAGTGACGGCCGCCGAGTCGGCCCTCTGGTTCGCCTGGCGCATCCTCAGCGGCTACGGCCAGGACCCGGCCCTGACCAAGCTCGTCGACACCAAGGCGATCTACGTGAAGCCCAAGAACAACCCCGACGGCTCGGAGCTGTATCTGAACACGGCCCAGTCGAACCGCAGCACGGTCCGGCCGTACGACGACGATGCTGACGGGCTTCTCGACGAGGACCCCCCGGAAGACCTCGACGGCGACGGCTTCATCCTTCAGATGCGGCAAAAGGTCGCGCCGGGCAAAGGCACGATGATGATCGACCCGGACGATCCCTCGGGCCGGCTCATGAAACGGGCCGCCGCGGGCAAAGGCGACTATCTCGTCCTTTCGGAGGGCATCGATAACGACGGCGACGGGCGGACGAACGAGGACGGCATCGGCGGCCTCGACCTCCACCGCAACTACCCCGAGAACTGGCGGCCGATGCCCGGCCTGGACCTGACCGGCCGCGGCTACACCCAGAGCGGCGCGGGCGAGTATCCCCTGTCGGAGACCGAGACGCGGGCCGTCTTCACCTTCCTCCTAGAGCACCCGAACGTCAGCATCGGCCAGACCATGGACACGAGCGTGCCGATGCTGCTTCACGGCCCCTCGACGAGCCGGATGAGCGAGTCGATGTTCCCCGAGGACATGAAGATCTATCAATACTTCGACGCGGAGGGCAAGAAGATCACCGGTTACCCCAACGCCGGGGACACGTATTGGGATTATGCCAACCTTGGCCGCGGCGACCGGAATATGAGAGCCACGGCCGCCGACATGGGCTTCGAGATCCCGCGCGAGCCCCAGGGCGAGCCGCTTTTCGGCCACTCTCCCGATTTCGGGTACCTCTATTATGGCGCGGTCTGGTACGGCGACGAGCTCTGGAACGGCGGCCGCGTCAAGGATTACGACGGTGACGGCCGGGTGACGGACCTCGAGAACCTCCGCTACATCGACGAGGAGCTCGGCGGACGCTATTTCAAGCCCTGGACCAAGTTCAACCATCCGACGCTCGGCGAGGTCGAGATCGGCGGCTTCAATCCCAAGTTCTGGCGCCAGAACCCGCCGGTCGAGATCCTCGAGGAGTGGGCCAAGAAGGAGGCCCTCTTCAATCTCTTCCTGGCCCAATCCCTTCCTCAGGTGAAGATCGTCTCGGCCGGGATGAAGGCGGTCAAGAAGGAAGCGGACACGTTCGAGATCACCGCCGTTTTCACCAACGAGGGGTACCTCCCGACGGCCCTGGAGATGGCCGACCGGGTCAAGATCGTCCGCCCCGACGCGGCATCGGTCCGGCTGCCGGCCGGGGCCGAGCTCGTCGGCGTCCGGGCGCGCCAGGACATCGGGCATATCCGGCAGAACGAGAAAAAAGAGGTCCGCTGGAAGATCAAGGTCAAGCCCGGGACTTCCGGCGAGGCCGAAGTCTCGATCCTGTCGACACGCGGCGGCGTCGCCAGGACCACGGTGAAGATCGGCTAGGCCCCCGCAGGTCCCCAGCCTGATCTGGGCCTCTGACCGGCCGGCCCTCCTATTCGAGGCGGGGGCATTTCTCGCGCCGGGCAGAATCCTGTATAATTAACGTTTGCCGGCTCGGGACGCCCGGGGCTTGGTTCCGCCGCTCCCCCGAGGCCGGCCGACGTCAGCCTGGTAGGGGCCACCTGCTGAAACGGGATATCCCGGCCCGGCGTTAAGGGAAGAGACCCGGCCCGGGAAGATTTGCCCCCTCCCCCCGTCTAATAGGGTGCGGAGGACAAGTGAGCTTATCCGCATGGAAGAAAAACAGCTGGTTCGGCTGGCTCAAGACGGAAGCCCGGCGGCTTTCGAGGAGCTGGTCACGAAATACCAGCCAAAGGTGTTCAGCATGGCCTTGAGTTTCACCCGTAACCGGGAAGCGGCGGACGATCTGGCCCAGGAGATCTTCCTGAAGGCCTATCTCGCCTTGCCCCGGTTCCACGGGAAATCGGAGTTCGGGACCTGGCTTTACCGGATCTCCATGAACCATATCAAGGACCATCTCCGGAAAAGAGGCCGGGCCAAGGAAGTCCCCCTGGACGACGTCTGCGAGCTGGCCTTCTCGGACAACGAGCAGACGGAGAAAGCCGAACTCGAAAGGGAAACGGAAGCCCGGCGGGCTCTCGTCAGGAAGCATGTCGAAACCCTGCCGGAAAAGTACCGGGTCATCCTGACGCTCCGCGATATCCAAGGGCTGGCGTACGACGAGATCTCGAGGATCCTGCGGCTGTCGCCGGGGACCGTCGATTCCCGTCTCCACCGGGCGCGGCAAATGCTGCGGCTCAAGCTGGCTCCCTGTTTTACGGGGGAAGGAGGGGTCCATGAACTGTCGCAAGGCTGAAACACTGCTCCTGAGGTCCATCGACGGACGCCTCGACGAGCGTGGCCAAGGCCTTCTCGCCCGGCATCTCGAGGCCTGCCCGGCTTGCCGGAAGGCCGAGAAGGAGTACCGGGCCATGTTCAGCCTCCTGAAGGACGGCCGCGACGCCGCTCCGCTGCCGCGCTTCTGGGAGCGCCTCGAGCCCCGGCTGCGCGAAGAGACCGAGCTCGTGCCCCTGCTTTTCTGGGAACGGTGGAGCCTGAGGGCCATCCCCGTGTTCCTGGCCCTGGTCATCCTCATGGGCGGGTTCCTCTTCTTCACTCCCCCGACGCGGGAGATGAGCCAGTCGGCGACCCTGCTCCTCGAGAACAGGGATCCCCTGTCGGAGACCCGGGCCATGTTCGAAGCGGACAGGCCGGAGACGAGGACCATGATGCTCATGTTCGCGTCCCTGGACGACAGGGCGCCCCAGAGGAGGCCGACCCCATGAAGACGAAATACAAGATCCTCGTCGCCCTGACGCTCTTCGTCGTGTTCGGCCTCGGCGTCGCCGCCGGCATCCTCGGCGAGCGGTACATCGTGCACCACGCCGAGCGCCGCGCCGCGGCGGCCCGGCCTCACCCGCCGTCCCCCGAGAGCTGGGCCAAGGAGCTGGCCCTGACGAAGGAGCAGCAGGACAAGATCCACGAGATCTTCAAGCAGAACGAAGAACGGATGAAGGCCTACCGGGCCGACAGCCATGCCCGGCTGGACGAGCTCCGCAAGAAGCTTCGGGACGAGATCAACGCCGTCCTCACGCCGGAACAGAGACAGAAGAACGACGAGATCATCCGCCGCTTCGAAGAGCGCCGGAAAAAAGAGAATGAACGAAACCCCTCGCGCGATCGGCGGGAGCAGGATCCTCCTCCCCAGGCCCGCGAGAGATAAAGGAGATCTGATATGAAGAAGAAAGTCATCTGGATCATCATCGCTCTGGTCGTCGTCACCGGGGCGATCCTCGGCCTGACCGTCTTCAAGAGCGGAAAGAACAGTGTGGTCAAGTATAGGACCGAAGTCATCGGCCGAGGCGATATCGAGGCCCTGGTCGTAACCTCGGGGACCCTGAACCCGATCGAAACGGTCGACGTCGGCGCGCAGGTCTCGGGCAAGATCGAGAAGCTCTACGCCGATTTCAACACACCCGTCAAGAAGGGCCAGGTCGTGGCCGAGCTCGACCAAGAGCCGCTGAAGATGAAGATCCAGCAGAACGAATCCAGCTACCAGACGCGCGTGGCCGGGATCGACCAGGCCAAGGTCACCCTGCAGACCGCTGAAAAGGGCTACGAGCGGGCCAAGACCCTCTTCGCCAAGAGCCTCCTTTCGGCCGAGGAGATGGACGCGGCCGAGGCGACCTATCTCAACGCCAAGAGCTCCCTCGTCTCGGCGCAAGCCAGCCTGGCCCAGGCCAAGACCACCCTCGACCTGAGCAAGGTCGACCTGAGCTACTCCATCATCAAGGCTCCCGTCGACGGGATCGTCATCACCCGGAAGGTCAACATCGGCCAGACGCTGCAGTCGAGCTACACGGCGCCGGTCCTCTTCCAGGTGGCCACCGACCTGACCAAGATGAAGGTCGAGTGCAGCGTCGACGAGTCCGACATCGGCAAGGTCAAGGAAGGCCAGCAGGTCCGCTTCACGGTCGAAGCCTATCCGAACGAGTCGTTCAACGGCGTCGTGCAGCAGGTCCGCTTCTCGCCTGAAACCGTGCAGAATGTCGTCACCTATACGACGATCGTCAACGTCGACAACCCCGAAAAGAAGCTCCTCCCCGGCATGACGGCGACCGTGTCGATCATCGTCGGCGAGGCCAAGAATGTGCTGCGCGTCTCCAACGCGGCCCTGCGCTTCACGCCCGATATGACCCCCGAAGAGCTGGCCAAGATGCAGCAGGACATGAGGGACCGGATGACGGCTGCGCGGCAGGCCCAGGGCGGCCAGCCGGGCGCGGTGACTCAGGGCGGCCAGCCCGGCGCGCCGGCCCAGGTCGCGGGCGGATCGCCCGCTGCCGGCCAGCGGCCGCAAGGCCAAAGCGGGCCAGCGGGATTCAACCGCCAGGGTGGCGCTCAAGGGGGCGGCCAGGCCCGTCCGCAAATGCCGCGAGTATGGGTCGAGGACAAGGACGGCAAGCTGAGGATGATCATTGTCCGGACCGGCGTCACGGACACCTCCTATACGGAGATCCTCCGCAGCGAGCTCAAGGAAGGCGACGTCGTCCTCGCCGGGAACATGACGGCTAGCTCGGCGGCCAACCGGATGCAAGGCCCGGGCGGCGTGATGTTCATGGGCGGGCCTCCCGGCGGGCGGCGCTAAGCCGGGGGACGACCGGACCGAAAATAATCACGAGGATAACAAAGATGCCCGGAAATATCATCGAGCTGAGGAACCTGGTCAAAACATATCATGTCGGGGAGACCGAAGTCCGGGCCCTGCGCGGAGTTTCTTACACCATCGAGGAAGGCGACTTCCTGGCCATCATGGGGCCCTCGGGCTCGGGAAAATCGAGCCTGATGAACATCCTCGGCTGCCTCGACCGCCCGACGTCCGGCGAGTATATTCTCGCCGGGGAAGAGGTCTCCTCCTTCGATAAGAACAAGCTGGCCCGGATCCGGAATCAGAAGATCGGCTTCGTTTTCCAGAGCTTCAACCTTCTTCCGCGAACCACGGCCTTGGAGAACACCGAGCTGCCTCTTCTCTATTCCTCGAGCGACGGCCGTGACACGACCGAACGGGCCCTGGAGGCCCTGGCCGCCGTCGGCCTCAGGGAGCGGGCCCTCCACAAAACGAACCAGCTCTCGGGCGGCGAGCAGCAGCGGGTGGCCATCGCCCGGGCCCTCTTGAACGATCCGACCCTGATCCTGGCCGACGAGCCGACGGGGAACCTGGACAGCAAGACGAGCTCCGACGTCATGAACATCTTCAAGTCCCTCAACGAGGACAAGGGCATCACCATGGTCATGGTGACCCATGAGCCCGACATCGCCGCCTGGGCCCGTTCGCGGATCCACCTCAAGGACGGACTGATCGTCAAGGAGGAGCGGTCCTGACCGCGGGGGAAAGGCCCGCAAGGGAGAATCCATCATGATCAAACGAACACTCAGACATGCAGTAAGGACGTTCCGGATCGCCCTCCGGGCCCTCTCCCGGAATAAGATGCGGTCGTTCCTTACGGGCCTGGGGATCATCATCGGCGTCGGCGCCGTGATCGCCATGGTCAGTATCGGCGAAGGGGCCAAGCGCGGCATCGAAAGCCGCTTCGCCTCCATGGGCACGAACCTTCTCTTCGTCAGGCCCGGCAGCCAGAACCAGCGCGGCGTTCACGGCGGCTGGGGCAGCATGACGACGCTCAAAGAGGAGGACGCGGCGGCCATCGAGACCCAATGCCCGGCGGTCATGTACGTCTCGCCGTCGGTCAGCGCCCGGGCCCAGACGGTCTACGGCAACAAGAATTGGAACACGTCCATCTCGGGCACAGGGGCCCGCTATCCCGAAGTGCGCAACTGGGATGTCGAATCCGGCATGTATTTCGACGACCCCATGGTCAAGGCCGCGGCCAAGGTCTGCGTCCTTGGCGCTGACGTCAAGACGAACCTGTTCGAGGACGAGGACCCGATCGGCAAAGTCATCCGCATCAAGAAGATCCCGTTCAAGGTCCTGGGCGTCCTGAAGAAGCGCGGCGAGTCGGGCGGCTTCGGCAGCAGGGACGACATGATCTGCATACCCTACACGACGGCCATGCGCCGCCTGCAGGGCATCGATTATATCCAGTCCATCGACGTCCGTGCCGTCTCGGCCGAGAAAATGGCCGAGGCCCAGGCCCAGATCGAGGACCTCCTCCGGGTCCGGCACCGCATCGCCCCCGGCGCCGAGGACGACTTCAACGTCGGCAACATGTCCGAGATCGCCGAGTCGGCCGCCGAGTCGACCAAGATGATGACCGTTCTTCTCGGCAGCATCGCCGGGATCTCGCTGCTCGTCGGCGGCATCGGCATCATGAACATCATGCTCGTCTCGGTGACCGAGCGGATCCGCGAGATCGGTTTGCGCATGGCCATCGGCGCCCGCGAGAAGGACATCCTCCTTCAGTTCCTGACGGAGGCGATCGTGCTCAGCCTCCTGGGCGGGCTCATCGGCATCGCCTTCGGCGTCGGCGCCTCCAAGCTCCTCAAGAATATCAAGATGTTCTCGACCATCACCACCGTGGTGACCCTCGACTCGGTCCTGCTGTCCTTCTTCTTCGCCGCGGCGATCGGCATATTCTTCGGCTTCTACCCGGCGCGGAAGGCGTCCCGGCTCGACCCGATCGAGGCTTTGAGATACGAATAACCGCCGGCGGCCCGCGCCGCGGGCCGTCGGTCCGAGATAAGGAGACCGATCATGAGACTGAAAGCGATCCTCGTGCTGGCGGCCCTCGCCCTCGTGCTGGCGGCCCCCGGCTTCGGACAGGATGCCCAAGGCACCCTGTCGATGTCCCTCGAAGAGTGCATCGTCAGGGCCCTGAAGGACAACCTCGGCGTAGCCATCCAAGTCCTCGGCCCCCAGCTGGCGGCCGAGGCCGTCAACCTGGCCCGGGAACAGTATATCCCGACCCTGAGCCTGAGCGCCCGGACGCAGAAAGCGGAAAACGCGGCCTTCTCTTACCTCGATTCCCCCGGCGCCGCCACGATCAACCAGACGCAGAACTACAACTTCCTCAACGTGGGCCAGTCGCTGCCGACGGGCGGAACGCTCAATCTGGGCTTCACCGGCTATCGGACGACGACGAATACGAGAGGCATCACGATCGATCCGCGCTATGGAACGACGCTGTCGTTCAATCTCTCCCAGCCGCTGCTCCGGAACTTCGGTCTCAAGATCAACCGCCAGGAGATCCTGGTGGCCAGGAACAACCTTGGCGTGTCCGAGGAGAACCTCAGGGCCACGCTGATGACCACGGTCTACAACGTCGAGAGCGCCTACTGGAACCTGGTTTACAGCATCGAGAACCTCGACGTGCGGCGCCAATCCCTCAAGCTGGCCCAGGACCTCCTCGAGAAGAACCAGCGCTCGGTCGAGGTCGGGACGCTCGCGCCGATCGAGGTCCTGAGCGCCCAGGCCGAAGTGGCCACCCGCGAGGCCGACCTCATCCAGGCCGAGACCCAGATCAAGAGCAACGAGGACCAGCTGAAGCTCCTGCTCCACATCACGGGGGACGAAGATAAGAACATCACGGCGCTCGTCCCCAAGGACAAGCCGACCTATGTCGCGCGAGAGGTCAACCTGGAGGAGGCCCTGGCCGCGGCCATCGCCAACCGCACGGAATTGAAGATCGCCCAATTCGGCCTCCAGAACGACCGCCTCAGCCTCAGCTTTGCCAGGAACCAGGCCCTGCCCGACCTCAGCCTCTCCGCGTCTTATTCCAGCCCCGGCATCGACGGGACCCGGATCTTTTATGTCGGGGACCCCCTGCTCGGCGTCATCGATCACACCGTTCCCGGCGGCATCACGGGGGCCATCAAGCAGACATTCAAGTTCACGTATCCCAATTGGAACCTGGGCCTGACCCTGAACCTGCCCCTGGCGAACGTCTTCTCGAGGGCCGCTGTGGCCGAGGCCAAGCTCAATCTGCGCCAGTCCATGCTCGATCTCGAGAACCAGAAGGACGAGGTCTATCTCGAGATCAAGAACGCCGTCCGCGCGGTCGACGCGAACTACAAGAGGATCCTGGCCTATACCAAGGCCCGGGAGCTGGCCGAGCAGAAGCTGGCCGGCGAGGAAGAGAAATTCCGTGTCGGCCAGAGCACCAATTATATCGTCCTGACCTACCAAAGGGACCTGGCCACGGCCCGGATCTCCGAGCTCAACGCCATCGTCTCCTACAACATCTCCATCGCGGCCCTCGAAAGGTCGATGGGGACGAACCTCCAGTCGAAGAACATCAATCTGACCGACTACACACCCGGCCTCAAATAGGGCCGGTCACGACCGCCGACACGAAATCCCCCTCCGCCCCCCTCGGGGGCTCCGGGCGGGGATATTCATATACTCGCCCTGTCCAAGCGATTGACTTGCATTCAGTTCCGAGCTGTGCTATCCTAGATCCAAAGGGTGATCAACCCGATCCAACCCAGCTGTTGGAGAAGCTTCAATGAACAGAAAACTGATCCGGCCCAATCTCACCGAGATCAAGGAACGCATGAGCCAGGACAAGGAACGGGAAAAGGACGCTGGCCATAATAAGAGGATGCACCCCCCGACGGACACTTTCGCCGAGAGCTACTACTACCTCAAGCAGATGAACAAGAAGACGCCCATGGCCGTTGTCTATACGGACGGCCAGATCGTCGAGGGCTACGTCGAGTGGTACGACCGGAACTGCATCAAGCTCAACCGCGACGGCGCCCCCAATCTCCTCATCTACAAGTCGAGCATCCGCTGCATCTACAAGGCCGCCGAAGTCCCCGAGCCCGAGGGAGCGCCCCCGGACAAGACATGACCGTCCCCACGATCGGGGTGACGGCCGGCGACCCGGGCGGCATCGGTCCCGAGGTCGTGATCAAGGCGCTGGCCCGGCCCGCCGGACTCCCCGAGGCCGCCTACGTCGTTTTCGCCGATCCCCGCGTCATCGGAGCCGAGCAAGAGCGGCTCGGGATCCGGCTCGCGCTCCGGGAATGGCGCCCCGACCTCGCCCCCGAACCGGGCGCGTTCCTCGCCGCAATGCCCAGTCCAGCCGGCGCGGCGACTTCCGGAAGCGTTTCCGCGGCGAACGGTGAGGCCTCGTTCCGCTGGTTCGAGGCGGCCGTGGAGCGAGCCAGAGCCGGCCGGCTCCAGGCCGTGGTCACGGCCCCGATCTCCAAAGCCGCCTGGGCCCTGGCCGGGCACCCCTTCCGGGGTCATACGGAGTACCTGGCCCGGATCTACCCCGGGGCCGTCATGGCCTTCTGGTCGGACAGGCTCAAGGTGGCGCTCTTCAGCCACCACCGGCCTCTCGCCGAAGCGGTCGCGGCCGTCCGCAGGGCGGCGCTGCTCGACTTTTTGCGGTCGCTCCAACGGGGGCTCGAAAGGGTGCCGGGCGGCCCGTTCCGCCTCCTCGCGGCCGGCCTGAACCCTCACGCCGGCGAGGACGGTCATCTGGGCCGGGAGGAGATCGATGAGATCCGCCCGGCCTTGGAGAAGGCCGTTTCGGAGGGCATATCCGTCACCGGCCCCTTCCCCCCGGACACCGTTTTTTCCCAGGCCTTGGGAAAGCGGGACGCCGTCGCCGTCGCCCTTTACCACGACCAGGGGCTCATTCCGTTCAAGCTCGTGGCCTTCGACAGCGGGGTCAACCTGACCCTCGGCCTGCCATTCGTCAGGACGTCGCCGGATCACGGCACGGCTTTTGATATCGCCGGGAAGGGCGTCGCCGACGCCCGCAGCATGGAGGAGGCGGTCCGGCTGGCCGCGGCCTTCAGCGCGACCGGGTCTTGAGCGCGGCCCGGATCTCCCGGTCCGTGTCCCTCTTCTTGATCGCCTCCCGCTTCTCGTGCTCGCGCTTGCCCCGGGCGAGGGCGATCTCGATCTTGATCTTTCCCTTGTCGCCGATATAGACGCGGGTCGGGACGATGGTCAGGCCCCGCTCCTGGGTCTTCCCCGCGAGCCTTTTGATCTCGCGGCGGTGGAGCAGGAGCCTGCGGTCGCGGAGGGGGTCGTGGTTGAAGATGTTGGCCGGCTCATAGGGGCTGATGTGGCACTTGACCAGGAAGACCTCGTCGCCGCGAACATCGGCGTAGCATTCTTTCAGGCTGATCCGCCCGGCCCGGACGGATTTCACCTCGCTCCCGACGAGGGCCAGGCCCGCTTCGAAGGTCTCGAGGAGGATGTAATCGTGCGAGACGGTCTTGTTGACGGCGACGTTCTTCATGGCTGGGGCGGGACCTGCGGGGGGACGGGGGCGGCCTCGATGAGAGCGATGCGGCGCTTGGCCATCTTCTCGACGGTCAGGCGGAAGCCGCCGAAATCGAACGAGTCTTTCTCCCGCGGCAGGCGGCCGCAGAGGGACAAGAAGAAGCCCGCCAAGGTCGTGTATGATTTCTTCTCCGGGATCCGCAGGTCGATGAGGGCGTTGACGTCCTTGACCGGGGCGGAACCGGCGATGAGATAGCGGCCCCCGTCGAGACGGGTGTACCAGGACCCGGCCTGATCGTCGTGCTCGTCCTGGATCTCGCCGACGATCTCTTCGATGATGTCCTCGAGCGTCACCAGGCCGTCGACGTTGCCGTACTCGTCGACGACGAGGGCCATGTGGACGGCCCGCTCCTGCATCTGACGGAGGACCTTCTCGAGCGAGGCGGACTCCGGCACGAAGAGCGCTTTGCGGAGGATTTCCTTTATAGCAAACTCTTTGTTGTCAATAAGATATCCGATGACGTCCTTGCCGTATATGATGCCTTCGACGCTGTCGAGCCGCCCCCTGAAAACCGGATACCGGGAGTAGCCGGCCGAGCGGATCGTGTTCAGCACGTCCTCCCGCCGGGAGTCGATCTCGATGGCCTTGATCTCCGGGCGGGGGACCATGATCTCCTTGACCGGGCGGGAGCCCATGTCGAGAGCGCCGGAGACGATCCTCCGGCGCAGCGATGACAATCCCCTCGCCCCGGCGTGAAGGGCGATGCGCGCTTCTTCTTCGCTGAGCGAGCGGAGCAGGCCGCCCTTGCCGGCCCTGGACGAGGGCACGATGAGGCCGGTCATGAAGCCGAAGAGCTTGGCCACGGGCGCGAGCAGGAACATCGCTCCCCTGACGGGATAGGCCAGCAGCGAGGCCGTGCGCACCGCATTATGGGCGGCGAAGGTCTTGGGATTGATCTCGCCGAAAAAGAGCAGCAGGAGGGTCGTGGCGACGGTCGCGTAGACGACGGCCCGGCTCCGGTGGGCCTCAGGCAGGGCGCTGGCGATGAGCGAGGTCGCCAGGGACGCGGCGGCCGCGTTGACGAGAGTGTTGCCGATCAGGATCGTCGCCAGGAGCTCGTTCGTCCGGGCCTTGATCTTCCTGGCCAGCGCGGCCCGTTTGGAGCCCTGGCGCTCATGGTATTCGAGCGAATACGGATCGGCCGCGATGAATGCCGTTTCCGACGAGGCAAAAAAGGCACTCAGAATAAGGCACAGGGCGAACAGGAGGATGCCCGGCAGGAGCATGGGCGGCCCTTCAGGCGGCGATGCGGGACTTGGCGGCCTTGAACGAGCGGGACAGGGCGCCCAGGAGCTTCAGTTCGATCTTGGCGCTGGGCGAGGCCACGGCTTCGGAGATCTCGGACACGATGAGCTCCTTGGCCTTCTCCATCATCTTCTTTTCCCGGAACGAGAGCGGTTTCTGGAGGCTCAGGAAATAAAGACTCTTCAAGACGGTGGCCATGTCGAAGAGGGTTCCCGACTTCATCAGGTTGAGGTGCTCCTTGTAGCGTCCCTTCCAGTCGGTCGAGACGTCCACGTCCCCATCTCCCATGAACTGGAAGATCTTCCGGATGGAATCCTCGGGCATCGGCCGGCGGATCCCGATCTCGAGGGCGGTGGCGCTGGGGAGCGTGACGAGCGTGTTGTTGGCGATGATCCTCAGGTTATAGACCATGAACCGTTCCCCGTTATAGGCCTCCTCGTGGATGGCCTCGACGACGCCAAGGCCCTGATTCGGATAGATGACCTTCTCGCCGATTTTCAATGTTTTCATTTCATTACATTATACCCGAAGACGGGCGGCCGAGTCAACGCACATCCGGCGAAACGCCTTGACAGGCCAGGGGGGTTCGGGTAACATACCTCCTCAATAGGTGTTGTACAATCATGAAGAGAACGTTTCAGCCGAACAACAGACGACGCAAAAAAACGCACGGTTTCCGAGTCCGTATGAAGACCAAAGGCGGCCAGGAAGTCATCAAGAGCAGAAGGCGCAAGGGTCGGAAGCGCGTTTCTGTCGGATGAATGAGCGCCTGACGCCACTCGAGAGAATCCGCAGAAAAAGCGATTTCGCGAGCCTCTATCGGGATGGCAGCCGCTTTCGGGGACGCCATTTTACCGTCGTTTTCCGGAGAAATGGACTAGACCATTCCCGCTTGGCGGTCGTCGCCAGCCGGAAGGTGGGCCCTGCGGTCATCAGGAACAGGGTCAAGCGGAGGTTTCGGGAGCTTTTTCGAAGGAACAAGGCGCTCTTGACAGAGTCCCTCGACCTCATCGTCATAACCCGGCCCGGATCGGGGGCCGCTCCCTGGCCGGACCTCAGGGACTCATATATCTCGGCGCTGACATCGATATTGCGAAAACGGACATCATCGTGAAAGCCGTCGCCCTCGCCCTGATCAGGCTGTACCAGCTGACGCTCTCCCCCATCGTCGGAACCCGTTGCCGCTTCTACCCCACATGTTCCGTCTACACCCAAGAGGCGATCACGAAATACGGCTTCTTCCGGGGTGTTCACCTGGGAGTCCGGCGGCTCCTGCGCTGCCATCCTTTTCATGCGGGCGGGATCGATCCCGTGCCCTGAGAGTGAGACAGAATGGAAAAACGACTCATCGTGGCCATCGTCCTGTCATTCCTGGTCCTGATGGGCTATCAGTATTTCTTCGTCAAACCTGACAAGGCGGCCCTGAAGCCGCCGGTCCCGGTCGCCGCGGCCCCTTCGACTCCGGTTCCGGGAACGGCCGGGGCGGTCCAGGTGCAGCCTAAGGCGGCTGCGCAGGAGGCCAAGCCGGCCCCGGCCCAGCCCCTGCTTCCCAAGGACCTCGCGGCCGTGGCCGGCCGGGCCGAGGCCGATGTCGTTGTCGATACCCCTCTCTACCGGGCGGTCTGGTCGAACAAGGGCGGCGTCCTCAAGAGCTGGAAGCTCAAGGCTTACAAGAACGGCGCTAAGGAAGACCTCGAGATGGTCCCGGCCCTGGCTGCCGAGATCGGGCGCTACCCGTTCTCTTTGGGGCTCGACGACAACGCTCTGGCGTCCCTCCTCAACTCCTCGCTTTTCGAGACTTCAGGGGCCGGTCTCGAGCTTGCCGGCGGGGCCAAAGGCGAGATCCGCTTCGTCTTTTCGGACGGGGCTGCGGTCAAGGCCGAGAAGACGTTCGGCTTCACCGGCGGCGCCTATGCCATGACGATGGACATCCGCGTCTGGAAGGACGGCCAGCCGGTGACCCCCTCCGTCCTTTGGGGCCCGGGCATCGGCAACCTCTCGCCCGCCGAGGCCAAGCAGAGCTACAGTGCCAGCCGCGGCTCGGCCGTCTACACCGGCGGCAAGGTCTATCGGATGAACGAGAGGAAATTCAAGCCCGGCGCGAACACCTATAATTTCGTCGATTGGGCGGCCTACGAAGAGAACTACTTCGTTTCCATCTTCCTCCTGCCGCCTCAGAATGGCCGGGCGGCGTTCCTCCAGGAAGCCGGGGAGATCCCCGGCGGACAGGTCCCGGCCTATTTCGTCTACGCGACCGAGCCCACGCAGGCTTTCATCGGGCCCAAAGACACCGAAGCCCTCAAGGCCTTCGGCCACGACACCAAGAAAGTCATCAACTACGGCATGTTCGGAGTCATCGCCGAGATCCTCCTCGTCGTCGTGAAATTCTGCCACAAGCTCGTCCCGAACTGGGGCGTGGCCATCATCCTGCTGACCATCCTGATCAAGATCATCTTCTTCCCCCTGACCTACAGCTCGACGAAGTCCATGTCCAAGATGGCCGACCTCCAGCCGAAGATCAAGGCCCTGCGCGCCAAGTACAAGAAATCCAAGACCGACATCGAGCAGCGGCGCCAGATGAACGAAGAGATGATGAAGCTCTACAAGGAGCAGGGCGTCAATCCGGCCGGCGGCTGTCTGCCGCTCCTCATCCAGCTGCCCGTGTTCTGGGGCGTCTTCCGCATGCTCGTCGTCGCCGTGGAGTTCCGTCATGCGCCCTTCATGCTGTGGATCACCGACCTGTCGGTCAAGGATCCCCTCTACGTCACGCCCGTGCTCATGGGCATCACCCAGTACATCTCCCAGAAGATGACGCCCACCTCGGCCGATCCTTCCCAAGCCAAGATGATGCTCATCATGCCGTTCGTAATGACCATATTTTTCATCAACTTCCAGAGCGGTTTGGTCCTTTACTGGCTGACCACGAACGTCCTCCAGATCGCTCAGCAGGCGCTCATGAACAAGATGATGCACCGGCAACCTCCGGCCAAAGCCCCCAAATTGGCCAAAGCGAGATGACGATGGACAACGAAACGAAGACCGGGAACGGGCAGCCCGTCGACGAGAGACCGGAATACAAGGGCACGAACCTCGAAGAGGCCATCAGCCTGGCCGAGCACCGGCTCAAGCTGCCGCGCGAGAAATTCAACTACGAGATCGTCACGGAGAAGACGCGGCTCTTCGGCATGAAATGCAAGGAGATCGTCATCCGGGCCTGGCCCAAGGACGAGGACGCCGACGCCGCCGCCGAGCGCTTCCTGGCCCGGCTCAAGGCGGTCTTCCCCCTGGACCTGACCTACCAGGTCAAGAAGCGCGCCGACATCATCTTCGTCATCTTCGACGGTCCCGACAAAGCGATCCTTCTCCGCAACGACGGCTCGCTCCTCCTGGCCATCCAACACGTTCTCAACAAGATCTCCCCGATCAAAGTCCAGGTGGATTGCGAGTTCTACCGGAAGAGGAAAGAGAAGAAGCTCAGGGACTACGCCCAGCGCATCGCCAGGCAAGTTTCCGACTCCGGGCGCGAGGAGATCCTCGACCTGATGAATCCCTATGAGCGGCGCATCATCCACATCGTCGCCAACGAGACGCCGGGGGTCACGAGCGAGAGCATCGGCGAAGGGTTCCTCAAGAAGGTCAAGATCTTCAAAGCCCCGCGCTGAAGCGGCTCGGAGGCCAGTCTCTCCCTCCTGGGAAAGTTTGAAGACGCCGTCCAGTGTGCCGGACTCGGCGCCAAAACAACTCGCTCGCCGTCCGCTACGGCTCGCTCAAACACGTTTTGGCGGTTTCCACTGAAACTGCCCTCGTCCGGCACTCTGCCCGGCTAAACTTTCCCAATGTCGGGCTCGCCTGACCTCCTCGCCGCTATTCCTAAAGCCGGGCTGCGGTGATTCTTAACGACTTCGGCCTCAGGGAAGTATCTTGATAAGCGCTAAGCCATGATCCCGTTGCTTAACTTTACTAATGCCGGGGGCTCATCTAGAATGGGGAACCGGACAGGATAACAAGAGTGCTCGAAGATACGATCATCGCGATCTCGACCCCGCCGGGGTTCGGCGGCCTTGGGATCGTGCGGATCAGCGGGCGGAAGGCGCTCGAAGTGGCCGCAAAGATCTTCCATCCGAAAGCCAGGCCGAAGCGGCCGTTCCCCGAGAGGCGGCCCGTCTTCGGGATGATCCGGGACCCCGAGAGCGGCCAGGCGCTCGACGAGGCCTTCCTGACCTATTTCAAGGCGCCCCGCTCCTACACCAGGGAGGATGTCGTCGAGCTGAGCGCCCATGGCAGCCCTGCCATCCTCGAGGCCATCCTGAGGATGGGGACGAGTTCCGGGGCGCGGCTGGCCGGACCGGGAGAATTTACTCTCCGGGCCTATCTCAACGGCCGATTGGACATTATCCAGGCCGAGGCCGTCAACGACCTTATCCGGTCGGTCTCGCTAACCCAGGCCAGGATCTCCTCGCGCCAGCTCGGGGGAAGCCTATCCCGGCGCTTGTCCCGGCTGCGGGCCAAGCTCGTCGCCCTTCTTTCCAGGGTAGAGGCCGGGATCGATTTCCCCGAGGAAAACATCAGGACGAGCGCCGCGGCCGATCTCAAAGCGGTCGCTCTCCTGTCGGACGATGTCGAAAGGCTGGTCGCGTCCTATGATGCGGGCCGGGCCCTTGTCGAGGGGATCACGCTGGCCATCGTCGGCCGGACGAACGTCGGCAAATCGACCCTGTTCAACGCCCTTCTCGAGGAAGACCGGGCCATAGTCACTCCCTTCCCCGGGACGACCAGGGATTTCCTGAGGGAGCAGATGGTCATCGGCGGAGTCAGATTCCATCTCGTCGACATGGCCGGCCTCGGCCGTCCCTCGCATCCCGTCGAAAAACGCGGCATCGCCAGGGGGCAGAAGATCGCCAGGGAGGCCGACGGCCTGCTCATCGTCATCGACGCCTCCCGCAAGGATAGCGAGGAGGACGAGCGGCTCATCCGGAGATTCCAGGGGAAGCGCTGCCTCATTGTCTTGAACAAGAGCGACCTCCCCAGGAGGCTTGCGGCCGGGAAGGTCAGGGAGCTGGCCGGGCCGAGCCCCGTCGTGGAGGTTTCCGCCCTGAAGGGCAGGAACATCGACGGGCTGCGCTCCCGGATAAGCGACCTTTTTGTCCCGGGCGCAATCAAGGAGGAGGAGATCGTCCTCCATGCCAGACAAAAAGACGCCCTGGAGGGGATCCTGGAAGCTCTTCGACGCGCCCAGGCGCTCCTGGCCGGGAAGCATACCGCGGAAGTCTATGCCGAGGAGATAAGAGCGGCCATCGGGCTGGTCGGAGAGCTTACAGGGGAAGTGAGGGCCGGGGAGGTCCTCGACGAGATCTTTGGACGCTTTTGCGTCGGAAAATAGGCATCCGGTATGGTCCTGGGGAACGATTTCGACGTCATCGTGGTCGGCGCCGGCCACGCCGGCTGCGAAGCGGCCGCCGCGGCGAGCGCCATGGGGCTCCGCACCTGCCTTCTGACCATACACCTCGATACGATCGCTCAAATGTCCTGTAATCCGGCCATCGGAGGCTTGGCCAAGGGGCATTTGGTTCGGGAGATCGACGCCCTGGGCGGCCTGATGGGGCTCCTCGCCGACCAAACGGGGATACAATTCAGGCTCCTCAACAGAAGCCGCGGGGGAGCGGTCCAAGCCCCCCGGGCGCAGTGCGACAAAGCCGCCTATCGCCTGGCCATGAAGCACAGGCTGGAGCAAACGGCCAACCTGACGGTCTTTCAGGCCATCGTCTCGGAAGTGGTCGTATCGAGGGGCGCGGTCCGTGGCGTCAGGACCCTTGAAGGGACGCTCGTAGGGGGGAAAGCGGTCATTCTGACTCCCGGGACGTTCCTCAACGGGTTGATCCATATCGGACTCGAGAGCTATCCGGCCGGCCGGGCCAACGAGCCGGCCTCGGTCGCCCTGGCCGAGCAGCTCAAGAAGCTCGACCTGAAGGTCCTCCGCCTTAAGACGGGAACGCCGATGCGCCTGGACCGGGATACGATCGATTGGAGTCAATTCGTCCCCCAGGCCGGCGACCCGGAACCCGTCCCCTTCTCTTACCGCACCCGAACCAGGCTCGAAAACAAAGTCCTCTGCCACCTCGGGTACACGAACGCCGATACCCATGCCGCGATCCGCCGCAATCTGGACAAATCGCCCCTCTATGGGGGGAAGATCAAGGGCATCGGGCCGCGGTATTGCCCCTCGATCGAGGACAAGGTCGTCAAATTCCCCCTGAGGGCCAGGCACCAGTTCTTCCTGGAGCCGGAGGGGACGGACACGACCGAGACCTACGTCAACGGACTCTCCTCGAGCCTCCCTTTCGACGTCCAAAGGGAGGTCCTCTCGACCATTCCGGGACTTGACCGGGCCAAGATCCTGAGACCCGCATATGGCATCGAATACGACGCCGTCTCCCCCATCGAGCTCCTGCCGAATCTCGAGACCCGAAAGATCAGGCGCCTTTTCCTCGCCGGACAGATCAACGGAACTTCGGGCTATGAAGAGGCCGCCGCCCAGGGGATCATGGCCGGCATCAACGCCGCCTTGAGCCTTAAAAAGAAGCCACCATTCATTTTAGGCCGGAATGAGGCTTATATCGGTGTCCTGGTCGACGACCTGGTATCGACCGGGATCGACGAGCCATACCGGCTTTTCACCTCAAGGGCCGAGTACAGGCTTTTGTTGAGGATCGACAACGCCGACAGGAGGCTGATGGGATACGGTCGAGAGCTCGGCCTTATCCCGGACGAGACATGGAACGATTATCAGGAGAAGACAAGGCGGATCGGCGAGGCGCTGGCCTACCTCAAAAATTGCTCTCTGAAGGACGAGACCGGCAACCGGGTTTCGATGCTCGAATATTTGAAGAAACCTGAAATCGAGCTCAAAGATGTGCTAAAATACGGGCAACATCAGGTAGCGTTGAGCCATGAAGAGACGCGATTCATCGAATCGGAAACGAAGTATGAGGGCTACATCCGAAAGCAGGAGCGTGAGATCGCCAAGGCGGCGAGGACGGATACGATGAGTATTCCGAGCGATATGGACTTCCGCGGTGTCCCGGGGCTGACCAGGGAAGCTGTCGAGAAGCTCGAGAAGACGAGGCCGCAAACCCTGGGACAAGTCCGGAAGATCCCGGGCCTGACGCCCGCGGCCGTCCAGAATATCGGCCTCAATCTCGAGATCCGGATGAAGAAAGGCGGCCGGCCGGCACTCGTTCCACGTGAAACTGAGCCAGACGATGAATAAGGTCTTTGCCGTAGCGAACCAGAAGGGCGGCGTCGGAAAGACGACCACGGCCATCAATCTCGCGGCGTGCCTGGCTCTAAAGAACAGAAGGACCCTCCTCATCGACCTCGATCCCCAAGGCATGTCGACGCTTGGCTTGGCCAAGCGCAAGGAGGCCGGCAAGGGTATCTACCAGGCCATGATGAACGGCCGTGACCTCATGGACTGCATCATAGGCACCGATCTCGAGAACTTCTACCTCTGTCCGTGTTCTCCCGAGCTCGCCGGCGTCGAAGCGGAGCTCTACGGGTCGGAACAGAGAGAAAAGCGCCTGGCCGGGGCGATCGATAAGGCGCGGCGGTTCTTTAATTATATTCTCATCGACTGCCCGCCATCCCTGGGGTTCCTGACGATCAACGCTCTGGCCGCGGCCGATTCACTCGTCATCCCCGTCCAAACGGAATTCTTCTGCATGGAAGGGATCCCCGATCTCTTCCAAACCCTGGAGACCGTGCGGACCTATTTCAATCCCAGGTTGACCGTCGAGGGGATCCTTCTGACCATGTACGACGAGCGGACGAACCTTTCCAAGCAGGTCGCGGAGGAGATCCGCAAGTCCCTCAAGCATATCCTTTTCAAAGCCGTCATTCCCCGCAGCATCCGCCTGGCCGAAGCCCCGAGCTTCGGCAAGCCGATAGTCCTCTATGACATCAAGTCCAAGGGGGCCGAGGCCTATATCAGTCTGGCCGAGGAGATCATTCGCCGATGAGCAAGAAAGCCCTGGGAAAAGGTCTGGGAGCGTTCATCCCGGACGAGTTCAGCATCCTGAAGGACGAGAGGTTTGCCGAGATCGATGTCGAAGACGTCAAGCCGAATCCCTTTCAACCGCGGGTGAAGTTCGACGACCAAACGATCGAGGAGCTGGCCCGGTCGATCAAGGAGACGGGTATCGTGCAGCCGGTCATCGTCGTCCCCGAGGACGACCATTACAAGATCATCGTCGGGGAACGGCGATGGCGGGCCGCCCTGAAGGCCGGGCTGCGTAAGATCCCGGTCCTTATCCGGAATATTCCGAAAGACAAGCAGCTGGAGGTTTCGCTCATCGAGAACATCCATCGTGAAGAGCTCAACGCCCTGGAGATCGCCAGGGCTTATCAGAGGCTTATTGACGAACACGGCTACGGGCAGAGCGATCTCGCCGACAAGGTCGGCAAGGACCGGAGCTCCGTCACGAACTACCTCCGCCTCCTCAAGCTTCCCCCCGAGATCCAGGACCGGCTGACCGACGGCGAGATCTCGATGGGACACGCCCGGGCCATGTTGGCCCTCGAGGACACGGCGACGCAGCTCTACTGCTGCCGTCAGGTCATCGACAGGGGGCTTTCGGTACGGAACACGGAATCCCTGGTCAACCGGCTCAAGAAGAAAGCGCCCCGGGCCCAGCGAAGCCTGGCCGACCCGGACCTCCACGCCCTCCAGGAGGAGATGCTCAAGCTCCTGGGTACCAAAGTCCTCGTCGCCGGCAGCCGCAACAAGGGCGTTTTGAAGATCTATTATTTTTCCCTCGATGATCTGAATCGAATTTACGGCAGGATCAAAGGAGCAAACGCATGAAAGAAAGACCTCGTGAATTGAACGAGACGAAGCTGGCCGGCTTGATCGACATGGAGTCCGAGTTCAAGGGCGACCTGTCGTTCAAAGGCTCGTTCCGGATCGAGGGGACCTTCAAAGGCACGATCAACTCGGATTCGCTCCTGGTCATCGGCGAGAGAGGCAAGGTCGAAGCCGACGTCAAGGTCGGACAGCTCGTCATCAACGGAGAGATCCGCGGCACGCTGCAGGCAACGGACCGTATCGAGGTCCACGACAAGGGCCGCGTCTTCGGCACGCTTCTCGCGCCCACGCTCGTGGTCGAGGAGGGAGCCTATCTCGAAGCGACGTGCCAAACGAAGGGCGGCCCACGGCCGAGCGCGCCCGCGGCCGCGGAGCAGGCCTGAGCTTGACCGTCGGCGTTCGGCCCGGGGACCCCGGCGTCCGCAATTCCCGGCTTGAGCGAGGAGCGTTCGAAGAATATAATCGGGGCATCATTTCGAAGCTGAGGACCTCATGACCAAGTACATCTTCATTACCGGTGGAGTCATTTCAGGCTTGGGCAAAGGCATCGCCGCCGCCTCGATCGGCCGGCTCCTCGAAAGTCACGGCTACCGCATCACCATCGAGAAGCTCGATCCCTACCTCAACGTCGACCCAGGCACGATGAGCCCCTTCCAGCACGGCGAAGTCTATGTCACCGACGACGGCGCCGAAACGGACCTCGATCTCGGCCACTACGAGCGGTTCACTTCGACGAAGACGACGAAGGCCCACAACTGGACGGCCGGAAGGATCTACGAGTCCATCATTCGCAAGGAGCGCAAGGGCGAGTACCTCGGAAAAACGGTCCAGGTGATCCCCCATGTCACCGACATGATCAAATCGGCCGTCGAGGCGGTTGCTGACGCTAACGATATTGTTATCTGTGAGATAGGAGGAACAGTCGGCGATATCGAGAGCCTGCCTTTCCTCGAGGCGACGCGCCAGATGCGGCTCGCGCTCGGCGCCGACAGGACCCTTTTCATCCACCTGACCCTCGTTCCATTCGTCGGCGTCTCCGGCGAGCTCAAGACTAAGCCGACCCAGCACAGCGTCAAGGAGCTCCGGGCGATCGGCATCCAGCCGGACATCCTCCTCTGCCGCACCAGCCGGGACCTGTCCGCCGACATCAAGTCCAAGATCGCGCTGTTCACGAACGTCCCGGTCGATGCCGTCGTCACGGCCCGCGACGTGGACACGGTCTACGAGATCCCGCTGAACTACGCCGAGCAGGGGCTGGACGCGACGATCCTCAAGATGCTCCACCTTCCGAGCCGCAAAAAGAACCTGGCCGCGTGGGAGGCCATGGTCGCCCGGCTCAAGAACCCCAAAGACATCGTCGAGATCGCCCTCGTCGGCAAGTACGCCGGACTCCACGATTCCTACCTGAGCCTGAGCCAGGCCCTCATCCACGGCGGGCTGGCCAACAGTCTCTGCGTCAAGATCGATTGGATCGAGGCCGAGTCGTTGGAGAAGAACGATCCGGCCGGGATCCTGGGCGCGAAGGACGGCATCCTCGTCCCCGGAGGCTTCGGCAAGCGCGGCATCGAGGGCAAGATCCGCGCGGTCACCTACGCCCGCGAGAACAAGGTCCCGTTCTTCGGCATCTGCCTGGGCATGCAATGCGCTTCGATCGAGTACGCCCGCTCCCTGGCCGGGCTGAAGAAAGCGAACAGCACGGAATTCGTCCCGGACGCGCCGCACAAGGTCATCGTCCGCTGGCGCGAGCTGGCCATGGACTGCGATATCGGCGGGACCATGCGGCTCGGCCAGTACCGCTGCGATCTCCAAAAGGGATCGCTCGCCCACAAGGCCTATCGCGCCCTGCATATCACGGAACGGCATCGCCACCGCTACGAATTCAACCCGAGCTACAAGGACGCGCTCGCCGACGCGGGCCTGATCTTCTCGGGGATCAATCCCGATTACGGGCTGGTCGAGATCATCGAGGCCCCCGGCCACCCGTGGTTCCTCGGCTGCCAGTTCCATCCCGAGTTCAAATCCAAGCCGCTGACGCCGCACCCGCTGTTCAAGGCCTTCATCGGGGCGAGCTACGCCCGGCGCCGCGAGGCCGGGAGGGCGAAGGAGGCCTCGAGGAGATCGGTCCCGGAATTGCAACGTAAAGAAAACAAATAAGTCACAGAGACTGCCGAGGCGACCGAGGAGGGCGGCTTGGATATCAACCCGAAGATCTTCAGGGAATACGACATCCGCGGCATCGCCGGCCAGGACCTGGACGAGCCGGCTGTCGAGATCCTGGGCCGGGCCATGGGCACGTTCTTCCTCGGCCGCGGCCAGAGCGACGTGGCTGTCGGGCGGGACTGCCGGCTGAGCTCTCCGGGTTTCGCCCGGGCCCTCGTCCGCGGGCTCCTCTCGACGGGCTGCGACGTGGCCGACCTCGGTATCGTGCCCACGCCGCTCCTCTACTTTTCCGTGTTCCACGGGAAGCTTCCGGCCGGCGTCATGGTCACGGGATCGCACAATCCGCCCGAACACAACGGCTTCAAGATGATGTCCGGCGAGGAGACGCTCTACGGCAAGACGATCCAGGCGCTCTACGAGATCGTCCGCAAGGGCGTCTTCCCGCGCGGCCAGGGCCGGGTCCGGACGCTCGACGTCGTCGCCGGATACGAGGACTATGTCGCCGGCAACGTGCGCTTTGACCGGCCGGTGAAGGTCGTCATCGACGCCGGGAACGGCACCGGCGGCGTCGTCGCCGTGCCCCTGTTCCGGAGGATGGGGGCGGAGGTCGTCGAGCTCTTCTGCGAGCCCGACGGCCGGTTCCCGAACCACCATCCCGACCCGACCCTGCCGGAAGCCATGGCCACTCTCATCGCCAAGGTCCGTGAGACCGGCGCCGAGCTGGGCATCGCCTACGACGGCGACGCCGACCGGATCGGCGTCGTCGACGACACCGGACGGATCGTCTGGGGCGATCAGCTCCTCATTGTCTTCGTCCGGGACATCCTGCCCTCGCGCCCCGGCGCGGCCGTCATCTCCGAGGTCAAGGCCTCCAAGGTCCTCTATGACGAGATCGCGAAGCTCGGGGGACGGCCGGTCATGTGGCGGACGGGGCACTCCCTGATCAAGCAGAAGATCAAGGAGGAGAATGCGCCGCTCGCCGGCGAGATGAGCGGCCACATCTTCTTCAACGACCGCTGGTTCGGATTCGACGACGCCATCTACGCCTCGGCCCGGCTCATCGAGCTCCTGGCGCGTTCCGGCCAGAAGCTCTCGGCGATGATGGCCGGTCTCCCGAAGACGTTCGCGACACCCGAGATCCGCATCTATGCCTCGGACGAGGTCAAGTTCAAGATCGTCGACGAGGTCCGCCGGGCCTTGGCCGCCCGCTATCCCGTCATCGACATCGACGGCGTGCGGGCCATATTCCCCAGGGGCTGGGGCCTCGTCCGGGCTTCGAACACCCAGGCCGTCATTGTCCTGCGCTTCGAGGCCGATACCGAAGAGGACCTGGCCGCGATCCAGAAAGAGGTCCGCGGCCATTTGCAGCGGGTCATCAACTCGCTCGGGGCCTCATGACCGAGAGAGACGTCCGCGCCGTAGTCCTGGCCGGGGGGCGGGGGACCCGGTTCTGGCCGCTGGGACGTGCGGCCAGGCCAAAACAGTTCCTGAGCATCGCCGGCCCCGACCCGATGCTCCTCGAGACGGTCCGCCGCATCCGGCCGCTCGTCCCGCCGCGGCGGCTGACGCTCGTCGCCGACGCCGCCCAGACCCGCCAGGCGCGAAAGCTCCTGCCCCGGATGCCCGCCCGGAGTTTCCTCGTCGAGCCCGAGGCGCGGAACACGGCCCCCGCGCTGATGCTGGCCACGGCGCGTGTCTGGCTCGATAATCCTGAGGCCGTCGTCGTGGTGCTTCCCGCCGACCACCTCATCAGCGACCAAGCGAGATTCCTGGCCCGGATGCGGGCGGCCGTCGAAGCCTCGGCCCGGGAAGATGTCCTCGTCACTTTCGGCATCCCTCCGACGTTCCCGGCGACCGGCTTCGGCTACATCCGCCACGACCGGGGGGCGGGCCGGAAGATCGGCGGCACGGTTTTTTACCCCGTCCAGGAATTCAAGGAAAAGCCCTCCCTGGCCCAGGCCGAAGAGTATGTGGCCTCCGGGGACCACGCCTGGAACTCGGGCATGTTCCTCTGGCGGGCCGGCGTCTTCGCCGAAAAGCTCGAGCGATTCGCGCCCGAGCTTTGGCCCGCCTGGGCGGCCATGGTCGCGGCCCTGAGGTCGGGAAGTTCCGCCAAGCTCAAGCGCGCCTTCGCCTGGCCCCGGCCTTGTCGATCGACTACGCCCTCATGGAAAGGGCGGAGGGGGTGCTTGTCGCCGACGGCGATTTCGGCTGGTCGGACGTCGGGGCCTGGTCGGCCCTCGCCGGGATCTGGCCCCGGGACGGCGCCGGCAACGCCGTCCGGGGCGAGACGCTGGCCTTGGACGCCGGGAACTGCCTCGTCTGGAACCCGGGCCGCCTGACCGCGCTCGTCGGCGTTCACGACCTCATCGTCGTCGACACGGGCGACGCCCTGCTCGTCTGCGACGCCGCCCTCGACCAGAAGGTCAAGGACGTCGTCGAGGCCCTCAAGCGGAAGAAGTCGTACCGGAAATACGTCTAAAGAGCTTGGATCATTCTGTCCATGTGGAGGTGTCGGAGATGAATAAGCGGTTTCTCGTTCTCATCACGGCGGCGTTCGTCCTCGCGGCGTTCGCCGGGGCGGCGGACGTGACCCTGGACGTCAAGGAGCACGTCCTGGCCAACGGCATGAAGATCCTGATGATCCCCAAGCCGGGCGTGCCTCGCGTCGTCTGCCACATCTACTTCAAGGTCGGCTCGATCAACGAGCGGCCGGGCATCACCGGCAGCGCCCACGTGCACGAGCACCTGATGTTCAAGGGCACGAAGGTCATGGGCGTCACCGACTACGCCGCGGACGCCAAGATCGACGCCCAGATCGACGAGCTCATGGGCCGGATCTACCGGGAGAAATACTGGAAGACCGACGGCGACGCGGCCAAGATCGCCGCTTGGCAGAAACAGGCGGACGAGCTGGCCAAAGCCGAAAAGGCCTTCATCGTCAAGGACGACCTCTGGACCCAATACATGAAGAACGGCGGCACGGGGCTCAACGCCTCGACCAGCCAGGAGACGACCGGCTATTACGTCACCCTGCCCTCGAACAAGATCGAGCTCCAGATGCTCATGGAATCCGACCGGATGATGAACGCCGTCTTCCGCGAGTTCTATTCCGAGAAGGACGTCATCATGGAGGAGCGGCGGCTGAGCGAGAACCGCCCCGGCTACTTCTTCGGCGAGCAGGTCAACGCCGCGTTCTACACGGCCTCGCCCTATCACTGGGACGTCATCGGCTGGATGGACGACCTGAAGAAGATGACGAAGCAGGACCTCATCAACTTCCACAACACCTATTACGTCCCCAACAACGCCGTGGCCATCTACGTCGGCGATTTCGACCCGGCGGCGGTCACGGCCATGGCCGAGAAATACTTCGGCCGCATCCCCAAGGGCCCGGACCTCGAGCCCATCCGCGACGGAGAGCCGCCCCAGTACAGCGAAAAGCGGTTCTACGGCGAAGGCCCGGCACCGACGAGCCTCCAGATGATGTTCCATATCCCGCGCGACGGCGATCCGGACACTCAGGCCCTGTCGATCCTGGCCAGCACGCTGGGCTCGGGCGGCGGCGGCTTCCGCGGCGGCATGGGCGGCGGGAGCGGGACGGGACGTCTCTACAAGACGCTCGTCCGCGACAAGCAGATGGCCGTCAGCGCCTCGGCCTCGAGCCGGCCCCAGTGGTACGTCGGGGCCTTCCAGTTCAGCGCGACGCCGCGCATCGACAAGGGCGTCAAGCCGGAGGACCTGGAAAAGGAAATATGGGCCGAGATCGACAAGGTCAAGGCGAACGGACTGACCGAGGACGAGATCCAGAAGGCCAAGAACCGGGGCGAGGCGATGTTCATCCGCAGCCTCGGGAGCACGTCCGGATTGGCCAGCCGCGTCGGCCGGGCCGACCTCATGCGGGGCTGGCGGTCCATCCTGACCGACCTCGATGATCTCAAGCAGGTCACCAACGACGACATCAAGCGCGTCGCCGCCAAGTACTTCGTCAAGGACAACAGCCTGACGGCGATCTACACCCGGAAGTCGGGGCGGTAAGGAGGACGACATGAAAAGAACGATCATCGCCATGCTCGCATTCACGTTCGTCTGCGCCGGACTGGGCCTGGCGCAAGCGACGCGGCCGTCGGACCTGAAATATCCGCCGCTCAAGTATGAGCCGCCGGACCCCAAGGCCTTCCGCGTCGTCTACGCCGGCGGCCTGCGCGCCTACGTCCAGGAGGACAAGAGCCTGCCTCTCTTCAACATCACCGCGATCATCAACGGCGGCGACCTCTACATCTCCAAGGACAGGGCCGGGCTGGGCACGGTGCTCGGCGACCAGCTCATCAAGGGCGGGACGACGAACCGCGAAGGCTCGGCCATCGAGGAGCGGATCGATTTTCTCGGCGGCAGCCTGAATTTCAACGTCGGGGAGAGGATCTCGACCCTGAGCCTGTCCGTCCTGGCCAAAGATCTCGATGAAGGCCTGGCGACGTTCTTCGAAGTTCTGCGCAACCCCGCGTTCCGCGAGGAGCCGCTGAAGCTGGCCAAGGCCCGCTTCATCGAGCAGCTGCGCCAGGCCAACGACCAGCCGAGCACGGTCCTCAACCGCGAATACGAACGGCTGCTCTACGGCGACAACGCCGTGACCTGGCAGCCGACGAAGGCCACGTATGAAGGAATCTCCGCGGCCGACCTCAAGGCGTTCCACGCCAAGTACTTCTCGCCGAAGAACATTATCCTGGCGGTCTCCGGCGATTTCGCCAAGCCGGCCCTCAAGGCCAAGATCGACAAGCTGGCCGCGGGCTGGAAGAGCGGATCCATTTCGTTCCCGATGCTGCCGAAAGCCTTCCCGGTCCCGGAGCCGGGCGTTTATTTCATCCAGAAGGCCATCAACCAGGGCTACATCAGCCTCGGCCATCTCGGCCTCGAAGACACGAACCCCGATTACTTCGCCGTGCAGGTCATGAACTTCATCCTCGGCGGCGGCGGCTTCACCTCGCGGATCACGACCAAGGTCCGCTCGGACGAAGGCCTGTCCTACAACCAGGGCAGCCGCTTCACCTATCGCTGGGGCCTGCCGGGCACGTTCGCGGGCTACGTCCAGACCAAATCGTCCACGGTCGGCTACGCCATCTCGCTCATTCTCAATGAGTTCGACCGCATCCGCAAGGAGCCCGTCTCGGACGCCGAGATGGACACGGCGATCAACTATTACCTCGAGAGCTTCGCCGACAACTTCCAATCGGCCCAGGCGACGATGATGAGCTTCGCCAACCTGGAGATGACCGGCAAGCCCATGGACTACTACAAGACCTACCGGTCCAAGATCCAGGCCGTGACCAAGGCCCGGGTCCAGGAGGCGGCGACGAAGTACGTCCAGCCCGACAAGATCGTCATGATGATCGTCGGCGACTGGGAGCCCTGCAACAAGGGCGGCGACAAGTGGCCCGGCCCGCTGGACAAGCTCGGCAAGGTCCACAAGATCGCCCTGACCGATCCGATGACGGGACTGGAGACGAAATAACCGACCGGACCTAGCTTTTCAGCTTGAGGCCGAGCTCGTCGAGCTGGCATCCCGGCGACGGCCGAAGGCGAGCCGGTCATGAGGTCGAGGGCGCCCGTCGTCTTGGGGAAGGGGATGACCTCGCGGATCGACTCCTCGCCCGCGAGGAACATGACCAGGCGGTCGAAGCCGTGGGCGATGCCGCCGTGGGGAGGCGCGCCGTAGCTTAGGGCGTCAAGGAAATAACCGAACTTCGCCTGGGTCTCCTCGTCCGTCAGTCCCAGGGCCTTGAAGATCCGGCGCTGGATGTCCATTTCGTGGATCCGGACCGAGCCGCCGCCGACCTCGGTGCCGTTGAGGACGAGGTCATAAGCTTTGGCCCGGACCTTGTCGGGGTGCGTCTCGAGGAGAGGGAGGTCTTCTTCGTAAGGCGAGGTGAAGGGGTGGTGCATCGAGACGAAGCGCTTTTCCTCTTCGCTCCACTCGAAGAGCGGGAAGTCGGTCACCCAGCAGAAGGCCAGGCTGTCCCGGCGGCTAGCGTCCTCGACGGGCCAGGTCCGGCGGATCTCGCCGAGGGCCTTGAGCGCGATTTCCCTTTTGCCGGCGACGAGCAGGGCCAGGTCGCCGTCGGCGCCGCCGAGGGCGGCCCAGATCCTTTCGTAGTCGGCCTCGGCCGTCTTGAGGGAGGATTTCCACCCTTCTTGCTTCTTGATCCAGATGAGGCCCTTGGCCCCGAGCGATTTGGCCTTCTCGACGAGCTTGTCGAGCTGGCCGCGGG
Source organism: Candidatus Aminicenantota bacterium (assembly GCA_963725825.1). Lineage (GTDB taxonomy): Bacteria > Acidobacteriota > Aminicenantia > Aminicenantales > Saccharicenantaceae > RBG-16-66-30. Next base: position 34,586 of record CAVSAI010000028.1, read on the forward strand.
AGAGGGAGCCGGCCCCGGGGACGAGCAGGCCCTTGATCTCGCCGCCCGCGCTGAGGACGGCCTTGAGGATCTCGGAGGAGGCGTCACGGCCGATCTCCGTGAGGTCGCGCATCTCGAGAGGCACCCGCAGGTCCGGTTTGTCCGAGCCGTATTTCTCCATGGCCTCGGCATAAGGAAGGCGCCGGAACGGCCTCTCGACCTTGCGGCCGACGAGCGCGAAGAGCGCCTCCATCAGGCCCTCGTTGAGGGCGAAGAAATCCTCACGGTCGATGAAGCTCGTCTCGATGTCGATCTGGGTGAACTCGAGCTGGCGGTCGGCCCGCAGGGCCTCGTCCCGGAAGCAGCGGACGATCTGGAAATAGCGGTCGCAGCCGGCGACCATCAGGGTCTGCTTGAACTGCTGGGGCGACTGGGGCAGGGCGTAGAACCGGCCGTGGCAGATGCGGCTCGGGACGAGGAAATCGCGCGCCCCCTCCGGGGTCGGGTTGGCCAGGATCGGCGTTTCGATCTCGAGGTAGCCGTGCCGGCTCAGGTAGTTCCGGGCGGCGAGCGAGGCCTCGTGGCGCAGGCGGATGTGGCGCTGCATCCGGGGCCGGCGCAGGTCGAGGTAGCGGTACTTCAGCCGCAGCTCCTCGGAGGCCTGGGGCGGGTCGGCGACGACGAACGGCGGCACCTTCGAGGGCGCGAAGATGTGAAGCTCGAGGGCCTCGACCTCGACCTCGCCCGTGGGGATGTCCTTGTTGACGGAGGACCTTCGGCGGACAAGGCCCCGGACCCCGACCACGAATTCGGCGCGGAGCCTCTTGGCTTCCTCGGCGAGCTCCGGCCGGTCGGACTGGAAGACGACCTGGGCCAGGCCTTCGCGGTCGCGCAGGTCGACGAAGACGAGATGGCCCATGTCGCGGGTCTTGTGGACCCAGCCGCAGAGGACGACCTCGCGGCCATCGTCGGCGGCGCGCAGGGCGCCGCAGTAGTCCGTCCGCTTCAGGGTCGCGGCGGTCTTGTCGGAATTGTTCATGGGATTCCCCGGGCGGCTAGCTTTTGACAAGAAGGGCCAGGAGCTCTTCGCGCGAGCCTTCGTGCTGCCGGCCGGTGGCCATGTCCTTGAGGCCGAAGCGACCGCTCGCGAGCTCGTTCTCCCCGACGATCAGGACCCAGGACGCCTGGAGCTTGTTGGCCCGGCCGAAATGCGCCTTCATGCCCCTGTCCTTGTACTCGACCAGGCACTCGATGCGGTTCGACCGGAAATAGCGGGCCAGCTCCAAGCCCGGCCTTTTTGGCCTCCGCGCCGAGGTGGGCGAGATAGAGCATCTTCCGGGCCGGGGGAGCGAGCTCGGCCACCGAGAGCACCCGCTCGATGCCCATGGCGAACCCGGTGCCGCAGATGTCCGGGCCGCCGAAGTCCTTCATCATGTCGTCGTAGCGCCCGCCGCCGAGAAGGGCGTTCTGGGCGCCGAGTCCGGAGGAGACGATCTCGAAGGTCGTCTTGGTGTAATAGTCCAGACCCCGGACGAGCCGCGGCTCCACGCGGTAGGCGATCTTCAGGACGTCGAGGCAGGCGAGGAGCTGGCGGAAATGCTCCCGGCACTCGTCGCAGAGATAATCCTGGATGAGCGGGAAGGAGAGCGCGATCTCCTGGCAGGCCTCGACCTTGCAGTCGAAGATCCGCAGCGGGTTGGTCTCGGCCTTCCTCTGGCAGTCGGCGCAGAACTCGGACTTGCGCTTGGCCGCGGCCTCGCGCAGGGCGGCGCTGTAGGCCGGACGGCAGGCCCGGCACCCGACCGAATTGACCAGGGTCTCGGCCCCGCCCACCCCGAGCTTGCCGAGGAGGGCATGGGCCATCTCGATGATCTCGGCGTCGACGGCCGCGTCCTTTTCTCCGAAGACCTCGATGTCGACCTGGTGGAACTGCCGGTAACGTCCCTTCTGGGGCTTGTCGTAGCGGAACATGGGCCCCATGAAGTAGTAGCGCATGGGCGAGCCCTCGAGGTCGAGCCGGTGCTCGATGATGGCCCTGACAACCGAGGGGGTGTACTCGGGCCGCAGGGTCAGCGATCGTCCGCCCTTGTCGGTGAACGTGTACATCTCTTTGGTGACGACGTCGGAGGTCGAGCCGGACCCCTTCTCGAAAAGCTCGGTGGCTTCGAACACGGGCGCCCGGAGCTCCCGGAACCCATAGAGCTCAAAGGTCGTCCGGGCCAGGCTTTCGAGGGCCTGCCACTTCTCGACCTCTCCGGGGAGGATGTCCTTGGTCCCCTTGATGGCGGCGAGCTCTTTTTTCGCGGAGGCGTCTTCGATCAACGTTCTTCGAAGACCCCCAGCTTGCGGATTTTCTTGTAGCGCTCTTCGAGCATCTGTTCGAGGGACATGGCTTCGAGCTTTTTCAGGGCCTGGTAGATGTGCTTGTCGACGGTCTTGTAGGTCAGCTCGGGGTCGATGTGGGCGCCGCCCGGCGGCTCGGGGATGATCTTGTCGATGATGCCGAACTCGAGCAGCGTCTTCGCCCGGATGCCCAGGTTCTCGGCGGCCTCCTCGACGGCCGTCTGGTCCTTCCAGACGATGGCCGCGCAGCCCTCGGGGGAGATGACGGAATAGAACGAGTGCTCGAGCATCATCAGCTGATCGCCGAAGCCGATGCCGAGCCCGCCGCCGCTTCCGCCCTCGCCGATGACGACGTTGATGATCGGGACCTTGAGCCTGGCGATGGTCTTCAGATTGAAGGCGATGGCTTCGGCCTGGCCGCGCTCCTCGGCGCCGATGCCGGGATAGGCCCCGGGCGTGTCGATGAAGGTGATGACCGGGTAGCCGAACTTTTCCGCCTCCTGCATGACCCGGAGGGCCTTGCGGTAGCCCTCGGGGTTGGCCTGGCCGAAGTTCCGGTCGATGCGGGCCCGGGTCGTGCGGCCCTTCTGGTGGCCGATGACGGCCACGGTCCGGCCTTTGTAGAATGCCAGGCCGGCGACGATGGCCGGGTCGTCGGCGAAGCGGCGGTCGCCGTGCATCTCCATAAAGTCCTGGAAGAGGAAGGCGATGTAGTCGAGGGTGTAGGGGCGCTTGGGGTGGCGGGCGATCTGGACGATGTTGATCGTGGTGAGTCGGGGCAGGATCGCGGCCCACTCCTTCTCGATCTCGGCGCACAGCGCGGCGATCTTGTCCTTTTTGCCGAGGTCGTCCGTCTCGGCCAGGGCGTCGATCTGCTCCTTGAGGGACAGGATGCCCTTCTCGAGCGTATAAAACTCCGCCGATTTTTCCATGCTCCGCTCTTTCAACAGGTTAGAATATAGGCCTATTCTAGGTGCCGAAGATACCTAAGTCAAGCCGTCGCGTCACGGCCCCGAGCTATTTGGCTCGGCGCTGGCGGACGACCTCGAAGAAGAAGACGGCGGCGGCGGCGGCGACGTTGAGAGAGCCGACCTTGCCGGCCAGGGGGATGGCCAGGACCTTGTCGCAGGTCTTGCGGACGAGAGGGCGGAGGCCTTTTCCCTCGGAGCCGAGGACGATGCCTACCGGACCGGTGTAATCGAACGAATACCAGGGCTCGTCGCCCGACCCTTCCGCCCCGACGAGCCAAAGGCCCTTGTCCTTGAGCTCCTCCATCGCCCGGACGAGGTTCGTCACCCGGGCGACGGGGAGATGCTCGAGGGCGCCGGCCGAGACCGTGTCGACCGTCTCCGTCAGGCCCGCCGAGCGGCGCTCGGGCAGAACGATGCCGTCAGCCCCGGCCCCTTCGGCGCTGCGAACGATGGCCCCGAGGTTCTGGGGATCCTCGACCTCGTCGAGGATGACGACGAACGGAATGGCCGAGCGGGCCAGGATCTCTTCCAGGGAAGCATAGCCTTTCGGCGAGACCTCGGCCATGACGCCCTGGTGGCCGGGAGCGATCTGGTCCAGACGCCGGGCCGGGACGAAAACGACCGGGACGTGCCTGGCCTTGGCCTCGCGGATGACCTCGCCGATCCGGGCGTGCCCCTTCTCCTCCTGGACGAAGACCTTGTTCACCCGCTCGGGCGCCGAGCGCAGGGCTTCGATGAGGGGGTTGATGCGGATGATCCTGTCCATGGCGAGCACATTATACAATCATTTGTCTCCATCAGCCGCATCGGGTAGAATGGCCGCGTGAAACCCAAGGAGGCGGGCCATGCCGGATAGCATCAAGACGACCAGGATCGCGCTCGTCGTGGCCGCCGGGCTCGAGTTCGCGACAGCCGCGCTTCTCCTGTTCATCTTCTTTTCCGGCGCAGCGCTCATCGGCTGGGGCACGGAACGCTCGAGCCTTCTGGGCAGCGCCCTCCTCGGGGCGGCCGGGATCTTCCTGGCCGCGGGCTTCGCCGTTTTCGGGATCGCCGGCCTCGTCATCGCCTCTGGCATCGCCAAGGGCAGGCCCTGGGCCCGGATCGCCGGCATCGCCGTGGCCATCCTGCTTCTCGTCGGCTTCCCCGTGGGCACGATCCTCGGGATCATCGCCCTGATGGGGCTTCTCGGCCGCGACGCCCGCGACTGGTTCGGCGCCGCCCGGCCGGTCTGGCGGATGCCTGAAGTTCCGCCGCCGACGGTCTAGCCCGTTATCTTAGTGGAGTGGATTGGCTTCTAGGGACGAGGAGCGCGTTCATGTCCAAAAGAAAGATCATCGAGATCGACCGCGACAAATGCGACGGTTGCGGTCTTTGCACGACCGCCTGCGCCGAAGGCGCCCTGGCCCTCGATCCTGAAAACAAGGCCGTCCTCGTCCGTGAGATCTTCTGTGACGGCTTGGGTGCCTGTCTTGACGTCTGCCCAACCGGGGCCCTGAAGGTGGTCGAACGAGAGAGCGACGGCTACGACGCCTCGGCCACTGCCGACCACGTCCGCAAAACCCGAGGAGCTTCGGCCGCGGCCCGCGTCCACGGGGCCGGCGGCGGACCTGTCCGCGCCGGGCATTCCGGATGTCCCGGAAGCCTGGCCCGGACGATCCCCCGAGAGCCGGACGCCCCAGGATCGTCCGCCGCGGCGGCCAAGTCCGAGCTCAGCCAGTGGCCCATCCAGCTGCATCTCATATCGCCTTTGGCCCCCTATTTCGCCGACAGCGACCTCCTCGTCGCCGCCGATTGCACGGCTTTCGCTCTCGGCGGGTTCCACGAAGGCCTGCTCAAGGGAAAGAAGCTCGTCATCGCCTGTCCCAAGCTCGACGACACCGAGGGTTACGTCGAGAAGCTGGCCGAGCTGATCAAGAGGAACAACCTCCGTTCGCTCACCGTGGCCATCATGACCGTCCCTTGCTGTTCCGGGCTCGAGCGCATCGTCAGGCTCGCCGTCGAAAGATCCGGCGTTCCCCTCGAAGTGAAAAAGATCGTCGTCGGGATCGACGGGCGGGTCGTCCAGGCGCCTTGACGGATCTCTCGGACCGGCGATTGTTAAAGAGGCCGGGTTTGGGCTATGATTCCGTCTGAATTGCCAGTGGAGAGACGACACCAATGGATCTCCTGTATTCTCTGCTCTCAGGCATCATTCAGGGCCTGACGGAATTCCTTCCGATCTCGAGTTCCGGTCATCTCGTCATTATCCACGACATTCTCAAGTTCGAATTCTTCGACAACGTCCTGTATGACGTGGGGCTGCACGTGGCCACGGCTCTGGCCCTGACGATCTTTTTCCGTCGCGAAGTCCTCGTGATCATCCGGGGATTTGCCCGGAGCCTCCGCCGTTGGGATTTCCGGAACGATCCGGACCAGCGATTGGCGTGGCTCGTGATCCTGGCGGCGCTGCCGGCCGTCGCCGTCGGGCTCGTCTTCGGCTCCGCCATCGAGACGTCCCTGCGCAACCCGCTCATTGTCGCCGCGGCGCTCGCCCTCGTCGGGATCTCGTTCTTTGTGGCCGAGAAATGTTCGGTCCAGAAAAAGATCGTCGCCGAGATGACTCCGGGCGACGCCGCGGTCATCGGCGCCGCCCAGGTCCTCGCGTTTATCCCCGGGGTCTCGCGTTCGGGCATCTCGCTTGTGGCGGGGCTGGGCCGGAGACTCCGGCGGGAGGAAGCGGCCCGGTTTTCCTTCCTCCTGTCCATCCCCACGATCTTCGGCGCCGCGGTGAAGACCGGCTTGAAGGTGGACGATTGGTCGGGCGCGAATTGGCCCGTTCTGGCGGTCGGGTTCGCCGCGGCCTTTGTCAGCGGGATCCTGACCATCCGCTATTTCTTGAAATTCGTCGCGCGCCACCCGCTGAACGTTTTCGCCTGGTACAGGATCGGGATCGGCCTGCTCATCCTGCTGTGGCTGGCGCTTTCGAGATGATCCCCCTCTCGGCGGTCTGCGAGCTCAGATCGAAAGGGCGATCAGGAGCTGGGCCGGAAAATAGGTCCCCAGGATGATGATCTGGGCGGGGCCGATCTTCCTGGCGAACCGGTCATAAGCCAGCACCGAGTCGGAGACGAGGAACAGGATCGCCCCCGCGAAGGCCAGGAGCGGCCGCGCGCCCCCGAGATCGACGAACCGTGCCGCCGCGAATCCGGCCATGATCGTGATGGCCGCTATGTAGACGAAGACCGGCAGCTTCAGCGGACCGAGCCTCGGCGCCAGGATGAAGAACATCAGCAGCCCGTAGAAGATGAAGGGGAGAAAGAGGCCCGTCGGGACTTGATGCCCGGGGCCGGGCTTGAAGGCCAGGACATAAAAGACCTGGGCTGCGAGAAAGGCGGCGAGGCCGGCCGTGAACCACTTTTCCGGGAACAGCAGGGCGATATCGCCGAGAAGCGAGAACAAGAGCCCGGCCAGGATCAGCGTCTTGTAGGCCGCCGGTACGGGCGCCGGAGCGATGACCGCGACCAGGATGATCAGGACCGTGGCCAGCGGCTTGGTCAGGCGGAACAGGCGCCTCCGCCCCTTCGCTTCGGACCAGATCGCCAGGCCTGCCGAAACGAGCGCGCCGACGGAGAGGGCGATCGTCATTTTTCTTTTCGCAGGCGCTCGCGGGCGTCCTCGAACATCGGCTCGGCGTAGGCGCTCGGCCAGGTGCGCTCTTCGAAAGTCCGCTTCTCGACCATCTTCAGGAATCCCTCGAATTCATGGAAATACGACCCGTAGATATGGAAGCTGTCGACGAGGTCGGCATAGCGGCCGACCCGCACGGCCCGCCCGGTCTTTTCGGCAACGCGGCCGGCGACGACGCGCTGGAGGTCGGTCAGGGCGAAGACGTTCATATAGGCGGCTTTGTAAGCATCGCGGGACCGCCAGTGGGCATTCATGTTGAGGACGAGCCCGCCCCGGTCGTCCGCGAGCACGCGGAACCAGAGCCGCTGCAGGCAGGGCGGATCGTCGGTGTGAGCGTCGAGCTTGGGGTTCCAGGTGATGGCCTGGGCCCGGCGGGTGTGGCCGGTCTTGGCCAGACGATCGACGACCGCGGCGATCTGGTCAACCGTCTCGCCCTCGATGTCGTAAGCGAACAGGCGCTTATGATAGGTGTAGGTCCACTTGCCCTCCTCGGGGCAGATCCAGTGGTCGTGCACCCCCTCGACGACTTCCTGGCGGTAGACCTCGAGGTCCTCGAGGCCGCCCGGGAAGGCCCGGTGGATGCGCGGCTCGGCGAAAGGGTCCTCGACCGTCCAGAGCATCGTGCAATCCCGGCTCGGAGGATCGCCCGGCTTGTCGTATTCCGTCTTGATGGCGACGCCCTCGCGCCAGCAGGCGAGGACGGCCTTTTCCCAGGCTTCCGGGAGGGTCCGCCCGGCGACGGCCAGGGTCGGGATGTTTCCATTCATGGGCTCACCTCGGTCTTCCCTCCGCTTTTAACATATGCCGGAACAAATGGGAAGGGACGGCGGGAAGTGGATTTCTTGGTTTTCGGGTCGATGGGATTGAAGGGCGGGCCGGTCTTATATTATCGTGGGGCCCAGGAGGCGGATATGCCAAAGCCCGAGACGTCCATCGCCCATTATCGGTCGCCTATCGGCCTTGTCGAGATCCAAGGCGGCGCCGCAGGCCTCTGCGCCCTCAACTTCGTCGAGGCCGGCCGGGCCCGCCCGGGCCGGCGGGGAAGAGCGCCCCTGCCGGCACCCCTGGCCGAAGGCCTCGAGCAGATCGACGAGTATTTCCGGAGCCTCCGGACGTCCTTCACCGTCGCTCTCGACCTCCGCGGCACGGACTTTCAGACGATGGTCTGGGCGGAGCTTCTCCGGGTGAAGTTCGGCCGGACAACGACCTACAGGGACCTGGCCGCGGCCGTCGGCCGGCCCGCCGCGACCCGGGCGGTCGGCGGGGCCAACCACCGCAATCCCGTATCGATCATCGTCCCGTGCCACCGCGTCGTCGGGAGCGACGGGCGGCTGACGGGATACGGCGGGGGCCTGTGGCGGAAGGACTGGCTCCTCCGGCATGAGGGGCACGATCGGCTTTTCGTTTGACACCCTACCCGCCGAAAAGGATAGAATAGGCAGCACACCGCACGGCAGGAGGTCCCGCATGGTCGAAACGATCAGCCAGATATTCCTCAACACGGTCAAATCCTACGTCAAGGACGATCTCCTGGCGGCCAAGTCCGAAGGACGCTATGTCCCCATCTCCACCGAAGAATTCGCCCGCAGGGTCAAGCACCTGTCCCTCGGCCTGGCCGACCTCGGCCTCGCGCCCGGAGAGAAGCTGGTTATCTTCTCCGAGAACCGCCCCGAATGGACGATGACCGATTTCGCCGCTCTTTGCGCCGGCGGGGTGACCGTGCCCATCTACACCTCGCTCATGCCGGAACAGGTCAAGTACATCATCAACGATTCGGACGCCCGGATCGTCGTCTGCTCCAACAGGGACCTCTGGCTCAAGGTCGATGCCGTCCGGCCCGACCTCCGCAACGTCCACCATTTCATCCTCATCGACGAGGAAGGCCCCCAAGGCGTCGTCAGTCTTTCCGAGGTCATGGCCCGCGGCAAGACCATCGCCGCCTCGGACCCCGGGCTCTTCGAGAAGCGGGCCCTGGCCGTGAAGCCCGGCGACGTGGCCTCCATCATCTACACCTCGGGAACGACGGGCGTTCCCAAGGGGGTCATGCTGACCCACGGCAATTTCGTCTCGAACTCCAAGGCCCTCGACGCCGTCACGGAGTTCAGCGCCAAAGACGTCATCCTGTCCTTCCTGCCCCTGTCCCACGTCTTGGAACGGATGACGACCTTCTCCTGGATCTACAAGGGCGCCTCGATCTATCACGCCGAGAGCCTCGAGACCGTAGGCGAGAACCTGCTCGAGGTCCGGCCGACGATCATGATCAGCGTCCCCCGGCTCTTCGACAAGATCTACGCCAAGGTCATGGACAACGTCCTGACCCAGTCGACGCTCAAGAGGAAGATCTTCTTCTGGGCCATCGGCGTCGGCAAGAAATACGGCGCCCGCAAGATCCGCCACCAGCCCATCCCGGCCTGGCTCGCCGTGCGGCGGAAGGTCGCGGCCAAGCTCGTCTACGGCAAGATCATCGAGAAGACGGGCGGCCGGGCCCACTTCTTCGTCTCCGGCGGCGCCCCTCTGTCGGCCGACGTGGCCGAGTTCTTCTATGCCATTGGCCTGACCATCCTCGAAGGCTACGGCCTGACCGAAACCTCGCCTGTCCTGACCTGCAACACCTTCGACCGGATGAAGTTCGGGACCGTCGGCCCGCCCGTCCCCGGCGTCGAGATCAAGATCGCCCCGGACGGCGAGGTCCTGGCCAAGGGGCCGAACGTCATGAAGGGCTATTACAAGAAAGAGCAGGAGACCCGCGAGGCCTTCGAGGACGGCTGGTTCAAGACGGGCGACATCGGCCATTTCGACGAGGAGGGCTTCCTCGTCATCACCGACCGGAAAAAGGACATCCTCGTCACGGCCGGCGGCAAGAACGTCGCCCCCCAGCCGATCGAGAACCTGCTCAAGACCAACCCCTACATCCAGACGGCCGTCGTCGTCGGCGGCGGGCGGAAGTTCATCTCGGCCCTGATCGTGCCGAACTTCGACAAGCTCGAGGCCTACGCCCGGGCCAAAGGCATCCCCTTCGGGAGCCGCAAGGAGCTCGTCGAACGGGACGAGATCGCGAGCTTCATGCTGGCCGAGGTCAACCGGACAACGCCCAACCTGGCCTCTTATGAGCGGATCAAGAAGGTGGTCCTCCTCGATCGCGACTTCGACGCCGATACGGAGCTGACCCCGTCCCTCAAGGTCAAGCGCCACATCGTCGAGAAGGTCTTCAAGCCGCTCATCGACCTCCTGTACAAAGATTAAAGCGGTCGTGCCTTCGATTCCGGGAGAGGTCCATGCTTCGGCTTTGCTCAGGTATCGCCCCTCGCTTCCCCGCGCCCCGGAAACCTTCGTAAACGGTTTCCCCCGCCTCCGGCGGGTCCCCCTTCCCTCACGGGGACTTCGGGGCGATAACCTTCGCTGCCTCATTTGGACCTCCCCGGAAAGAACGCAGAGGCACAAAATAATCTTATAGAAAGTGCGAAAAAGTCGGCCGCAGCGGCGTCACTATTAACAGGACGCCATGAACGAACGACCGGTCGGGCCGGAAGGCGGGGCCCCGGACAGGGGAGGGCACCGCGACCGCCTCAGGCAAAAGTTCCTTAACGGGGGACTGGCCGCCTTCCTGGACTATGAGATCGTCGAGTTGCTCCTGACCCTCGGCACGCCCCGGAGGGACTGCAAGCGGCCGGCCCGCGAGGCCCTCAGGGAATTCAAGACCTTCGGCGGCGTCCTCGAGGCCCATCCCGAAGATCTGCAGCGCATCCCGGGCATCGGCGCCCGGAACGTCTTCGGCCTGAAGCTCATCCACGAGGTCTCCCGCCGCTTCCTCAAAGACAAGATGATGAGCCGGCCGGTCTGTCATTCGTCCCAGGAGGTTTATGACTACCTCTGCCACGCCCTGCGCGACCTGAAGAAGGAGCGGTTCAAGGTCATCTTCCTCGATCCCAAGAACCAGGTCATCGAGGAGAAGACCCTGTTCGAGGGGACGGTCGATTCGAGCGCCGTCTATCCCCGGGAAGTCATCAAGGACGCCCTGCGCTACGAGGCCTCGGCGCTCATCTTCGCCCACAACCACCCCTCCGGCGATCCCGAGCCGTCCCTCTGCGACCGGGAGGTCACCCGGGACCTCGTCTTCGCCGCCCGGGTCGTCCAGGTCAAGGTCCTCGATCACATCATCGTCGGCAGCAACCGCTATTTCAGCTTTGCCGACCAGGGCCTGATCGATGATTATGACCTGATGTTCAACGGCTTCCCGCGATGACCATTCATGAAAACGCCGGATTTCTCCACAAGACAAGAAAAACCAATGGCCGCGCGAACGGCCCTGGAATCGTCCAGGTTGAAAGCCCGGGCCAATCCGGGTAAACTCTGATGGTTGGGGGAGGGAGACGGTGGCCAAGAAAGAGATCGACAAGGAGCAAACGGACATGGTGAAAAAAGACACGGGCCGCGAAAGCGTCCCCGCGAAGGACGTCGAAACCAGCGAACGGCAGGACTCCCGCCACAAGGCCATCGATGCCGCGCTGTCACAGATCGAGAAGCAGTTCGGCAAAGGCTCGATCATGAAGCTCGGCCAGAAGGGGGCGGCGGTCCCCGTCGAAGCCATCCCGACCGGCTCGATCTCCTTCGATCTGGCCCTGGGCATCGGCGGCTTTCCCCGCGGGCGGGTCATCGAGATCTACGGACCCGAGGCCACCGGCAAGACGACCCTGGCCCTCCATGTTATCTCCGAGGCCCAGAAGCGCGGCGGTCAGGCGGCCTTCATCGACGCCGAGCACGCCCTCTCGCCGTCGTACGCCGCCCAGATCGGGATCGATATCGACAACCTTCTCATCTCCCAGCCCGATTTCGGGGAACAAGCCCTGGAGATCGCCGAGGTCCTCGTCCGCAGCGGCGCGGTCGATGTCATCGTCGTCGATTCCGTGGCCGCCCTGGTCCCCAAGGCCGAGCTCGAGGGCGAGATGGGTGACGCCCACATGGGACTCCAGGCCCGCCTGATGTCCCAAGCCCTGCGCAAGCTGACGGCCATCGTCGCCCGCTCGAAGACCTGCTTCATCTTCATCAATCAGCTCCGTGAGAAGATCGGCGTCTTTATCGGCAACCCCGAGACGACGACGGGAGGCCGGGCCTTGAAGTTCTACGCCTCCCTGAGGGTCGACGTGCGCCGGCTGTCCGTCATCAAGGACGGCGAGAGCGTCGTCGGCAACCGGGCCAAGGTCAAGATCGTCAAGAACAAGATGGCCCCGCCCTTCCGCGAAGCCCAGTTCGACATCATCTTCGGCGAGGGCATCTCCAAGGAGGGCGACCTCGTCGACGTCGGATTCGACACCGGGCTCCTCGAGAAGACCGGGACCTGGTACTCGTACAAGGGCGAGCGCCTCGGCCAGGGCCGCGAAAACGTCAAGAAGCTCCTGAAAGAGAACAAGAAGCTGGCCGGGGAGCTCGAAGACGAGATCCGTCTGAAGGTCGGGTTGGCCGGGGACGGAGAGCCCGCCGAAAAGCCCGCCGCGAAATAGCGCGGGTCCGGGGCCGGGTCTTGCCCAAATCCTATCAACCTGATAGGATTTTAGGGAAGGGAGGGACGAAACATGAACTATACGCCCAAAGACTATACCAAGCTCATTGGCACCCCTGGGTTCAGCGAGACGCTGCTCAAGAACCACTTCACGCTCTACCAGGGCTACGTCGCCAACACCAACAAGGTCCTCGACATCCTCGGGCTCATGGCCAAGGACGGGAGGACGGGGAGCCCCGAATACGCGGAGCTCAAGCGCCGTCTCGGCTGGGAGTTCGACGGCATGCGGCTGCACGAGCTCTACTTCGAGAACCTCGGCGGCAAGGCGCCGCTCGATCGGGCAAGCAAGCTCGCGCGGCGCATGGCCGAGCAATACGACGACGTCGAATCCTGGGAGAAGGACTTCCGCGCGACCGGCGCGATGCGAGGCGTCGGCTGGGTCGTCCTGTACGAGGACGCGACCAACGGCCGGCTGATCAACTTCTGGATCAACGAGCACGACGCCGGCCACCCGGCCGGGTGCCGGCCGCTCCTGGTCATGGACGTCTTCGAGCACGCCTTCATGCTCGATTACGGGCTCAAGCGCGCCGACTACATCGAGGCCTTCTTCAAGGCCATCGACTGGGCGGCCGCCGGGGCGCGGCTCAAGTAGGGGCCCGGGACGAATGGCCTCGAGGCCCTAAGCGGTGAGGGGATCCCCGTCGTCGCCTCCGATCCGATAGCGGCGGATCTTGTGATAGAGGGTCGAACGGGAGATGGCCAGGATCCGGGAGACCTCGGCCCTGTTCTGGTCGGTGATCTCAAGCAGGAACCCGATGTAGTCTTTTTCCAGGGCCTTGAGGGTCGGGAAGCCGGCGGGCTTGGCAAACTCCCGCTCCTCATCGAGCCCCAGGTAGCGCTGGAGAAAGACGTTCAAGGCTCGCTCCGGCCTCAGCGGGCCCGCGCTCCCTGGATCAGGCGGAAGTTGTTGGCCACGACATAAGAGAGAAGGACGTTGCTGGCAGTCGTCAAGACCCAGGCGACGGTCCTGTTCCGCTTGAAGATGGCCTTCATGCTCAGATAAGACAAGGCCGTCGTGCCGAACTTGACTGCGGCGAAGGCGGCCGGGCTCTTGACGAAGGGCTTCATCAGGGGATTGGTCTCCGTGAGGCCCGGGTACTTGAGGGCCTGGCGGGTCGAGAAATAATCGGCGACGTTCAGGCCGACCATGAGAACGAGGTTGGCGTCGAAAAGGGCCTTGCCGGGACGGACGATCGGGCCGAACCCCGGGATGCGCGGCGGGATGGCCATCTGCGGGGAGAGCGCCAGGGCGGGCTCCACGGCCAGGATCTCCATGGAGACGAGAGCGGGTTCCGGGAGAGGATCCGGAAGGGCGAAGGCCGAAGGCTGAAGTCCAGCCGGCACGAGCACTTCCCAGATGGCTTCGGAAGCCCCGACCGGCCCGGTCAGGATAAGGCAGATGGCCAGGGCCGTGAGGGCGAGTTTGGTCTTCATTGGCACCGCTCCTTGTTCTTCGAAAGAGACCTATATAGAGGCAAGAACGGTGCCAAT